>NZ_JPIM01000004.1 GCF_000735195.1 Chloroflexus sp. MS-G
GGGTACGCGGGCCTCTGGCCCGCTGGTGCAGTGGTCGGCTAGAACACATTAAGCCACCCCCTGCCCCCCGTAAGCGGGGGGCTTATCTTATAGGGGGCGAGTTAACTCGGGTTGTAGCCTTCCCCCTGCTTTGCAAGATGTAAGGCTTGCGGGGGGCTTACAGGAGGGGGCTTGCGAGGATCTTACAGAGGGGCTTACAAGAGGATGCTTGCGAGGGGGGAAAGGGAAAGCTAGCGGAACAGGCCATCGTTCGTTTACGCAAGGTAGATGCGGGCCAAAAGCTAATGACAAAGAGCGGTAAGCAGGCCATTTGGTATAGGATTGCCAACATCATTCATCGAAGCAATCACAGGGTTATTCTGTCAGTCCCTACCTCGGCAGTACGAAGAGGTGTTATCCGGAAAACGGTATCACATTAATAGAGGCAGGTTGGAAACCCGCCCCTACCTGCCATGTTGCCCGGAGAAGATGAAGTCGACCGAGCTAATGGACGTCGTTACATCTGATACCGCTACCGCGTGCGGAAGAGCAATATCCTATTGATAACGACGACCACTTCCACAAATCTTTTCCTTGCACCCAATTTATCAACCGATTACGGACGCAATAGCTTCCTTCCAGCCAATATCGCCCCTGCGGCCAGGGCTCCGGCGCCAAGGGCTAGTGGCCCCCAGCGACGAGTGCGCGTATCGGCCAGGACGACACGAGCCGTATTGTAGCCGCTCGCGCCGAAAACGCCACCACCCGGATGGGTACTCGCCCCGGTCAGGTACAGCCCACGGATAGGTGTGCGATAACGGGCCAGCTCTGGCAGTGGCCGGAAGAAGAACATCTGGTCAAAGCTCATCTCGACATGCATTACATTGCCGTGCAACAAACCGATCCGACGTTCGAGGTCAAGCGGGCTTTGGATAAAACGGTCAATAATCTTCCCGCGCATATTTGGTGCGTAACGGTAGAGGACTTCGAGAATGGAGTCGGCAACTGACTCACGAATGTCATCCCAGTGTCGGCCATCACTGAGCTTGTATGGAAAGTATTGCGACCACAGGAAGACAGTGTGTTTGCCAGGTGGTGCAACATCGGGATCAATCGCCGAAAAGGTCATAGCGATGACCGCAGGTTCCCGACTCGGTTCGCCGCGCAGGTAGTCTTCGTAGGCGCGTCGTACATAATTCATACTTGGGCTGAGCAGTTGCAGCCCGTAGTGACTCTCGTGTGGCCGACCGTAGCTGCGCGCCGCGATATAGTCGGGCAATTCCTCAGCGGCACAACGCACCGTCATACCGAAGCCATTCCCGATCCGAATATGTTTAAGGCGACGTACCAGTTCGGGACTGAGGTGTTCGCTGCCCACCAAGTGTAGGAATGTCGTTAGCACATGTGCATTTGAAACGACAATCGGTGCCGAGTAGCGTTGCCCATCAGCCGTCTCTACTCCCTGCACACGACCATTCTGTACAAGAATGCGACGTACTGGCGCATCGAGCGCCACTTCGCCACCCATAGCCTGGAGCGAACGCGCCATCGCCTGGGTCAGCATGCCCGAACCGCCACGCGGGTGTTTTGCACCGCTGTAATGAAGCATCGCATGCCAGCCAAAGAAATCGCCGGCCCCGATCTCGTCTGGTGGTGGCCCACTTTGCGCAGCCAGCCAGGTCATGGCAGCCCGCATTGCTTCACTTTCAAACGTCTCTTCAATCAGTTGCGCATAGCTGGTAAAGAGCCGTCGTGTTACTTCAAGCACTTTTCGTTCTGCTTTGGGCAAGTAGGGAATGCTGGAAGCTACTTTGCCAAACAGTCGGGTGACCGATGGTGGATTGAGAAAAACGTCGAAAACCGCTTCGTTCAGCGGTGTCCAGAAATCAAGAAAGCGCCGATAGGCCTCGGCATCACGCGGACTAACAGTGGCGATGCTCTGGCAGGTACGCTCGACATCGCGGTAGAAGTAGATCGCACCACTACCATCGGGAAGCGGATAGAAGGCATACGGATCCATGTCAATGTACTCGAGACCGTAACGCTCGAGTTCGAGATCACGCACGATCGGCGTCAGATGGATCATGATGTGGGCTGATGAGCCAACATCAATCTTGTAACCGGGAATGACCTCTTCGGTGCAGACGGCCCCACCCACAATGGGGCGTCGTTCGAGCACCAATACACGCTTGCCGGCTTTGGCCAGATACCCGGCACAGGTCAAACCATTGTGACCGCCACCAACGATAATCACATCGTAATCGCTAGTTCTGGGCATGGGCAACCTTTCTCGCAGTGTTCACAAATCTCTCCATGATCAGTATACATCCATCTTGCTGGAGGTCTGGTCGAGATATTGCAACTCAATCTCAAGTACCGCCAGTCTACCGCTCTATCCGATAGATAACAACTTCATCTTGAGCAAATACGACATTTCCGACCTGCGCCAGGACTGCCAGACTGTCGGTCGGATACCGTTCACGCTCTAATTCGCCAACGTAAATGTAATCGATGGCATACTGTTCGATCAACGAGCGAATGCGGTTGAGATCGCCACTTCGGTAGATGGTATCAACGGCGATGCAGCGCGGCCCTAGCTCGGCGAGCGCCTTGGGATCGCCGCCACGCCATTGCAGCTCGTGACCCACCCATCCCAGCACTGTTGGGAAGCCACTCGCTGCGGCTACCCCTCCAAATCCCTGCCAGTTGTACGAGCCACCACAACGCGGCGACTCACGTCCTGCTGCGACCGCGGCTTCGTTTTCAACCGCTACCGCTTCGAGGACGACACTGCCTGCCGGTGCGTGGCGACGCAACCAGGCAATCGCTGCCGCTCCTGCTGCTGTTTGTTCACGAGGGGTATAACCGTTTAGTCCGATCAATGGCCCTTGTGCTATATCACGTACTACAAGCAATGGATAGATGAATGCACCGCTGAGTAGCAGCAGGGTACCGACACTAACCAGGCCGGCAGTCAGCCGCTGTCGGCCAGGTGCCTGTGCCCAGATCCACCAGAGCGCGACCGGCGCCAGAATGCCCCAGAGCAGCCAGACCTGGTAGTAGAACTTGAAAACGGTATTCATCCGAGCCGATAAGCCCTCAAAGACATCACGGATGTAGATAATTTCAACACCGAACAGAATGATACTGCCGAGAGTAGCAACGATCATCCCGAAACGAAATCCGGTTTCGGAGGAGATCAGCGCACGCCATCCAGTGTATGCCGCCAGACCACCGAGTGCGAGCAGCGGAAAGCCAACCAGGAGACCACCGATCAAGAGTATCAGTGGCAACCAGCGTAACCAGCGGGGTGTTGCTGCCTCAGACTCGGTGACGTTTGCTACACCAGATGGGTAGAGGTAACTACCGGCAATAATCGGCAGGGCCATTAGGCCAAAGATAATGACGAAAGTGTGCCAGCCGCTCCGCTCACCGAGGTAAACGCCGATGATGCTGGTTAGCCGTCCAAGCAGAGGTATATCGAGCCAGGGAGTGGCGCCGCCAACCGGTGTCCGAAAGGTGAGGTGAAAAGGGAGAAACATGACAGCAGCGATGAAGATGCTGATAACAACCTCGCGGAGCCATTGCCACCACCGAAATACCGTTGGAGAGTGCCTGTATGTCAGCGCCAGGCTTCCCCAGTAAAGCAGAAGATAGGTCGGTAGTTCCCAACTGTTTATTGCGTAGAGACTACCCAGGATGATACCGTGTAAGATGCGGATGAACCAGTCGGTACGCTGGTTGCCAGTGTCGGTCGGTGCATGGCCGGAACCCGCCAGCGCACTAACCGCCAGTGCCAGACCGATTGCCAGAGTTGCGAAAGGCAATGCCATCACATGTGGATGCATGTCGCCAAGCCGCAGGCTAAAGAAGGGGAACTCGGTAATCGTATAGCGGCGCTCACGCCGTGGCGGTTCACCAGCAATGGTGTAGCTATCCCACAACGAACGCGATGGCCACCACCAATTAAAGTTGTTCCATTTGTCAGATCGCCGCCAGCCCTCTACAACACCAAAATCCTGTGCGTTCGTCGGATATGGCAACACAATGACGGATTCACCTCGCGATGCCTGCCCTAATGCGGTCATCAACTGACGGTCATCAAGTACTACTGCCCGTTCGTCACCTACAATGACCTGGATTGCTCCCGATTGATTACCGGCAACCAGAATCATGAGCGCGCCTAAGATACCGAGTGCGTTCCGAATCAAACCGGGTGGTGGTCGGTGAAGTAGGTTCAATAGTGTGTCAATGAGACCGGCAGCTCCCTGGGCAGTCATTCCGGCCAACAGTGCGAGGGCCAGGTTGTACGCTGTTGCCGGTGGTAAGCCACTCACCATCGCCGGAACAGCCATCAGTAAATAACCGAAATAGTAGTAGTTAATGCTATATCCGGCCAGCCACGGGTCTTTGGGTGGAAAGAGACCACTCCGCTGGATGGCGTTGAAAAAGGCAAAATCCATTGGGCGTTCGGTTCCCCACGGTGTGGGGTCATGCACTCGGAGCCAGACTATTCCGATGAGCGTGATGAGAAAGATCGTTTCACCGCTTATCACTGCATTGAGCGGCGGTAAGCGGCGTTGCTTGTCGCGCCATAACCAGAACCACCCACTCACGCCGGTTACGAGCAGGCAGATCACAATCAGCGGTAACTCGAAACGGCCTAAGCCGAGCATTGCCAGCAACCACGCGGTAAATCCGGTAAGCAGCAGGCCAAGCGGGCGGGCCAGGGCAAAGGCCATACCCGGAAGATGACCAAACAAGCGCACGGCAGCCGGCCAGCCAACGATGGTAAAGAGCTGCGCTGTTAGCCACCAAACCAAAACCTCACCTGCCAGCCCACTCATGGCTGTCCTCCGTTGAGCTGCGCCAGCATCTGTCGGGCTTCGGCGGCCCAACGTCCGTCTGGCGCCAGTTGCAGATAGCGCTGCAACGCATCTTGTGCCAGTCGCGGCTGATTACGGGCCAGAAAGAGGCGTGCTAGTTGGAAGTAGGGGTCGGGTACGCTTGGATCAGCACTCATTGCCTGCCCAAGTGCAATCTCTGCTTTATCAAGCCAGCCCCAATCAATCAGCGCCGTTGCCAGTTTGTTGTAATTCCCGGCTGTCGGGCTGGCCTTGATTGCCGCCAGGTAGGCTTGCTCCGCTTCTTCGTACCGTCCGGCGTCGGCCAGAATATCACCCCAAAGATGATGTAAGCCTATATCGTTTGGATTGGCTGCCGCCGCCGTTGCTAGTATCTGCACGGCCTCGGCAAGTCGCCCCTGGCGACGATAGGCATCGGCAAGGCCAAATGCCAGCGGTGCATTGGTTGGCTGTGCAGCCACTGCCGCTTCCAGTTCAGAGAGATCAATCGTCGGTTCATTGGGTGGTGGCGGTGGCGGAGGTGCAACTGGTGGTGTTTCGGCGCCGAAGAAGCGATAACTATCGGGTAACGGAGGAACAGCGTAAATCGTTACCCCGTCTTGCTCGTATACCGGGCGCAGGTAGCGATCGCGCAGCACGGCAAACTTGGCTAACCCGGTCGGGTAGAAGGCACGCTCTACCCCACCAATATAGACATAATCAACATCGTACCTGGCCAGAATCCGCAAAGCAACCTCCGGATCGGTGGTGGTAAAGAATGTTTCAACATCGCGCACTCGTCTGGCGGTTGTTACCGGGTCACGCTGTTCATCAGCATGCAGGGCGCTGATCACCGTCGGTAAACCGGTAGCTGCTGCAACCCGAATCCCGTAAGCTCGGTAGAACCAGAGACTAGATTGCAAGACAACCGGTGTGCCATCGATCTGCTGATTGAGCCAGCGAATTGCGGCTGCATCACCGCGTAAATCAATCTGCACCGCAGTTGTGTTCGCTTCACACCCGCCAAAAGCGTTGCAATCGTAGGTAAACGTTGCCTGTTTCATAAAGGCCATGCCATCGAGTGTTGGTTCGGTATGAACCGCAAAACGGGTCACAATCCGTGATGGAATAGCAACCGGTAGGTAACTCCCGGCAATCAATGCGGGAATAGCGATCACTGCGATGCCGGCTGCCATTGCGCTGGTACCGTGACGTACCATCAGGTGACGTAAGAGTCTGGGTAAAAGACCGGCGGCTGCCAGTCCTAACAACACCCAGATATGGAGGCCAAACTTAAACACGGTGTTCATGCGGTACCATTCGCTACCATCGAGATGATCGCGGATGTACACGATCTCGATGCCCAGAGATACCGCCCAGGCTACCCAGGCCAAGAACAACGCATACCATGCCGGTTCCCCTGCTGCCCGTCGGACCAACAACGCTGTGGTGAGGAGGAGGACGATCAGCAAGCACAAACGCAGCGTAAGTTCGGGGAACGCAGCACTCAGAATGATGACGATCCCCAATCCGCTTACTAGTAGCATCCCCGGTTTTGGCGGAATCCGGTTACGCCAGCGCTGTACCGCTGCGCCAATAATGACCGGTACGACGATGGTGAGCGGTAGACCGTAGATGAGGAGATAGTCAAATGGCAGGGTGACGCCAGACGTGACGAATCCGAGACCGCGTACCATCGGCCAGTAGCGATCAAAAAATGGCGTAAAGAGGAGTAACGATCCGACTCCCAGACCGATTGCGCGTGTAACAGCAAGCACGAGAGGTTGCCAACGCCAACCGTGGCGACGAACAGCGCCAGCAATGATCGCCAATCCACTGAGCAGCCCGTACGTTGGAAAGTCCCACGAGTTGGTAACCGCCAACGTTCCCAATGTTAATGCACTGAGTGCCCAAAGTGCCTTGCTAGGGCGACGTATCAACTGCCAGCCACAGGCAATCGCCAGCAGTGATAACGGTAAGGCAATCAGATGTGGATGCAGGTCGGCATAAAGAAAACTAAACAGCGGAAACTCGTTGATCGTGTTTGGAATCACCCGGCTCGGCCCAACAAACCAGTCACTTAGTAATGTTATGTCTCCGTTTAACAGCAGGCGCAGTCCGTTTACTCCCTGTGACCAACCGGCAGGAATCAGGCTGGTGAGATTGCCAACTAGCCCGATCAGGGCCAGCGCAACGATGCCGTATCGCCGACGTTCGCCGAGCCGTGTCCCCAATTCGTAAGCGCCGGACAGCAGCATACCGTACAGAGTTGCCAGCGCCAGATTGAACCCTATCGCCGAGTCGAGGCCGAGCAGTTTTATCGGCAACGACATCAGGTAGAGGCCATAGTAGTAGTAGTTGATGTAGCCGTTGCTGTAGAATGGATCGTAGGGCGGCATTACCGGACTGCGCAAGATAGCGTTGAGAAAGCCTTGCTCCATCGGTTTTTCGCCACCCCAAACCGGATGCCACAGATCGGGGTTAAAGGCCCGAATACAGACCATCATGAAAAAACCGGCCAGGAAGATCAATTCACTGGGGATGATTGCACGCATCATCGCCCAATCGGGCCGTACCCCACGCCACCAGAGCACGACATTTACCCCTATGATAATTGCCAGTCCACATAGAACACCGACGTTGTCGTATCGCCATACACCAAGACTGGTCGGTAGCCAAATGGCGTAACCGAGCATGATCAGCCCGATTGGACGCGCCCATACCAGGCCATGATGACCCAGGGCGGCGTATGCCGGTAAGATACCCAGGCCAGCAATGAGATACCAGATCCCCAGCCAGGCAATGAGTGCCAGCCACTGCTGCTCGCTTAGCACGGTATTCCATCCCAGGTGACCAACTGCGGGAAGTTGTTGAACGGGTTGCGTCAATTCCAGGGCTGGCGTTGTGCGCATGGTCGGCGGTCTAATCGGGAGATCGTTGGTGAGCATCTGGGGTTGACCAGGTGTGCGCACTCGGTACAAGACGCTCTCGCCAGTCTGAAAGACGCGCTCGAGCGCACCACGCTCGACCAGTGTTTGAAACTTTGCTAATCCCTCTGCGCTGTAAAGCTGTCGCTCAACACCACCAACATAAACGTATTCAACGCCATAACGTCCTAATGCTGCCAATGCAATATCTGGATCAGGCGTATTGTAGATAGTAGCAATGATCTGTTGGCGATAATTGATCACCGGCGTTGCATTCACTGCACTTCGCTGCTGAATCTGATGCCATTCCCAACCGAGCAGTGTAGGCAGGCCGGTGAAGGTAGCGATACGTCCTGCCCACTGGTACGACGGTTGGTGCGCTTCGAGGATGATCGGTGTGCCACGCGCATTGCGCCGTAACCAGTCAATGGCGGCGGCATCTTCATCGAGCGAATACGCAGGACCATGTTGGGCGGCATTGATGCTGCTCAGAAACGCTGCGCCATCCAGGGTACGTGGCGCGTCCGGATTCCAGCGATCGGCAATTCGTGCCGGTATTGCGGTCAACGGGTATACCAGACCGGCAGCCAGAACCAACCCACCGATTGCTCGTAATAGCCAGCACCAGCGTGGTGCCAAGAGCCTGGTCGCTGCCCATCCCCATGGCATCGCGGCAGCCGCAGCCAGCGCCAGCAACATCCACGAGTGGAGGCCGAATTTGAAGACAGTGTTCATGCGGCCAACATCACCGCGCACGACCACCACCTCAACCATCGCCCACAAGCCGATCCCTGCCAACGTCCAGAGTACCGGTACCACAAATCCGATAGCCTGATTTCGGATGCGCCACAGGACCCAGGCAGTTATCACCAGCATAACCAGGAGCGGCAGCACTGCCACCAAGTCGAATATGAGCGCTAATACCCAGAATGCCAGTGGCCCGATCACTATCAAGAGTGTTTCACGCCGACGCCACGCCCACAATCCGATTCCCAAGAGCCAGAGAACTACCCAGTGACCGCCAATGGTAAACAGTTGACCGGCAGTCGTGCGTTCGGCGTTGATAATGGCCTCGAGCAGAGAGAAGCCAGGCCCTTGCCAGAATGCAATCCCGCTCGACTCGGTAACGAAGTTGGCAATGAATGGCGCAAAGAGCAGATTACCGATCAGTGCCGGTGCAACACCGACGACGATTGCAGCCAGCCCTGTTGCAGGCCAGCCCCATCCTGCTCGTCGCCAATGCCGTCCACTTGCCAGGGCCAGCATAATTCCGGCCAAGCCGACAAAGGTGGGGTAATCCCAGGTATTGGTTGCCCGAATGGCGCCTGCGACCAGTCCCAACCAGCCGATAATCCACCAGTGGCGTACCGTTCCCTGCCGCATCCACGCCAATGCCAATCCCAACGCGGCCAGGCTGAGCGGCATCACGAGCATATGGGCATGGAGATCGGCAAACAAAAAGGTGAAAAAGGGGAATTCGTTAATCGTTCCCGGCACAATTCGGGTGGCATCCCAGAAGGCCCACTCGTAGCGGCCCTTCCTCATCTGCTCGGCTGCATAGCCATTCAAGAACCAGCCAACCTGAGCCAGGTTCCCGATCAGCAGCATCAATACCGGTGCACTAACACCGGCAATCAAGGCTACATTGGTCCGTCGGGATTGTGGGGCCTGTGTCGCTACCAGGTTATATACGAGGCCAAAGGCCCCTAGCGCAGTCAGTGCGAAGATAGTCGCAACCCCCAGATTGTATCCGACCGCCGGCGCAACTCCGCTGAGGTGAATGAGCGCGCCAACCAGCACAAATCCGAAATAGTAGTAATTGATGTATCCACCAGCATGCCACGGATCGAATGGCGGGAAAGCTGCACTACGTAAGACGGCGTTCAGATAGGCGAGATCCATTGGCTTTTCGCCACCACGTGCCGGATGCCAAAGATCAGGGTTCAACCAGCGCAATGTGATGCCGAGCAGCAAAAAGCCCAAAAAGATGATTTCGGCTGTGAATAACACCGGCCAGCGTTCTTGCCAGATGCGACGCAGAGTTGCGCGCTCGCGCCAGCCGAATACCCCGCCGAGCGCCAGCACGACCAGCCCAATTGACCAGAGGGTTGTTGGACTAAACGGTACCAGGCGTAGGCTGCCTCCTAGCCACGCCAGATACGCTACCAGCAATAATCCCAGGATTTTTGCCAGACTGAAACCACAATCGGGAAGGTGGCGTAACCGTAGCCCAATCACCGCAAAGACGGCTAGGGCCGGTGCTTCGAGCCAGAACATCCACCATAGTGCGGTAAACGGCGCCGTTCCCAGCCATGACCACCAGTCCCCACCCTTCGTATAACGCGGCCAGATGCTCTCGGTCAGGCGCAGTGCGGTTGGATTCCGGTCGGCAATCAACAACGGCGATTTGTAAACTTCACCCCATTCGACATTGCCGGTAATCAGTTGCTCGGCTCGCTCACGACTGTAGAGCGGTGTCTTACGAAAGATCAACACTCGCGGATGGTCATAGACACTAAATGCCTCTTCTGCCATCCAATCAGGGATCCGAATGCCGAGGATCGTTGGATATGAGGTGATCTCCGCGACTAACTCAAAACCAAGTTCACCGTTAAAGAGATAATGATAGTAGCGCATTAATGCCGGATAACGCATGCGCAGCCGTGATGTGCTGTCATAGACCCGATTGCTGGTCAGTGTAATGTAGTCAGCCTGATCGAGCTGATCGAGCAGCCCAGGTTCATCCCCACGACCAAAGTATTTAACCGGTTCATCCTCGGCATACGGTGATGACTCGATACCAAAGAAGGTAACGTTCCAGGCCGCGTTTCTCGTTGCCTGCAACGGTAACGGATCATCCCAGCGCTCGTACATCACAGAGCTGCCAGGAGGTGCATGATCGGCCAGCCAGCGTGCTGCCTGTACCCGTGAATGCGGAACAGTATAGATGCGCGAGAAGGCGTATGCCCATAGTGCCGTTGCTACCAGTACTACCGGGAGCGCATACCTGGCCGACCAGACCAGGATACGCGCTATTGTTAGGCCAACGCGCCGAAACCGGTTAGTGACCCTGGTATGTGAAGATGTACGTTGTCGCCATCGTCCCCAGCGCGCCAGCACGACCAGTGCCCACGCGGCCAGGATCGTGAGTGCACCATAGATCGGCAACAAATACCTCATCGTGATCGCGAATTGATTGCCTTGCCACCCGAAGTAGAAGGCCACCCAACACCACAACACCCATGCCGGATGCCACGAACGTCCGATCAACGGTGCAGGATGCACCGCCCATTGCCAGCCACGCCGAATATGCCGACCGGCAAAGAGGAACCAACCGCCCCAGGCCGCCAGACCGAGGAATGCTCCCATCCCCCACACAACCATATTGATCCATGGGAAGAGGTACGCCGGTCGTCCAACCCATTGCTGACCAGGGGGAAAGTCGTATTCGCCGGTAACCAGCGCCCGCACCGTTGTCAGATTCTCGCGAAATCGCGGTTCGAGTCGAATATCGAAGAATCCAGCCCCATGCAAGAATGATGGGCCTTCAATGAGCGGTGAGTCAGGACGTGAGCCGATAAACGCATCAGGAGCCAGTACCCGAAACGTCACCAACGAGATGCTACCGGCCAGAATGAGTAGCCAGATTTCACGTTGCAACCAGCGATTAATCAACTCGCTCCAACTACGTCCGCGCAAGGCTCGTTGTGCGGCAATAATGGTTGCCACAATGGCCAATCCACCAATGGTCGCCATCGTAATGCGGTTGGCTGTAGCCGCACCAATGCTGAGACCGAGAGCCAGATACGAGCCGATACCACCCCCTTGGGCAATCCGTACCGTCCAGTACAGCCCCAACAGACAAAAAAAGGTTGAGAAGGCAGGGTCCACAAAAAAATGACTTTGCTGGATGTGCATCACCGTCAGCGCAGTCAGCAGTGCCGCTAGGAGCGCAATCTTGCGGTTGAATAAACGTCGCCCGATCAGATAGACGATTAGGATGCTCCCAACATCAAACGCTGCTGCCAACGCTCGCCCAACATTGACGATCTGACCATAACTGGTGAGGTCAACTCTGTCCGGATTCAACAACCAGATGAGAGGGATCAACCGCGGCCAGTTTCGTTCGGGATTATTCACCAATGGCCCATAATCGGTGCGTTTTTCGGTTGGCGCTGTCGGGTTCGCTCCAACTCGTGGTGGCCCGGTGATAGTCAGCACTTGGGCTGGCAATACTTCAGTCGGCGTCAACAGTACTGCCACAACCCGCGTAAGCATAATGGGCAATGGCCCATAGACGTACAGCGGAAACTGCTCATAGTTACGCGGATTGAGCGGTGAGCGGCTGGAGTCGTAGAATTCACCGATGGATCCTGGTAAACGAACAGTTGAGGCAACGTAGGTGAAAAAGCGCTCATCAGGATGTTGACCGGTTCGCGAATCCCAGTCGAAGAGGTTGAGAGTCCGAAAATAGATTCCCAACAGTAAAATGGCCGTCAGCCCGAGGCGGACGACCCATGGCTGATAACGGGTTACAGCCTGTCGCACAGTGGTTCTCTCGGAAAGTCCACGCATCTTGTCTAATAATGGATCGCATAGATAACAATAGCGTACACGCTGGCATTATACACCGCCATCGATAAGCTGTGCTACAAGTGACCCTATTGCCTGCAATGTGACGCAGTGCATCTGCCGTCCACCTGGATAGATACGTAGATTCGGTCCGAGTGCACAGCGATCCTGACAGCCGCCTGCGATACACTCGATCCGTTGCAACAAATGAGCCTGGCGGAGTTGTTGTTCAAGCGTTGATAGGATGTCGGCTGATCCCCGACTACGGCAATGAGGGCCAAGACAGATGTAGATACGAATCATATTCACGTGCTCAGCAGAAAAATTCAATACCAGTGTACAGATTGTATCAAAAGGTCGCTCAGGCGTAACCTGCACTATTTCCCTGGGCGCGCGGGCCTCCGGCCCGCCTCTTGCCCGCTTGCCTGGGTGCGCGGGCCTGTGGCCCGCCTCTTACCGGTCGGACACGTTTGTGGAGCGCCGCAGGCCTGGTAGCGCAGGCCTGTGGCCTGCGCCTTACCGGTCGGACACGTTTGTGGAGCGCCGCAGGCCTGGTAGCGCAGGCCTGTGGCCTGCGCCTTACCGGTCGGAAACGTTTGTGGAGCGCCGCAGGCCACAGGCCTGCGCCTTGCGGTGTATAGCCAGCACCCGGCGGGAGGCGGAGCAGCTTGCCTTGTAGCGCGGGCCACAGGCCCGCGCCTTGCCGGTCGGAAGCTCTTGGTAGCGCCGCAGTACGCCAGTGGGGTGGGATTGTTCCGTAACTTCTCTCCGAACTTGCAACAAAATGGGAGGGCAGGTTTCCCTCCCTCCTGTGCAATGAAACAGACAGAATTGACGGCTATACCCGGAAGCGTTCCAGATACGCCTGCGTATCAAATGGTTTCGGAGTGGGACGCGGTAGCGGTTCAAGTGGTGGCCGACGATAAAAAATGCCAAGCGGCAGGCGTTCACGCTCAACTGCGTAGTGCATCGCTGCATCGAGATCTGATGGATCGTGATCTGCGGGCAAATTGTACACCAGCTCCTTATACAGTTTATACGTATCGTAAAAGGTGACGCATGGACTTAACACGTGAATAAAGGCAAAACCGCGATGCTCAAGCCCGGCTTTGATCAGTTCTGCCAACTGCTTCGGCTGACTCGAAAAACCACGGGCAACGAATGAAGCTCCACTCGACAACACAATTGCCAGTGGATGAAGGGGTTGGGCCGATTGACCGTAGGGTGTGCTCTTTGTAACGTGTCCGCGCGGTGAGGTCGGAGACGTCTGCCCTTTCGTTAGGCCATAAATCGCGTTATCCATCACCACAACAGTAATATCGAGATCACGCCGTGCAGCGTGCGGTAAATGCCCCAGCCCGATACTGAAGAAATCGCCATCACCACCCACCGCCATCACGGTCAAATCGGGGCGGGCAATTTTCAGCCCAATTGCTGCCGGTAACGCACGACCGTGTACCGTATGCAATCCGTATGTCTGCAAAAAGCCGGGTAGTCGTGAACTACAACCGATACCGGAGACCACAGCCAGGTCTTTCGGATTCATTTGCGTTGCGGCCAACGCCTGCTGAATAGCAGCCAAAACGCCGAAATCACCACAACCTGGACACCAGATCGGTTTCAGATCGCTGCGGTAATCGGACGGTTTGTAAACAACGGGCGGCGTAGTAATTGGTACAGCAGTCATAATTGTCTCCGCATCTAAGCTACGTGTGAAGCATATCGTCATCAAGACAATACCGGTTCAGCAAGCCCATTTAGGACGTGAATCTGGCGTAGAATCTCTAATCGCGAGAACGGCATACCGGTATATTTGGTCATTGAGAGCACTTTAATCCCCAGTTCAGCCTGGAGTAATTTAGCAAACTGACCCTGGAAATTCACTTCCGGTACCAGCACAATCTCGACCTGTTCAAGAAATTCGTTAATCGCATCAACCGGTAATGGCGCCAGCATCTGAACCTGCAACATTGCTACCGGTACTTCTTCCTGACCGGCCAGATAGACTGCACCACGACATGGGCCAGCAGTAGTTCCCCAGCAAATAATTCCTACTTTGGCCCGCTCGGCGCCAAAGCGGCGAACGTACTCGCGTGAATGTTGCAAGGGGGCCAGCTTGCCCCAGCGCTTCTCGGTCATTAATGCGTGATTCTTCGGTGTGTAATCGGGGTTGCCATACTCATTATGTTCAAGGCCGGTTGCAGTGTATTGCGCATACGCCACGCCCGGCGCAACCATCGGCGAAATCAGGTTTGCGGTTATCTCGTAACGGCGATACTGTTTGGGTGCTAGCGAACCGTTTGGCCGCAAGCGATCAACGCGCGGATACTTGTTCAGATCAAATGGTTCGACGGTCTCGGTGCGGAACGAGAGCGAATAATCGCTGAGTAAGATAACCGGCGTCTGATATTGCTCGGCCAGATTAAACGCCCAAACCGTCAGATGAAAACACTCGGCAACGCTGGCCGGAGCAAGCACGATCCGCGGACTATCACCGTGGCCCCCGTGCAGCGCAATATTTAAATCCGACTGCTCCATCTTGGTTGGTAGGCCGGTGCTGGGACCACCTCGCTGAGCATCCACGATCACCACCGGTATCTCGGTCATACTAGCATAGCCGATTGCCTCACTCATCAGCGATAGCCCTGGCCCAGAGGTTGCGGTCATGGCGCGCTTACCGCCATACGAAGCACCAATGCAAGCCATAATCGCTGCAATCTCATCTTCAGCTTGCATATAACCGCCACCGATTTGAGGGAGCATCGCTGCCATTCCCTCCATAATATCCGAAGCGGGAGTAATGGGATAACCGGCAAAGAACTCAACGCCGGCATGCAGCGCACCGGCAACAATCGCCTGATTACCGGTCATCACGTAGCGTTCGTGTTCGGCGACCGACTCCATCCAGAACGGATCGCGTTTCTCCAGCCGCTGAGCATAGGCAATGCCGGCGCGCAACGCTGCCAGGTTGCTCTCTAGCAAGTCGGCTTTTTTGCCCAATTTTGCCCGTACAATGTCTTCGAGCTTATTCAAACCTAAGCCAAACAACGTGGCCACCACACCGAGCGCTGCCACATTCTTTCCACGGCGATTGCCGACCTCCTGCGCTATGGCGCCGATTGGTACCGGATAAGCGACACCACGAAACTCGGTTGGCAGCTCAAATTCTTCGGGATCGTAGAGGAGTACCGCGTTCGAAGCCAAATCAGCATGGTGTAAATCCCACGCTTCACGGTTAAATGCGAAGAGCACATCAACCGCATCGCCCATTGAGCGTACCGGGCTATTCGACGCACGAACCTGGAACATCACCGGGCCACCCTTGATCTCGGCTGGAGTGGTCCGAAAGGTAAAGACATGCAAACCAGAACGGGCAGCCGCTTGCGCGAGCATCTCGCCCGTCGCCGTGCTGCCATCACCGCTTTCGCCAGCTACGCGGATGACGATATCTTCCTTCTGAATCATGGCAACCTCGCCGCAGCTTCGTTGCTTTGTACCTGCGTTGGTACATAAAGCAAATGAGAGATGGATTGTCCCTATCATAGCACTGCCACAATCGCACTGCAATGCCCTTTTTATTGTGATAACTAGTGCGATGTTTGTGCAAAAATAATGCGTGATGGAGGGCAGTGTATGACAAAGCGGCGCAGCAGCCAATTGTTAGGACGAACATTGCCGGGCTATGAAAGGGTGCGCCCTGGCATACCCATTCACGGTGTGTATGCAGGTGCGCTGCTTCCCGTTCCGCATAAGCGTTATCGCCTCATAACAGATAAACCCAAGCGATGAATGGCACACAATGGACGATCAGTGCATGGTGGGGCAAGATGCCGTCTTGCCGGAGAAGTGGTTTGCGAACCTCTCCCATTGATCTTCGCCTGCAATTCGGGTATCTCGGCCAGGTTTTGTAGATGATTAAGAGCCTGATCAAAAGCCCAGATTTCTCATTGGGCATGTAGCGAACCTGCCTATCATTTCGTGTGGAGGTGCTAACATACTTTCGCATCAGCCACACTTCGTCCCCTCTTTCAACTGTGTGGGAGCGGAAGGGAGGGCAGGGGGAAGGTGAGGGGCGCCAGGCGTGCGTCGCAGCACTGGCGCTGAACTCGGTGCCACCCGTTGCTACCGCGGCGAAGAGAAGCCTGTGTTGCCTGCAACCGTTCCCGGAACCATTCTGGAGATGCCCTTGCCTGGCGCGGGAAGTGCCTCTCGTAGTCGCAGCGATGAAGGATGATGCCTTCCACAGAGGTGGCCGAGGTCGAAGCGAGAAATGCGGGAAAAATCGCAACCTACGATTATCTTTTTTCTTAAAAGCAACGGATTGACATTTTTCGTTGATTCCTATATAATTTAGGCAACACACCACCGTTGCATGGTCTTCAACGAATACCGCTGAAGGGCGCTCGAATGTAGCGGAAGTTTCGCGGGAGACCAGCCGGGTGTCGGTCGCAATCTCGCTAATAGCAGAAAAGTGGAGGTTCGCCCATGCGCGACGACGACGATCTGGTTCCACCGAAATGGCGTCCGCTATTTAACAATCAAGACTGGCTGCTGCACGATATTGTGGTGAAGTCGTTCTACGGCTTCGGTGTCATCGCCGCAATCGCGCACCTGCTGGTCTATCTGTGGAAACCGTGGCTTCCTTAGTGTAGAGTAAGATGAGGAGGGATTATTCATGCAACCTCGCAGCCCGGTGCGGACGAATATCGTCATCTTTACTATTCTTGGCTTTGTTGTAGCGCTACTTATCCATTTCATCGTGCTCAGCAGTCCGGCTTACAATTGGCTATCGAATGCCAACGGCGGAGCGCTGCTCCTGAGCGCCGTGCGTATGTTGTTCGGAGTCTGATGTGGTGGCGGGCCGGCTACGGCTCGCGTAAGACGGCAACCGCCAGCAGCGCCTCTGCTGGCGGTTGTTGTTCGCAGGCGGTTGAGATTCGGCTTTTTGCACATAGATAAAAAATTGACCTTTAGAAATAATTCGTGTATACTGAGAATCGGTGTATACTGGTTATTAGGATCGTTAGGGGCGGCGTCGCCCTTCCGCCGCAATCTCACGCTTGCATTGGCGTCACTATGTTGGGGACGCCGATCTGGATCAGGAGAGACCCATGCAATCGTCACGACCAAGTGATCGGCAACTCGCGATCGTTGTCTCGGTGGCGGTAGGACTCGTTGTCGCAGTGATTACAACAGCCACCTTCTGGTGGGTCTACGATTTGACACTAGGCCGTGCCCAACGGGAGGCTGCAAAAACAGCCGGTGCGCGCTGGAGTCCGAGCGATGGAATTACGGTTATCACCAAGTCGAAACCAATCACGCCTACCGATGGACGGCAGAATTGGTTAGGTGCGCAGGCATGGCAGGAGGGAGTACAGGCCGGTCAGGCCTGGGTTCAAAAGTATCCGAATACGGTTAATGTACAAGTTCTGGTCGGGATGAGTTCGGCCCAAATCTGGACGTACATGCAACAATACGTGTCGGGTGCGCTGGGGGTTGGTTGCCAGTACTGCCACAATATCAACAATTTCGCTAGTGATGAGTATCCGCAAAAGATTGCAGCGCGCAATATGCTGCGTCTGGTGCGTGATGTCAACGCCGAGTTTATTGTCAACTTGCCGGCCTGGAAGGGTAACTACGTTCAGTGCGCAACCTGCCACAACAACGCGCCAAACAATCTTGAAAGCTTCGGCGCCCAATTTATCAACTCGATACCACCGATTAAGGTGACTGTTGATCCGCTTGATGCCAATGGACGTGCAATCCTCGATCCCGCTCAGAAGCCCGAAGCTATTCGCGACCAGGTCTTGTTGAAGGATGCTATTCTCTACTACATCTATAACTATCAGGTCTGGAAGCCATTCGATCCAAACGATCCAGAGAGTGGTCGCGGCTCGCTGGCACTGACCTACGATGGCGGGCGCACACAAGATCAGGTGACGATTAACCAGAATGTGATGAACTATCAGTCCTGGTCGCTGGGGGTTGGTTGTACGTTCTGCCACAACTCACGTAATTTCGTTGCCTATGAGCTGAATCCCGCCGGTGACAATGTGCTTAACCCGGCTTATGCGTACAACAAACTGAAGGCGCAGCGGATGTTGCTGCTCACGACATGGCTGGCCGAAAACTGGACGCGCTACGGTGCGATTGGGAAGCCTGAGATTCCTACCGGCCCCGGGGCGGCAAGTCGCTATTCATACCAGCGCCTTGGCGATGGACAGGTGTACAACGTTCCCGGTTGTTACACGTGCCATCGTGGAAACAATATCCCGCTGGCTTCGATCAATCAGGCCGACATCCCCAATAACGATGCCGGTGTCGTGATCCTACCACCGCAGATTAGAGGCCGCTAACCTACTCCTTGAAGGGGGCGCTTGGGCGCCCCCGCGCCGCTGGCGCGCTAGAGAGCGATGCTCTATGAGCGATATGAGCGACCGAACCAGTTTGACTTCACCACCTTCACTTCCGCTACCCAAACGTCTGCGGCTACGCCTGGTCTGGCTAACGCGATCCATCCAGCTCATGAAGCCGGTAACCTGGTTTGCACCAACGTGGGCGTTTATGTGTGGGGCAATTGCCAGCGGTGCTCTGGGATGGAACGAATCGATTGGCCGCCTTCTGCTCGGTATGTTTATGGCTGGCCCAGTATTGTGTGGTTTGTCGCAGGTGGTCAACGATTACGCTGATCGTGATGTTGACGCCATTAATGAGCCACACCGGCTTATTCCATCTGGTCAGGTTTCGTTGCGTCACGTCTATATTCTGACGGCAGTGCTGACATGGCTTGGCGCGAGTATTGCGCTATTTTTGGGGCGAAATGTGGCCTTTTTTGTCGCGCTTGGTCTGATCTTCGCCCTGGCCTATAGTCTACGACCGATTCGCGGAAAGCGTAATGGCTGGATCGGTAATGCGCTGGTTGCTATTTCATACGAAGGCCTAGCCTGGATGGCCGGTCATTCGGCATTTGCTCCACTCACCGGCGAGAGCGTCACGATTGCTTTGCTCTATTCCCTCGGCGCCCACGGGATTATGACGGTTAATGACTTTAAGAGCATCCGTGGCGATACGCTGATGGGTATCCGTTCCATTCCGGTACAGTATGGCAAGGTTATCGCTGCGCGGATGGTGGTGATAACTATGGGAGTGGCCCAAATTGCAGTCATTGGTTTACTCTATTACTGGGGCCATCCTGTGGCGGCAACGGTTGTTGCCATCTTACTGGCAGCGCAGAGTATCCCGAATGCGCGCTTCATCCGTGATCCAGAGAACAATGAGGTCTTTTTCAATGCAACTGCGATCATGCTTTATGTGTGGGGCATGTTAGCAGCAGCAATTGGTCTGGCAGCTTGATGGGCATCAGCCCCTAGAAGTGTGTTCGATGGCACCACGAGTTCTGATCGTTGGCGCATCGGTGGGTGGCGCAACCGCAGCGATTACGCTGCGGTCGTTTGGTATCGAGACGATCATGATCGAGAAGGAGCTGAGTAAGGCCAAACCATGCGGCGGCGCTGTCCCACCAGCAGCGTTCCGTGAGTTTGACTTACCGACTAGCCTGATTGATCGTAAGGTTCGTCAGTGCCTGATCGTTTCGCCGTCGGGTCAAGAGACTCACGTGCCGGTAGCCGGTTCTGTGCCTAGTGATGATGATTATGTGGCGATGGTGCGGCGTGAGGTGTTTGATAGTTTCTTGCGTCAGCGTGCGCAGGAACGTGGGGCAGAATTGATCCACGCTCAGGTTACCGGTTTACGGGTTGATCGGCATGGGGTGACGGCTACCTACCGTACTCCTTCAGGTTATGAGGGTTCGGTTTGGGCCGATGTGGTGATCGGTGCTGATGGTGCTTATTCACCAACCGCAAAATTCCTCGGCCTGCCGAATCTGCCGCGGGCTGTGGCAATGCAAGAGCGGATCAAGCTGCCACCTGATAAGATGGCGCGTTGGGAAGAAACTGCTGATCTCTACCTCGGCCACGAAGTCAGCCCCGATCTGTATGCCTGGGCTTTTCCCAAACGTGACCATATTGCGGTAGGTATCGGCGCCGGTCCTGGTCATGGATCGGCTGCCAAACAATTGCTGGCTAATCTCAAACGTCGCCTTGGTTCGGCCCTCGATGGTGGTCAGGTCATTTTGCGCGAAGCGCATGCATTGCCGATGGAACCGCGTCCGCACATGGCTTTTGATCGGGCAATGCTGATCGGTGATGCCGCCGGATTGGTGGTGCATACTTCCGGTGAAGGCATTTATTGGGCAATGAAGAGTGGTCAGATGGCTGCGCAGACCCTGGCCGAGTATCTCGATGTGCCTAGTGCTGCAAACCTGCGCCACTACGAGCGCCGCTGGTGGAAAGAATACGGCACAATGTATCGCTTCCTGCGCTTTTTGCAAATCTGGGGCTATGGTAACGAGCGGCAGATGGAGGTCTTTACTGAAATGTGCCGTAACCCTGATGTGCAACGGTTAACGTTTGATAGCTACATGCACAAGAAGATGGCACCAGCGCCCTGGTTGGCCCAATTGCGTATGACCGCTGAGATTATTGTCAGTGAAGTGCGCAATTACCTGCGACCTCGCACACCGTTGCGCGAGCAGTTGGGGTTAACGGTGATCGAAAAGCAGCGGATGCTTGCCGCCGATTGATCGGCACTTACCCCACGTGATCGGCGGGACGCAGTGACTTGCACTGCGTCCCGTTAACGTTTCTGGCTACACCTCATCAATAAAGGGATACAGCATCCGACCGGTTAGATCGGTGTGACTGCCCAGCGCATAAGGCGGACGATAATCTTCAAGGACGCGCACGTAGTTGGCCCGCTCGAAGGCTGCCGGTTCAGCTACCGCTTTTTGGCTCATACTCCCGCGTAGTTGGGTAATCGACTCGTACTCGTGCTCGGTGAGCCACGCTTCCAGATCGTGTAGAATACCGCGCAACACATCAGGCGCCCGGCCACGGAGGAGCGCCGATGCCATCATTGCCACATTTGCTCCGGCCATTAGCCCTTTGAGGGCATCAATCGCACTATGGACACCACTGCTGATCGCAAATTCAAGCGGGACACGTCCGTAGAGTAAGGCGATCCAACGCAGCGGTAGTCGCAATTCAGCCGAACTACTCAGTTGCAAGTTCGGTCGTACCTCCAATTGTTCAAGGTCGAAGTCGGGCTGGTAAAAGCGATTGAACAGCACCAGCGCATCTGCTCCTGCTTCACGCAGACGGGTAGCAAAGTGTGGCAGTGCTGTGATGTATGGGCCAATCTTTACCGCCAGCGGGATCGTGATTTCGGCCCGTACTGCACGCACCAGCTCGACGTAAATATCCTCGAGTGCGCTACTGGTGATGGTGGTATCAACTGGGATGAAGTAGATATTGAGTTCGAGTGCATCAGCACCCGCCTCTTGTATGAGACGGGCATAATGAACCCATCCGCCTGCCGAGACGCCATTGAGACTACCGATGACCGGGATGCTCAACGCTTTTTTCAGTGCTACAACCTGTTCCAGATACCGTTCGGGGCCGACGCTATACACACCATGTTCGGGGAAATAGCTGAGCGCTTCGGCAAAGCTCTCGGCCCCATGACTAAGCATGCGATCAATCTCAAGGCTGTTTTGAATGATCTGCTCCTCGAAGAGCGAATACATAACAATCGCTCCCAGGCCAGCCTCTTCGAGCTGACGAGCCAGCTCAACGTTGCGACTGATGGGTGATGCGGCAGCGACTAACGGTGTGCGCAGCCGCATCCCCAGATAGGTCGTACTCAGATCGATCATCGCAGCCCCTCCTTCGTCTCGGCAGCTAACTCATTGGCCATCCACTGCAAATGTGCCCACTTCAATGCTACCTGCCGCCGTAGGCTGGCGACCAGTTGTTCGTAGCGAGCCGGGTTGGCTTGTTGCAACATCTGGAAACGACCTTCACCGCGCAAATAGACCTCTGGATCAATGGTCGGTGCTTTCGAGTCGATGGTCAATGGTGAACCCTCGTGAATGGCCGGATTGTAACGATAGAGTGGCCAGACACCAGACTCAACCGCCAGCCGTTGCTGCTCTAGACCACGACGTAGATCATAGCCATGGGCAATGCAGTGGCTGTAGGCAATGATGAGCGAGACCCCAGGATACGCTTCGGCCTCCTGGAAGGCGCGTAGCGTCTGGACATCATCGGCACCAAAGGCCACTCGGGCCACGTATACATCACCGTAGGTCATTGCAATCTGGGCCAAATCCTTCTTGACCCCACCTTTCCCACTGGCTGCAAACTTGGCGACAGCGCCAGTTGGTGTTGATTTACTGGCCTGCCCGCCAGTGTTAGAGTAGACTTCCGTATCTAACACCAGGATATTGACATCGCGCCCTGACGCAAACACATGGTCAAGCCCACCAAAGCCGATGTCGTAGGCCCAACCATCACCACCGACGATCCAGATACTGCGTCGGATCAACACATCGGCCAGGGCTAGCAGATCACGCATTTGCGCTGCCTCTGGCGGATCACTGCTCAGCAGTTCACGCAAACGCTGTTTAAGGATTGCGACGCGCTCGCGTTGCTCACGAATACCGGTTTCACTGTGTTGATCAGCATGCAGCAGGTCTTCGACAAATTCAGCACCAAGAATGGGCCGGAGGCGATTAAGCAGCATTCGGGCATGGTCAAGCTGCTGGTCAATACTTAAGCGCATACCCAACCCAAACTCGGCATTATCCTCGAAGAGTGAATTGCACCATGCTGGCCCGCGCCCCTCGGCGTTGGTTGTCCATGGTGTTGTTGGTAAATTACCGCCGTAGATTGACGAACAACCGGTGGCGTTGGCAATAATTGCGCGGTCGCCAAAGAGCTGACTCAGCAGCTTGAGATAAGGTGTCTCGCCACAACCGGCACAGGCCCCTGAAAATTCCATCAGCGGCACAAACAGTTGCGTATGCTTTACACTGCCAGACGGAATCTGGGTGCGATCCACATCCGGCAACGAGAGGAAGAAATCCCAATATGCAGCTTCACGAGCACGAATAGGCGGTTGCGGTTGGAGATTGATCGCCTTACGACCGGTTGCACGCTTGTCCTTGACCGGACACGCTTCAACACAGAGGCCACAGCCGGTGCAGTCTTCGGGCGCAACTTGTAATGTGTAGCGCTGACCGGGGAACTCTTTAAAGCGGGCCGGTGCGCTCTGGAATCCTTCGGGAGCGCCAACAAGTGCCTCTTCGGGGTAGACCTTCGCACGAATGGTAGCATGTGGACACACAAAGACACACTTGTTGCACTGGATGCAGATAGCCGGGTCCCAGATTGGTATTTCAAGCGCAATATTGCGCTTTTCCCATTTCGTCGTTCCGGTCGGGAAAGAGCCATCGATGGGGATCGCACTAACCGGTAACTCATCACCCCGCCCGGCGATCATCGGTCCCAACACATCACGCACGAACGGCGGTGCATGATCCGGTACCGGTGGTCGCATCGGCAACCCATTGTCCTCGGTCGGCGGTGGAATCGGTACCTCGTACAGCCGGTCGAGCGTGCGGTCAACTGCTGCCCAGTTCTGCTTGACCACGGCCTCGCCGCGCCGACCGTAGGTCTTCTTGATCGACTGCTTGATCGCCGCAATTGCGTCTTCACGAGGTAAGACGCCACTGATTGCGAAGAAGCAGGTCTGCATCACGGTGTTGATGCGTCCGCGCATACCCACTTCATTGGCAACAGCAGTTGCATCAATCACGAAGAAGCGCAGGTTCAGCTCGCGAATTTTACGCTGGACAACCGACGGCAACTGATGCCAGACCTGATCAGGACCGTAAGGGCTATTGAGCAAGAACACACCATTCGGTGCTGCATACTGCAATACATCAAATCGTTCGAGGAAACTGAACTGGTGGCAGGCTACAAACTGGGCCTGTCCCTTACCGATCAGATACGGTGTTGCCAGCGGCGATGGCCCAAAACGGAGATGGGAAATCGTCACCGACCCCGATTTCTTCGAGTCATAGACGAAATAGCCCTGCGCGTAACGCTCAGCCTCGCCCTCACTGCTATCACCGATAATCTTGATGCTATTCTTATTGGCGCCGACCGTGCCATCAGAACCAAGACCCCAGAACACACAGCGCACCGTACCGGGCGGATCGATGCAGAGATCGGGATCGTAACTCAGACTACTCTGGCTGACATCATCAATGATCCCAACCGTGAAGTGCTCTTTGGGGTGTTCCTTTGCCAGCTCGGCAAAAACGGCGGCTGCCATCCCCGGCGTAAACTCCTTCGATGAAAGGCCATAGCGCCCGCCGATCACCTTGATCGGCTGACCACGGAGTGCCGCAACGACATCGAGGAAGAGCGGCTCACCAGAAGCCCCCGGCTCTTTGGTGCGGTCGAGTACGGCAATTCTCTTCACGGTTGGTGGCAATACGGCACGAAATGCGGCCTCGGCAAAGGGTCGGAAGAGACGCACTTGCACGACCCCGACCTTCTCGCCTTGCTGGTTCAGGTAGAAAGCAGTTTCGCGGGCTGTCTCACCTCCTGAACCCATTATTACTATCACCCGCTCGGCATCAGGAGCACCGAAATAGTCAAATAGGTGGTACTGCCGACCGGTAATTTCGGCAAACCGATCCATCTGTGCTTGTACAACGGCTGGGAAGGCATCGATGATCGGCTGGATACGCTCACGGGCCTGAAAAGCAACATCAGGGTTCTGCGCCGTGCCACGAATCACCGGCTGTTCTGGTGAAAGCGCATGAGCGCGATGATCGTGAATCCATTCGTCCTTGATCATTGCCCGAATCTCTTCCTCTTCGAGCAGGATGATCGTATTCACTTCGTGCGAGGTACGAAAGCCATCGAAGAAGTGTATCACCGGCAATTTCCCGGCCAGCGAGCTGGCGTGGGCAATCAGGGCTATATCCTGCGCCTCTTGTACCGATGCTGATGCCAACATGCCAAGGCCGGTAGTTCGTGCGGCCATAACATCTGACTGATCACCAAAGATGGAAAGAGCCTGCGTTGCTAACGCCCGGGCCGCAACGTGGAAGACGCCCGGTCTTAGCTCGGCGGCCATCTTATACATATTGGGAATCATCAAAAGCAGACCCTGCGAAGCGGTAAACGTCGTGGTTAGGGCGCCGGTCTGCATTGCCCCGTGGAGGGCGCCTGCGGCGCCACCTTCCGACTGCATCTCGTAAACGGTCGGTACTACTCCCCACAGATTGGGCTTACCGCTAGCAGCAAATGCATCAGCCAGTTCACCCATTGGCGTGGAAGGGGTGATTGGGTAAATTGCTATCACTTCACTCAATTGATAGGCAACATTCGCAACCGCCTCATTGCCATCGAGAGTGACTCGTCGAGTGCCCATTATGTTCCTCCTTACCTGCAAGCAGAGGTCATGATGCCTGCTCTGTATCAGTATAGGAGGGGTAGCAGTATAGTTCTGATAAAACTCAGGCAACCATCAGTAATGATTGCTTCATTCTAGTGATAGAAGCGGTGGGAAAATGTTCATCAATTTTTTAACTTTCGTGCCATTTTCCTGTTTTAGCGAGTGCTACGACAGTCTATAATAAGAGTGATTTCGTGTTCTACAGAGATGGAGCAGCGCATGCAGCGCGTAACCTTGATCCTCGACCGATCGGCTGCTCTGCGCGAAACCTTTGGCCTTGAAGCCAATTGGTGGGTTAATGCGTTCATTGCCGATCTTCAGGCGCTCGTACTTCGTGTGACTGGCTCGACCGCCTATGTTACTTCGACCGTTCAAATCGCGACGGAAGCCAGTGAAGGGCCATTATTGATTCTTAGTGGTGATACGCCACATCTTCCTGAGGCACGGATTCGCGATGCCTGTACCCTCTTAGACAGTGACACCGATGTAGTGGTAGGGTTGTGCGATCGTGGTTCCTGGTATATGCTGGGTATCCGCTACCCATCAGTTGTTGGAACGATTCCGCTTGTCTCAGAAGAGGTGCGGCCATGGCTGAGCGGTTTGCACCAGCGCGGTGTACGTATCGCTCATCTGCCACTCTGGTTTCGGATTGTGTATGTATCGGATTTGGCCACCCTTTCAGTTGCGCTCCGCACAATGCCAGAAGATTACGCCCCTTCAACCCGACGACTCCTTGGCAATGGCGCCCTCGAACGTGAATGGGGGGCATAACCGCATGACAACTGGCGCAACTTGTGGTATACTCTTTATCGGCGTGCATCAGATGCACGCCAACCTTTTACGTTGGAAGCATTAGCACTCTCACTTAGCGAGTGCTAACAATCGACCTGCAAGGCAGGATACAGCGATGAGCGGACCTCTGACCGAACGCCGGCAGATGATTCTCAAGCTGGTCATACAAGAGTTTGTCGATACGGCAACGCCGGTCGCTTCCGAGACGCTGGTGCGCAAATATCGCCTCCCCGTCTCGCCTGCGACGGTGCGGAATGATATGGCCGCACTCGAAGAGTTGGGTTTTCTGACCCATCCGCACACGTCAGGCGGGCGTATCCCGACTGATGCGGGTTATCGCTTTTTCGTTGAGAACTTGATGGAGCGCACATCGCTCTCTCCTGCCGAACAGCGCATGATTCGCCACCAGTTTTACCAGGTACGTGGCGAACTTGATCAGTGGGTGCAACTGGCATGTGCTGTGCTTGCCCGTACAGCGCATAACGCTTCGGTTGCCACCGCTCCCCGCGCCGAGCAGCTTCGCTTCAAGAGCCTGGAGTTGATCGCAATCCACGAAACAATGGCACTGGCGGTTATCGTCTTTCACGGCGGGATTATCAAACAGCAGACCCTGCCCATCGAGCCGGGTCGTACACCAGAGGACCTGCGTCGGGCTGCCGGTGTGGTAAGCGATCTGCTCGCTGATGCAACCTTAACTCGGGCTGAGGAGCTGGCTGCCGTGGCGACCTTCAACGGTGTCCCGCTCAGTGAGTTTGAGCGGACACTGGTTGATATGGTGGTGCGAGCGATGATTGCCTTTGAAGAGCAGGCGCAAGAGCAGATCTATTCTGATGGTCTGCTTGAGATGTTGAGTCAGCCTGAGTTTATGCCTGCTAGTGGCCGTGATGATGCCGAGCGAGCCATCGAACGATTACGCCGTACTCTCGAAATTCTTAAGAGTGGCCGCGGTCTTGGTCCACTCATTCCCCAGGCCCTCGCCTCCGGTGGGGTGCAGGTGATTATTGGTGGCGAACACGGCGAAGACGCTATGCGCGATTACAGTGTGATCTTGGCGCGCTACGGCGTCGAGGGGGCGTTGGTTGGTGTGCTCGGTGTGATTGGGCCAACCCGTATGGCCTATCCACGTTCGATCTCAACAGTGCGCTATATCGCATCATTGATGAGTAACCTGTTGGCCGATCTCTATTACGCGAATCCTCGTCCTTCGGAACCAGATGTTGATACTCCTGCAACTTCGTGAATTGAGATATACCTTGTGAGGGAACTATGGCAAATACGGAAGAAGTGAAACCCGATACAGCAGTTCAAGACGCGGCTGCTAATGCGCAGAACGAAGGAGCAGACGCGACGACGGCTCAGCCATCGGTGGCTACCGCCGATGGCGGAGTGGTTGACTCGGAGGCGTTGATCGCCGATCTGCAAAACCGCCTGGCTCAGGCTGAAGCTCAGGTCGCCGAATATAAAGATCAGTGGATGCGGGCCGTGGCTGATTATCGCAACTTCAAGCGCCGTACCGAAACCGAACGCAGTGAGCTGATACGTAATGCCGGTGCAGCACTTATTTTGAAGTTGCTACCGGTCCTCGATGACTTCGAGCGGGCGATTGCCAATGTGCCACCTGAGATTGCCGAAACACCGTGGTGGCAGGGAACGCAACTTATTGCTCAAAAATTACGTACAATCCTCGAAAGCGAAGGGGTCAAGCCGATTGAGGCGTTGGGGCAGGACTTTAACCCCAATTTGCACGAGGCGGTGATCTACGAAGAAGCAGAAGGGCAAGAAGGTAAAGTTATTGCAGAATTACAGCGTGGCTATCTGCTCCACGACCGTGTCATCCGTCCGAGTATGGTTAAGGTGGGTCGCGGTTAGGAACTAGAACGTTTTTTGAGATGAAGGTAAGCTCCCATGCCAAAAGTAATTGGGATTGATCTGGGCACAACCAACTCGGTGGTCGCTGTGGTTGAAGGCGGTGATGTGGTTGTTATCCCCAATGCTGAAGGGTCGCGTCTGACCCCGTCGGTGGTGGCCGTTACCAAATCTGGCGAGCGCGTCGTTGGTCAGGTGGCCCGTCGGCAGGCGGTAACGAATCCTGAAAATACCATCTTTTCCGTGAAGCGCTTTATCGGTCGGAAGTTTAACGAACCCTCAGTGCAACAAGACAAAGAGCTGGTTCCCTACCAGATCACCGCTGCACCCAACGGCGATGTGCGCGTGTTGATGGCCGGTCGTGAGTATGCGCCACCTGAAATCTCGGCGATGGTGCTGCAAAAATTGAAGGCTGATGCTGAAGCCTATCTCGGCGAGCCGGTGACGCAGGCGGTGATCACAGTACCGGCCTACTTTAATGATAGCCAGCGTCAGGCTACCAAAGACGCCGGTAAGATTGCTGGTCTCGAAGTGCTGCGGATCGTTAACGAACCAACGGCCAGTGCCCTTGCCTATGGGCTTGACAAGAAGGGCAAAGATGAACTGGTCGTCGTCTACGATATGGGTGGCGGTACCTTTGATGTTAGCATTCTTGAACTCAGTGATGGTGTGGTTGAAGTGAAGGCCACCAGTGGCGATACGCATCTTGGTGGTGATGACTTTGATCAGCGCATTATCGACTGGCTGGCCGATGAGTTTCAAAAGGAGCATGGGATTGATTTGCGCGCCGACCGTGTGGCGCTGCAACGGTTGAAAGAGGCGGCAGAAAAGGCCAAAATGGAGCTTAGCTCGTTGATGCAGACCGAGATCAGCCTGCCCTTTATCACCGCCGATCCGAGCGGTCCGAAGCATCTGCATGCAACGCTCACCCGCGCCCGCCTTGAGCAACTCTGCGCTGATTTGATCGAACGCAGTATGGGGCCAGTCCGACAGGCACTGCGCGATGCAGGTCTCCAACCAGGTCAGATCGATGAAATTATTCTGGTAGGAGGACAGACCCGCATGCCGGCGATCCAGGCAGCCGTGCGCAACTTTTTCGGCAAAGAACCAAACCGCAGCGTTAACCCTGATGAAGTAGTTGCCATCGGCGCAGCGATCCAGGCTGGTGTGCTGGCCGGTGAAGTGAAAGATGTGCTCTTACTCGATGTGACACCGTTGACGCTCGGTATCGAGACGCTTGGTGGTGTGATGACGCCCCTGATTGAGCGCAATACCACTATCCCGACCCGCAAGAGCCAAATCTTTTCTACCGCCAGCGATAACCAGACGAGCGTCGAGATTCATGTGTTACAAGGTGAGCGTGCGGAGGCGCGTTACAATAAGAGCCTGGGCCGCTTTGAGTTGTCGGGTATTCCCCCCGCTCCCCGTGGTGTCCCGCAGATTGAAGTGACGTTTGATATTGACGCCAACGGGATTGTGAGTGTCAGTGCTCGCGATAAGGCGACCGGTAAAGAACAGCGTATTACTATCACGGCTTCTTCAGGCCTCTCGCAGGAAGAGATTGAGCGGATGGTGCGCGATGCTGAGCTTCATGCTGAAGAAGATCGTCGCCGCCGTGCGTTGATTGCCGCCCGCAATCACGCCGATAGCCTGCTATACACTGCGGAAAAGACGTTACGCGAAGCTGGTGAACACGTCGATCCGAGCGTGCGGGCGACCGTCGAAGAGAAGATGATGGCGCTCCGCAGTGTTGTCGCCGAAGATGACGAGCAGACGATTCGGAATCGTATCGCTGAATTGGCCGTTGCGTTACAGCATATCTCAACCGGGGCAACATCAAACGGTGCTGCCGGTACCGTTGTTGATGAATCGGTAGGCGAGTAGGCTTATACCAGGCTACTGGCCGGTAGCACACGTCGTGAGGACACCGTATGACAGCGGGAGCCAAACGTGATTATTACGAAGTACTCGGGGTGAGTCGGAGTGCGACGCCCGATGAAATCAAAAAGGCGTATCGTCGGCTAGCCCGCCAATATCATCCCGATGTGAATAAATCGCCGGACGCTGAGGCGAAGTTCAAAGAGATCAACGAGGCCTACGAGGTGCTCTCTGACGAACAGAAGCGGGCGATGTACGATCGGTTTGGTCACAATCCGCCCGGTTTCGGTGGCGTTGGCGCTGATCCGTTTGGAGGCGTTGATCCCTTTAGCTCGATTTTCGATGCCTTTTTCGGTGGTGTCGGGGCGGGACGCAGCACCCGTGGGCCGCTGCGCGGAGCCGATCTGCGCTATACACTGCGGCTTACCTTTGAAGAGGCAGTGTTCGGGACCGAAAAGGAGATCGAGTTCCGTCGTCTCGAAACATGTCCGGTATGCTATGGTTCTGGTGCCGAACCTGGTACCGAACCAACGCGCTGTCCTCGTTGTGGCGGTACCGGTGAAATCCGTCAGCGTGCACCCATCTTCAATATGGTGACGGTGACGACCTGTGATACCTGTGGTGGCACCGGTTACGTAATCCCTATTCCCTGTCGTGAATGTCGTGGTGAAGGTCGGGTACGACAGACCCGCAAAATCACGGTGCGCGTACCGGCGGGTGTCGATAGTTCACAACAGATTCGGATTAGTGGTGAAGGTGAGGCCGGGCCGCGTGGTGGGCCACCGGGGAACCTTTACGTTGCCCTTGATATTCAGCCGCATCCCCTTTTCGAGCGCGATGGCAACGACATTATTCTCAATCTGACCATCAATGTTGCTCAGGCCGCGTTGGGTGGAGAAGTCAGTGTGCCAACGCTCGAAGGGACAGAAAAGCTGCGCCTGCCACCTGGCACCCAGCACGGCCAAACCTTCCGCTTGCGTGGGAAGGGGGTTCCCTATTTGCGGCAACAGGGTCGCGGTGATCAGATCGTAGTGATTCGGGTAGAGGTTCCGACGAAACTGACCGATCACCAGCGTCGCCTTTTCCAGGAATTGGCCCAAACCTTTGCGTCCCACGACGACAACCACGACGATGGGTTCTTTGGGCGGATTAAAGATGCGTTTGGTTTGTAAACCACGGTATTGGCATTGCGGTTTCACCTGCAATCTCAGGTGCGATGAGGGGGCGAGAGGGTCGAGGAGGCTGGGTGAAACATTGCTCACATCCAGCCAGGTCTGTTCGCGCCGATGGAACCTTTGTGAGCTTGAGTACTGAGTGAATAGTCATGACAACGGAACTCCTCTATGGGCGCAATGCGGTGCGCGAGGTACTGCGTGCTCGTCGCCGTACATTGCGCCGTTTGGTTCTCTCGCGGAGCGTCCAGGAAAGTGGCGTCATCGCCGAAATTATTCATCTGGCGCAACAAGCCGGTATTCCGGTGGAGCGTATCGAACGCCAAATGCTGGATCGCCAGTTGCGCGATGTTAATCATCAAGGGGTAATGCTCGAAGCTGGCCCCTACCCTTACGTTGATCTTGATACCTGTCTCAATGCTGCGACAGAACGACGGGAAGCGGCCTTACTGCTATTGCTCGATCATCTGCAAGACCCCCAAAACATCGGTACTCTCCTGCGCACGGCAGAGGCTGTCGGATGTCATGGTGTCGTGATTCCCGGTCGGCGGGCGGCTGAAATTACTCCAGCCGTTGTTAATGCGAGCAGCGGTGCGGTCGAGCATCTACGGGTAGCAATGGTGTCAAACTTGAACCAGACGATTGAAGAATTGCAACGAGCTGGTGTCTGGGTGGTTGGTCTCGAACAGGACGATCAGGCGCAAGACATCGATGCGGTTGATCTCGATCTGCCGCTGGCACTCGTGATCGGTGCCGAAGGTACCGGCATTGCTCGCCTGGTGCGCGAGCGGTGCGACTTTCTGGTTCGTTTACCGATAATTGGCCAGGTTGGATCACTCAATGCAGCGATCGCGGGGAGTATCGCTATCTACTACGCCTGGCGTCAACGCCATCGCCCGGTTGCTGACTGAGACAGGATCATTTCCTCTGACTTGAAGCTCTATTGGGTCTGCGCTAGAATACGCAACGTAAGAACAGAGAGGAGGCGTATGCGCTGGATTATACTCGCTGCTTTTGGTATCGCGTTGGGATATATCGTATTCCTGCAACGCAAGCTAGCCGCTGCCGAGCGTCGTGGTGATATGTACCGCGATATAGCCCAGCGGCTGGAACTACAGCTTGCCGGCCTCAAGACTCAGTAAGTGTACGTGAGCATGTCTGTCGCCTCTGATATATCGTCTGGTGTATCAGCCAACGGTATTGTCATTCGGTCGGCACGTCTGAGTGATATTGATGCTATCGTCGCCCTGCATCGTGAAGCCTTTGCCGACACCTTTGGCGCTGCGTTTGGCCCGCACGGCGGTGAGCGTGGCGCCCAAGCGTTGGCGGTTGGTTGGCGCCGGCAGGGTGCAGCCGCCTTGCAAGGGATGCTCGTGGCCGAATACGACAATCAGGTCATCGGTACTACCAGTTTGCGAACTCGTGATATGATGAGTGGCGGCGGCTTTGCCGAATCGGCATTCTTTGAAATTCTGGGCTGGTGGGGGGCGCTTCGCTCACTCTTCGCGCTATCGTTACTCGATCACCAGATCGGGCACGGTGAAGGGTTTATTGCCGATGTTGCGGTCGCACCGGCCTGGCGCCGACGCGGGGTAGCTCGTGCACTGTTGCAACAGGCCGAACAGTATGCTCGCTCACGTGCCCTGACCTACCTTGGCCTGTACGTGCGCGAGACGAACCAGCCGGCCCGCACGTTGTACGAGCGGCTTGGCTTTCAAGCGCTGTATGTACGGCACTCGTTCTTTGGTCGCTTGTTCTTTGGTCAAAGTGGTTGGATCTACATGCGCAAAGACCTGGATTGAAACGTCTGGTAACCGGCACGGTGCCAACCATCACTGTTGAACCCTTGCTCTTGTACGTCCGGATTATGCACAGGTATCAGCAGCAACAGCTAAATACCAATGGAGAACACAGACAATGACGTCTCACCGTATCAATCCGTTTCACGTTGCCCAACAGCAGTTCGATCAGGCAGCCGAAATGCTCCATCTCCCGGATGACATTCGGGCAATTCTGCGCGTGCCCCAGCGCGAATTGACGGTCAATTTTCCGGTACAGATGGATGACGGTAGTACACGGGTTTTTACCGGTTATCGAGTCCAGCACAACCTGAGCCGTGGCCCGGTGAAGGGAGGTATTCGCTACCATCCGAGTGTTGATATCGATGAAGTACGTGCCTTGGCGATGTGGATGACCTGGAAGTGTGCGCTGGTCAATATTCCTTACGGCGGTGCCAAGGGTGGCGTGATTGTTGATCCTAAGCAACTCTCGCCTGGTGAACTTGAACGACTGACCCGACGTTTTGCTACTGAGATCAGTATCTTGCTCGGCCCTGAAAAGGATATTCCTGCACCTGATGTGGGTACCAATGCCCAGATCATGGCCTGGATTATGGATACCATCTCGATGCATCGTGGCTACACGGTACCCGCTGTCATTACCGGTAAGCCGGTGAATGTTGGTGGCTCGTTAGGTCGGGTTGAGGCAACCGGTCGTGGTGTCATGCTGATGGTGCGTGAGATGGCACGGCAGTTAGGCTGGTCGCTCGATGGATTGCGCGTGGTGGTGCAGGGATTCGGAAATGTGGGGAGCACCGCCGCTTATTTGCTGCATCAACTCGGTTGCAAGGTGATCGGGGTGGCCGATGCCTCCGGTGGTTACTATTGCGCGCAGGGACTTGATATTCCGGCAATGCGTGCCCATACCGAACAACACTCGTTCCGTCTGCTCGACGGCTATAGAGCAGCCGGCGTCGAACGGATCAGTGGCAGCGAATTGCTCGAACTAGAGTGTGATGTATTGATACCGGCAGCGCTCGAGAATCAGATTACCGGCGAGAACGCTGAACGAATCCGTGCTCGCCTGATCGTCGAGGGGGCGAACGGGCCAACGACACCAGAAGCCGATGCCATCCTTGGTGAACGAGGCATCATCGTTGTGCCTGATATTCTGGCAAATGCCGGTGGTGTGATTGTCTCTTACTTCGAGTGGGTGCAGGGCTTGCAAGAGTTCTTCTGGGACGAACAAGATATTAACGAGAAACTCGAACGGATTATCGTTGGTGCATTTCAACAGGTGTACGCGATGGCTGGGCAAAGACAGATTCCATTACGGCTCGCAGCGTATCTCCTGGCCGTACAACGAGTCGCCGACGCTAATCTCACTCGTGGCGTTTATCCGTAAAGGGATTGTGACGCAGCGCCAAGTTCGATTCCTCTGGTCGACCCTCGCTGCATCACCGGGCAGGAGGAGTTATGCAGATTGTGCTTGTCGAGGATAATCCGCTAATGCAGCAACTGTTCACCATCTTCCTACAGGGGCAGGGATGTAACGTAACGGTCGTTGCTACCGGCGCTGCGGCATTGGCCGTATCGGTGCCACTTCCGGCGGTGTTTATCATCGACTTGCGCTTGCCCGATTGTAATGGATTTGACCTTGTGCAACAACTACGTGCCCATCCGGTGTATCACCGTTGCCCGACGATTGCGCTGAGTGGTCTCGGCGAGAGTGATCGTCGGGTAGCGTTGGCCGCAGGTTTCGACCGTTTCCTCACGAAACCTACTGATCTCGATGAATTGATGCAGGTGATTACCGAATTAGCAGAGCAATCTTCTCCATACTAGATGTGTGGCTGGCAATGAAAGCAATCGCACGACGTCTCATCTTGTGGGATATTGACGGAACTCTTCTTTCAACTGATGGTATTGCGGCTGAGGCGATGCGTACTGCCCTCCGTAAGCTGATAGGCCCCGGTGTACATCTCGAGCGGACTTCGTATGCCGGGAAGACTGACTGGCAGATTATCCGCGAGAGTATCCCTTCGTTTGATGCAGCAACTGCCCATAAGCGCCTGCGTGAGTTTATCGAATTGTATACTGCCGAGCTGAATGCGCAACGTGAAGCATTAATTGCGCGCTCTACAGTTTTTACGGGAGTTGTTGAAGCGCTGCGAGCCTTGACTGAATATGGATGTCAGGCGCCACTGACCGGAAACGTTGTGGCTGCGGCGCGCATCAAGTTAGAATGTACCGGCCTGCTCCCATGGCTTGATCTCGAAGCCGGTGCGTATGGCGACGACCACTTTGATCGGCTGGCGCTACCGCTGATTGCAACCGTTCGTGCGTCTAGTCGTTATCGTTATAACTTTTTACCCGCTGACGTCGTAATTATCGGTGATACCCCGCGTGATATTGCTTGTGGCAAAAGCTTTGGCGCTCGTACTGTAGCCGTGGCAACCGGTCCCTTCACAATGACCGAACTGTCCTGGCATCGTCCTGACGCACTACTCCCTGATCTCAGCGATACTTCAGCCGTACTGAAAGCGGTGTTGGGTACGTGAACACGTGATGTAGGAAATGTGCAACCGATATTGGCGAGAGGCGGGTTGGGTACCCGCCCCAGAAATCATTCCAGATCAGGCAAGTGATACGTTTTACTGATTACTGCGCTACCAGGCCACCATCAACCACCATCAGATGTCCGATCACATACGATGCAGCCGCCGAACAGAGCCATACGACTGCCCCGGCAACCTCTTCAGGGGTGCCAATTCGGCCAATCGGCAAGGTTGCCAGCGCACCGGCTTCTACGCCAGGTTGGGCAAGGAGACGTTCAAGCATCGGGGTATAGATTGATCCCGGACAAACAGCATTAATGCGGATGCTTGCCTTAGCATACTCAATTGCCGCTGCCTTCGTGAGTTGTACGACGCCTCCCTTAGCAGCACAGTACGCCGGTAGCCCCGGTGCACCTACCAAGCCCACCACAGAAGCCGTATTGACAATTGCACCACCGCCCTGTTGTAGCATCTGGCGTATCTCATACTTCATACAGAGCCACGTTCCCTTGAGATTCGTGTTGATGGTGCGATCCCAGTCATCTTCTGGATAATCAGCGGTAGGTGCAATGATACCTTCAACGGCTGCATTGTTGTGGACGAAATCAAGCCGTCCATAATGGGTGACGGTTTGTCGAATTAACTCTTCAACTTCCGCCGCTTTTGAAATGTCAGCCTTAATAAAGAGTGCTTCACCACTCATCGAAGTAATCATCTGTGCCGTTTCTTCACCCCCCGCGACCTGAATATCCGCCACAACAACTCGTGCCCCTTCACGGGCAAACGCGAGGGCACTGGCCCGCCCGATGCCAGATGCGGCCCCGGTAACAAGTGCAACTTTGCCATGGAATTGAGACGTCACGGTATGCTCCTATGCTGAACGAAAAGGCTCCTGCAACGGCTGTAGTATACAAGACATTGTTGTAGCTGTGCAACAGAAGGAAGCAAGGGGGTAGTTTAGCGTCGTTTATGGTGTTTTCTTTGGTGATAGAGATTTGCTGAAGTTCTCACAAGAAGAGCGGGTTGAAAACCCGCTCTTGCGCTCCTACTGGCAAGACATCTTCACCGTCCTACAACGAGCGTGGCCCACCGTGTAGTTCTTCCACCAAATGCGCACGTGCCTCGACAACGCTCATTTGGGTCGAAGCATAGAGCGATGCCGTGCGCATAATCTCTTTGGCCTGCTCTTTGGGCATAGCCCGTACTTGTTCAAGGGTCAGTCCTTGACTGCGTAGATACTCCAGGATGTAAGCTTGTTCGAGGTGCTCGTAACCTTCGCGTGCGCCGACATCAACCAGCTCATCATCTTTTTCAGGCATCGTTGCCATACCGCACCTCCTCGTTGCATACTGTCAACTCTATTATATTGGTGCCGGCGCACACTGTGAAGAGCAAATTTCACAACTCTTTTAGACGGCAGTCGCAGTGGCTTTGGTGCGAGCATGTTCCTGCTCGGCCAGATACCAGGTTGCTTCCATTGCGGCCCGACAACCATCGCCGGCCGCAGTAATCGCCTGACGGTAAATGTGGTCGGTCACGTCACCGGCAGCAAAGATACCGGGGATGTTGGTGCGGGTACGACCATCGGTAACAATGTAGCCACCTTCATCAAGCTCAAGGATACCGCGGAACAGATCGGTATTTGGTACGTGCCCGATATACGGGAAGACACCGTCGGTTGGCAGCTCACTCACCTCGCCGGTCTTCAGATTGCGTAATGTGACCGACTCAACCTTATCTTTGCCGTTGATCGCAATCACAACCGAGTTCCAAATAAAACGTACCTTTGGATTACTGAAGGCGCGTTCCTGCAAAATTGGATCGGCGCGGAGAGTGTCGCGTCGATGAACGATGACCAGCTCATCGACATAACGGGTAAGGAACAGCCCTTCATCGAGCGCACTGTTACCCCCGCCAACGACCACCACTTTCTTGCCCCGGAAGAAGAAACCATCGCAGGTTGCACAGTAGCTCACCCCCCGATTCGCCAGCTCCTCCTCACCAGGCACCCCAAGTTTACGTGGTGAAGCGCCCGTACTGACGATGATGGCATCGGCGGTCACGATCTGGCCGCTATCGGTATGGATCACGAAGGGGCGTTGGTCTACTTCTACCTTCGTCACCATCGTATCGAGATACGTTGCGCCAAAACGGGCTGCCTGCTTCTCCATGGCCTCGGCCAGCTCAAAACCACCAATCCCATCTACGAAGCCCGGATAATTCTCTACTTCGCTGGTGGTGGCAATCAGACCTCCGGGTTGCAAACCGCGAATGACTAGCGGCTCCAGGTTGGCACGTGCCGCGTAGAGAGCCGCCGTCAGACCGGCTGGACCCGAACCAATGATAACAACTTTGTGATGCATACGACAGCAATCTCCTGGTATCAATTTCGACACATAATCACTCTTGCGACAACGGAATTGTCGCTCACAAAAGGGAGTATAGCACGTCCTGGCGATTGTTGTCTGTAATCCAGATTACCCCCCTGGGGTATGGGATTGATTTATTGCTTGTTGATCAGTAATTCGTCGTGGTGTCCAGTGGGATCGGACGCCGGGTATCGGTGGTGGTGGTCGGTCGCCGCAGAAAAGCCAGACGATTCGAAACCCAAGCTCATGCAACCGCAATAGTGCGGCCTGAACCGGTTCAGACGCGACTGCGCCGATCAACACAATCGTAGCCCCGGGATGCAGGTCGGTGGTGATCAACCGGAGCAAGCGGGCAGCGGGTAGCACTGAATAGGCTGTCAGTCGGGCCAGGGTTTCCATGATCTGAGCAAGCTGGTTGGGACTACGACCGGGCGGCAATCGTACCAGATGTTCATCTTCAACCGGCGCGCCATTGACGTACAATCCAACCGCATGGCCTGCATTGATACTATGATGAGCCAGCGTAGCCGTTACGCCGATCAGATGTTCGACCAGTTCAGGATCGATACCCTGAAAGTAGAACTCAAACGTATCGAGATCGAGAACCAGTGCCAGCACGTGAGCGGTTGTCGGTTCGTAGACGCGGGTTTGGAGGGTACCGGTGCGCGCCGTAGCAGCCCAGTGCACATCTTTAAGCGGGTCTGAAGGCGTATAGTCACGTACTCCGACTACTCGCAACGGGTCACGCACAAGAGCCGCTGCTCGTGTCAACCCAAGTGGATCGCGGGCCGGTAAACCAAGATCGGTCAGATTGAGGAGTTTTGGATAAACGAGTAACGTCACATCGGCAGCAAAGGTCTCTGCCGTGCGAAAGAGACCAAACGGATCACCACTCTGCACCTGGGCCGGCCCGAAGCGAAATGCACCGCGACGCTCGCAGTGTAATCGGTACCGCCAGATGACCCGTTCGTACCAGCGTAAGCCGGTGCTTCTGCGGATGATGCTGACCTGGCGACTTCCGCTAAAGATCACCGGCGCTCCCACCACCGTGATCCCGTTGGGAATGGCATCGAACACCTGAACCTGTGCCAGCGGCAATAGCTTCCGATTGGTCATGGTGATCGTCAGTGTAAGCTCATCACCGGGAAACGCACGAAGTTGACTCAACGTGCGTCGATATTCCACCCGTCGCAATGCCCAGCGCTGCCAGAGACGGGCCATGCCAAGACTGACCAGGATCGTTGCCACCAACAACGCCAGTGCTGACTGACGAAAGATCAGTGCCAGGATAAACACTACGAAGAGTGCCAGTATCATAACGATATCACATCTCGTTTATTCACCGGGTAATCGGCGTCGGCTCAAGGGGATGGTGAAAAAGAACCGTGAGCCACGACCGACCTGGCTCTCAACCCAAATGCGACCGCCGTGCGCTTCCACAATTGCTCTGGCAATAAACAGGCCCAGACCACTGCCGGGCTGGTCACGCCGCAGGCGCGTATCGACTCGATAAAAACGTTCAAAGATCAACTCTTGTTCTTCTGGCGGAATACCGATCCCCTGATCGGCGACATAGACAATGGCCATGTCGCCTTCGGCGCGGGCGCCGATCCGAACGACGCCGCCATTTGGGCTGTACTTGACGGCATTTTCGATCAGATTATTCAGCACCTGGCGAATCCGCTCGTAATCGGCGTAGACCGGTGGCATATCATCAGGTACCCGTATCTCGAATTCGATCCGCTCACCAACCTGGGTGGCGAAGCGACGTACTACCTCGGTCACCAATAGATGCAATGACACATCACTTCGTTCGAGCCGTAGTCCTCCGGCAGCAATGCGTGAGACATCGAGCAAATCTTGAATCTGACGAGCCAGGCGGTCAGCCTCTTCGCCGATGACCTGGAGTGCTTCGCGGTATTGTTCGACCGTGAACTGACCATCAGGACGAAGCATCGTTTCGGCAAAGCCCTTGATGATACTCACTGGTGTCCGCAACTCGTGCGAAATGACCGAAATGAACGTGTTCTGGCGCTCTTCCTCAATCTTTTGGTCCGTAACATCACGTACATTTGCGATGGCGCTCAACAGTTGGCCGTGGCTTCCCCGTTGCGGTGCATAGCGATTCTGAATAAACAACTCACGCCCATCACGAGTAGTAATCCAACCTTCAACGACAGGGTTGGCGAGGTCGGGATGGCGTTGCAGCGGACACTCGTTTAGGCAGATATTTACTCCCTGTGCATTGCGAATCCCAAGGATTTCGGCGCATGGACGGCCGATTGCCTCTTCACGTGACCAGCCGGTCAATAATTCCATCGTGTGGTTGAAGGTAGTAATTCGCCAGCGGCCATCGATAATCATCACCCCATCGGCTGACTGCTCAATTAGCGCATTCAGATGTTGTTTCTCGCGTAACACACTTTGAAACAGGCGAGCATTTCCTACGGCGATAGCTGCCTGATCGGCGAAATCTTGCAGAATCTGGCGATCATCAGCCGAGAATGCCACATTGAGAGCAGCACGGAAAACGTAGATCACACCGAGTGAGGTATCACGAACCGTCAGTGGTAATGCGATCATCTGGCGCAGTGGAATACCGGTATCAAGGGAGACCTCACGCAGTACCTGCGGGCCGTAGCGACTGAGCTCGGCAATCGGGATGTGCAGCAGCGGGGCAAAGGCGGGCCAGAGATCGCGCGGCAATTGCGCTGAGGCTCGAATACGGAGCATTCCATCTTCTTCGTCGAACAGGGCAATAAAGCCGAGTGTGCCGGCTAATAATTCGACCGCATACGTGATCACCAGATTTAGCACACTGCCCAGATCGAGCTGTGCCGTGAGGGCCCGGCTAATTTGCAGTAGATATTCGCGTTGTCGGAGGCGTAGATCGGTCATAATCGTCTATTGTAACACAGGAGTGTACGCTCCTATCGTCGTGAGCATGTGTAAACTTTTACACTTCTTATTCCACGCAGAAGGTGTCGTTGTCAAATATTACACAAGTGCGTACAGCCCTTGTATCTCAACATCGGTGTGATAATCCTTGTCTCATACAATGGCGTATCGTGCGCATGGTCTCTCCTCCGTTCTGCCCACCCGGTTACTATTTACACAACGACTCGACAATATTGCTGATACGTGGTATGATGATAAAAAATTATACCGTCAACCAATAACATTACATTCAGAATTCCTGAGTACACGGGTATACGTGACGGAGATCGGTAACCGTAGGCCGTTTAACCTGAGCGCGAGGAGGGTAGGTGAGCAAGTATTCACCACCAATGCCTGGCACAGGCAGCGAAGCCATTGCTATCCGGTGTGGCGAGGAGATCGGCATGAAAATCAACCAAAGCAGCAAACGTGCCCAAAAACTCATTCGCGAACACAAATTAACGCCCGAAGAGATTCAGCAGATCATTGCGGCTGCACGTATCAACCTCGCCACATTTGATCCCGGCTATCGGGCTAACGTCACCCAAATTGCCGATGAACTACAGAAAAGTCGCCCAACCATCTATGGTTGGGCTGATCGGGCCCTGGCCGCAACTATCCACTCCCTGCGGAACATCCGCGCCGGTCGCCCCCCGAAAGATCGGGAACGCAACAATGTGACTGGTGAAATGGAGTGACGATATGGAAACATTCTGGTTCAACGACAGTGTATAATACACAGTGCGTGCGGTAAAGTGAGGTAGCATGAGTAGCGAGCTGAAAGAGCTTCTAACCCGATTTCGCATGGTCGAAAGCGTTGAAGCTGCTGCGGTAGTAGCCACTGATGGTCTTTTGATCGAAAGTGTCACTCGTCTGGGGGTGGATATTGATGCTATCGGTGCAGTGGCATCCAACGGGCTGGCCATGGCCGATGCGCTGGGACGAGAAGTCGCCAAGGGTCGTACCGTTCAGGCAGTGCTTGAATACGATGATGGCCTGGTCATTATTGAACCGATCAGTAGTGATGCCATGCTCTTGTTATTGACCAACTCACGCGATGATCTTGGCTTCCTTCGTTTTCTTGCTGCCAAACATCGTGACGAGATGATCGATGCGCTCAGCGCAATTTGACAACGGTATGTTATAATTTGAAGCAGTAACGCATCGACACCCGCCACTCTCATACGTGAAGGTAGGCTGCGATGGATCCTCAGTTGACAAGTATCATCGTACCTTCGGAAGAGATCGCTCAAATTGAAGAGTGTCTCTCCCGGCTGGTGGAAGACACCGGCAGTGACTATGCATTGCTCCTCGATAAAAGTGGTCAGGTCATCTCCTCGAAAGGCGATGGCGACCGGCAAGACATTACTGCGCTAGGTGCCCTAATTGCCGGTGTGTTCGCTTCCTCGCGAGAGGTGGCCAAGCTCTTGCGCGAACGCGATTTTCGGGCATCGTTCCAGCAAGGGGTGCGCGAAAATATCTTCATCGCGTTGATCGAGGAACAATGGATTCTGTGTATCATCTTCAACAAGGGCACACATATCGGTCTAGTGAAGGTGCTAACCAAGAAGGCGACCGATGAGTTGGCTGCCGTTCTCGAACGGGTACGGCAACAGCATAAGGCGCGTGATGAAGTGCTTGGTTCCGCCTTCCGTACTTCAATGGAAGATACCATTGATCTGTTGTTCCGTGATTAGCCGCGCTTCCATCCTGCTGATTGGTCGTGTCGGGGTGTGATCCGACCGGCTCCGCGAGAGAATCTATGGCTCTGATCAATGTCGCTGCGCGTGAAATACACTGCAAGATTGTGTACTATGGGCCTGGGATGTGCGGCAAGACAACGAACTTGCAGTATATCCATAGCCAGGTGCCAAAAGAGGTAAAAGGCGATCTCCTCTCTATTGCAACTGAAACTGAACGAACGCTCTTCTTTGATTTCTTGCCACTTGACCTCGGTAAGGTGCGCGGATTTCAAACGCGCTTTCATCTGTATACAGTACCGGGGCAGGTACTCTACGAGCGGACACGGGTGGCAGTGTTGAACGGTGCTGATGGGGTGGTCTTCGTGGCCGACTCGCACAAGAACAAAATGCAGGAAAATATTAACAGCCTGCGTGAGTTGGCCCAGAATATTACCCGCCAGAATAAGCGATTTGCCGATTTTCCGATCGTATTGCAGTACAACAAGCGGGATTTGCCGCCAGAGGTGCTCACACCAGTGGCAACTATGGATCATTTCCTCGGTGTGAATAAGATGAATTGGCCGCGGATCGAGGCAATCGCTACCAAAGGCGTGGGGGTCTTTGAAACGCTGCGGGCAATCAGTCGGGTTGTCATTAGCAAGCTGTGATGTTGCTCTGCAACGTCGCACGCGCTAGTCAAAGGTGAGGCGCAGCTATGGCGCTGGCAGGTGATTTGAGCGAGTTTTCGCTCACTGACCTCATCCAGTTGTTGCAATTGAGTAAGAAGACCGGTGGAGTTGAAATTGATGGCCGGCGTGGTGCGCAGAAGTTGGCCGGTTGGATCTTTTTTCGTGATGGAAAGATTGTTGATGCAAAGCTGCCCGGTTTAGAACCACTGGAAGCGGTCTATGCGTTCTTTACCGTGACGAGCGGCCCGTTTCGTTTCCACGAAGGTGTGACGTCGCCCCAGGTCACGATTACCGTTAGCAATGAGTCGATCATCATGGAAGGGATCCATCGTCAAGAGACCTGGTCGCAGCAACAAGCAGCGCCCACGTTGTCGATGGTGCCCCGTCTGGTTCCTAACCCGTCTTCAGGTACCGTCGAGATCAGTCTCGATGCGGAAGAGTGGCGGGTGCTGACGATGATCAACGGCAAACATACAGTTGCTCAGATCGCTCAGCGTAGTGGCCTGGGAGAAGCACGAACCTGCGAGATTATTGCAAAATTGATGCAGAGCGGGCTGATCGAGCGTCGCGAAGCGGCAGCCGGTGAGTCATTGGCGCCCGAATTTGAACAGATTGCTGCCGGTTATCTCGGCGCTGGCGCCAATGTGCTGCTTCAGGAAGCGTATCGAATTGCCGGGGTGACCGATCCTTCACGGGCATCGGCAGCCGAGATGTTGGCGGCAGCCGATGCGTTTGAAGCCGAAGCGCGTCGCTTGATCGGTGCTGATCGCGCCAGTCAGGCTGCTGCCCAACTACGCGAGCGAGCGCGTGAGGCGCTGGTTTGATTTGTGGTACAATGGCGATACACGACCCTGCCCGTCGCTGCAGGCAGGGTTTGGTCTTGAATAGGGTGAGGAGTATGTTGTGCGTGCGTTGATGAGCGTTTACGACAAGACAGGGATCGTTGAGTTCGCACAGGCATTACACAACCTCGGTGTTGAGATTATCTCCACTGGTCAAACACAGCGAGTGTTACGAGAGGCCGGTATTCCGGCCCTGGCAGTGAGTGAGATAACCGGGTTTCCTGAAATTCTCGATGGCCGAGTCAAAACGTTGCATCCAGCCATTCATGCTGGCTTGCTGGCCCGCCGCGATCTCCCAACCCACATGGCCGAACTGGCCGCCCATCAGCTCAAACCGATTGATCTGGTTGTCGTCAATCTTTACCCGTTTGCGGCAACGATTGCCCGCTCTGATGTTTCTTTGCTTGAAGCTCAAGAGCAGATTGACATCGGTGGAGTCGCGCTGTTGCGTGCAGCGGCGAAGAATTTTTCAGATGTGATCGTCCTCGTTGATCCCGCCGATTATCCGGTTGTGCTTGATGGTTTGCGTACCGGTGATGTGCCACTTGCCGAGCGACGACGACTGGCTGCCAGGGCTTTTGCCCATACGGCTGAATATGATGCTACAATTGCAGCCTATCTCTGTACGGAACCCCTTCCTGAAATTTTGCCGCTCGCGTGGCGTAAGTATCAATCGCTGCGTTACGGCGAAAATCCGCATCAGGCAGCCGCACTGTATGGTGATTTCGGAACGTTTTTCCGCCAGTTGCACGGCAAAGAACTGAGTTATAACAATATTCTCGACACCGCAGCCGCGCAAGAGTTGATCGAGGAGTTTCCCCCTCATGAGGGTGCGGCAGTTGCTATCATCAAACATACCAATCCGTGTGGTGTTGCCGTCGCCCCTGATCTCCGCAGTGCCTGGGAAGCAGCATTTGCCACCGACCGAGATGCCCCCTTCGGGGGCATTATTGCGGTCAATCGCACGGTTGATCTCGCTTTTGCCGAAGCGGTCAACGAGATTTTCTCGGAAATTATTATTGCCCCTGCTTTTGATCCTGATGCCTTAACATTATTGCAGCGCAAGAAGAATCGTCGTCTTTTACAGAGTCTGCGACCGGTTGCCGGGGCTGCCCGCTGGCAAATCCGCAGCGTTCCCGGTGGGGTGCTGGTGCAAGAACCGGATAGTGCTCCGCTGGCAGCCGAGGAGTGGCGGGTGGTAACCAAACGGGCACCAACCGATGCCGAAGTTGCTGCGTTACGTTTTGCCTGGCGTGTTGTGAAGCACGTGAAGTCAAATGCGATTGTCTACGCAGCTACCGACCGTACTCTGGGTATCGGTGCGGGTCAGATGAGTCGGGTTGATAGCTCGCGCCTGGCAGTATGGAAAGCGCAGCAGGCCGGCCTTGATCTGCGCGGGAGTGTGGTGGCCAGTGATGCGCTCTTTCCCTTCGCCGATGGAGTTGAAGCGGCGATTGCTGCCGGTGCTACGGCGATTATTCAACCCGGTGGTTCGGTGCGTGATGAAGAGGTAATTGCTGCGGCTGATGCTGCCGGTGCAGCAATGGTCTTTACCGGCCGCCGCCATTTCCGCCATTAACGAGGAGCGGTGACCACCGCTGCCTTATCAAACAGACACGGAGACAGAGTAAGCCCATGGTTGATATTGCTGAACCTTCGTTACTACCTGTTATCGTACAGCATGCTCGCAGTGGTGAAGTGTTGATGCTGGGATACATGAATGAAGAGGCACTGACTGCGACTCGCACAAGTGGCTTTGTGACGTTCTATAGTCGTTCACGTCAGCGGCTATGGCAGAAGGGTGAAACTAGCGGCCACACGTTGCGCGTTGTCGAAATCCTGCAAGATTGTGATGGCGATGCTCTTCTTATCCTGGCGGAACCGGCTGGGCCAACATGTCATACGGGCCGGCCAAGTTGTTTCTTCCGTGATCTGAGCGAGAGCGAAGTGAATGGCCCGCTGCCAGCCGTGGCAATTCTGGCCCGCCTGGCTGACCGCATTCACGACCGTCGCGATACCGATCCTGCTACCTCGTACACTGCCAGACTGCTCCACGGCGGTATTGACCGTATAGGTAAGAAGATCGGTGAGGAAGCAGCCGAGTTGATCATCGCCGCGAAAAATGGAAATCCGGCAGAGATAGCCTACGAATTGGCCGACCTGATTTACCATAGCCTGGTCCTACTTGAACAACAGGGGTTAACCACCGAAGCGGTTTGGGCCGAGCTGACCCGTCGTTATCAGGCCTCGTAATCGCAGATGATTGCGGGATAACTGTATGCATCATTGGGCTGGTCGAGTGTTGGTTGTAGATGATGATCCGCTCTTGCGTGATCTATGCCGACAGACCCTGGCACGTGCCGGGTTTGTTGTGGTGACTGCCGCCAATGCAACGATAGCTCTTGAGGCCCTCGAACAGACCATCTTTGATCTGGTCATCGTCGATCTGGCAATGCCGGGCGTCGATGGTATCCAACTCCTTGAATTGATCCGGTTACGCGATATTAGCGTCCCTATCTTAATAGTCAGTGGTATCGCTTCGGTTGAGCAAATTGTCCAGGCCATGCGTCTTGGGGCGCGCGGTTTGTTGATCAAACCGTTCCACGCCCAAGAACTGACCAGTATTGCGCACGAATTGGTCAGTAAACGGCAGGAAGTTCGTACCCGTGACCGATTGGCAACCCTCCGGCCGCTGTTGCAGATCAGTCAGCACTTGTTAACCGAGCTTGATCAGTCGCGTCTCTACGCCTTAATCATTGAAACGGTGCGGAGCGAAGTTCGTGCCGAACGGGCGTCGCTTCTGTTGCTGGAACCTGATGAGCAGTCGCTACGGATCGTAGCATGTACCGGCTTACCTGATACCGTTGGTATCGGTGCGCTAATCCCGGTTGCCAGCAGTATATCGGGTTGGGTTGTGCGTCATCGTCAGTCTTTGTTGATTGATCAACGATTGACTTCATCACCATGGTTTGCCGAACTACGCCATTACCTGTTGGCCCCTGAATTGACCACTGCTTTATCGGTACCGATTATGGCTGGTGAGCGCGTCTTAGGGGTCCTCAATGCAGCCAAGGCGGCACCGGATACTGCTTTCACGATTGCCGATCAAGAATTGCTACAACTGTTGGCGCGGCAGGCAGCGGTTGCGATCGAGAATGCTCGCCTCTACGCTGAGGTCTCGCGCTCGGAGGCACGCTATCGCGCTTTACTACGCCACGCGAACGATGCGGTGCTCTTGCTTGATGTCACCGGTACTCATGTCCTTGATGCCAATCTGGCTCTGGCTCGTTTGTCAGGTTATCCGCACGAAACCCTCTTACAGCTTCACCCGCACCGATTACTCCCTACCCTGCCTGGCCTGTTAGCAACTGCGGTCAATGGTCGAAGTGAACAGCACGAGATTGAGACAACGCTTTGTACTGCTGATGGTCACGAGACTGCGGTAGCCGTAAGTGTGAGCGTCGTACCTGAAGGCGAACAACACCTCTTTTTGGTTATTGCCCGCGACATCAGCGAACGACAACGGCTAGCGCGCGAGCTTGCCCAAGTGGAAAAACTGGCGGCTATTGGTCGTCTTTCGGCGGCGATGGCCCACGAAATTAATAATCCTCTTCAGGCGTTTTCCAGTACGATACGCCTGTTGCAAAACCCCGATTTACCACCCGAGCGACGAGAACTCTACCTCACAAAAGCTGCGGCTGAACTCGACGGATTGATTCATCGCGTGCAACGAATTCTCGACATCTCGCGTCCAAACCTAGACGGGCGGCGTCCGGTTGATCTTAATCAGGTGATCAATGATGTAATTATCGCCTATCGACCGCAGATGAATGCTCGTGGGATTCGGTATATCGGTGAACTGACCTCAACCTTACCATGGGTCACCGCAGTGATCGGCCATCTCAAGCAGGTCTGTCAGACGCTAGTTCAGAACGCGATTGAGGCGATGCCGAACGGAGGGACGCTCCATATTCGCACCTATCCTCGACCCCCTGATGGCGAACCAGATCGGGCATTGTTCTGGCGGGCTGGTGGCGGATCGCGGCAGTTATCTGATCAGGCGGTTGTGCTGGAGATCAGTGACACTGGGGTAGGTATTGCTGAAGCGGAATTACCCAAGATTTTTGAACCGTTCTATTCGACGCGGTTCGACAGTCTCGGTTTAGGGCTGCCGCTCTGCTACAGCATTATAGATTTTCACGGCGGTGAGTTGCTGGTACGGTCGCAACCCGATCAGGGAACAACGTTCCGTGTGATCCTTCCAGTTGCCCGCTGAACGATTGCTAATCTAACAGACCAGCAATTGGGCGAATCACCAATCGCCGTTCAAGCAGATCGATGGCTATAATAAAATCGCGCACCATTGGGACAAGTGCGTCGGCACGTCCGCGTCGCTTAATCACCGCAATCTCGCCAGCACCTGTTTCGAGAATATCGCACACCTCACCAATACCCTCTCCGCTCTCGGTAATAGCCTGCATGCCGATCACATCGTGATAGAAAAACTCATCGTCAGCAAGCGGAGCAGCATCGCTGGCAGCGATATAAACCTCGGCGCCGCGAAGTTCGGCAGCAGCATCGCGATCGGTAATACTTTGTAGTTGGATAATGATCAGGCCCGGTTTGTGCATGAAGAGGCGTGTAACCTGATGTGGAATCCGTTTCGGACCGATGAAAACGGTGCGCAGGTGGCGGATCAGATGCTCGGGATGGCTCGAAATAGAATGGAGCTTGATCTGACCACGCACACCGAACGGAGCACCCAGAGCACCGATATACAAGAGATCATCCATAGTAGCCAACAGCAAAGTAAGCGGTCAGTCAGAATGACCGACCGCTACCACCCTCTTTACACCTATTCGATGTCAACATGGACCCGCTTCTTTTGGCGGGCGGCGGCTACACCCATCAGATCACGGATCGCCTTGGCGACCCGGCCATTGCGCCCAATCACCTTACCGGTTTCGGAAGGTGCAACGGAAAGATGGTACGTAACAGTAAAACGCCCACTTCGCTCTTTGATGCGCACAGCTTCAGGCGTATCAACCAGATTGCGGGCGATGTATTCAAGGAGCGCTTTCATAGAGGCCCCTCCGGTAATAGTGATTACGCCTCGGCTACGACCTTACCCTGCTCGTCGAGAATGTTTACCTGCTTTAGCAGCCTGACGACAACCTCAGTTGGTTGGGCGCCAACGCTGAGCCAGTAACGAGCACGGTCGGGCTTGATTTCCAGCACTTTGGGCTGGCGGGTTGGAAGATAGTAGCCGATGGTCTCGATAAATTTACCATCACGCGGTGAGCGCGAATCGGCAACCACAATACGATAGCTTGGCTGCTTAGTCTTGCCGGTGCGGCGCAGACGAATTTTAACCATAGGTCGTTTTGTTCCTCATACTCAGACCAATAATAACACACTAGCCCTAGAGTATAACACAGATTTGCGTTTTTGTTGCAACAGATCAGCGTAATCGCCGTAGCAGTTCATTTGGATCGATCCCGCCTCGGCCTTTACCACCTTTACCGGCAAGTTGCTTCATCATCCGCTGCATCTGCTGAAACTGTTTCACCAACTGACTCACCTCTTGCACCGAGGTGCCACTGCCGCGGGCAATCCGCTCGCGGCGACTACCCTTAATGATTTCCGGTCGCCGACGTTCTTCAGGCGTCATCGAATAGATAATCGCTTCAACCCGCTTGATGTGTCGTTCATCGAGTAGCTCCTCATTACGGGCCAGTTGATTCAGGCCGGGAATCATCGCAATAATCTGCTGTAGTGGGCCGAGCTTGCGCATTTGATGGAGCGAGGTCAGGAAATCTTCAAAATCGAATTCACCCTTGCTCAAGCGCTTCTGCATCTTCTTTGCCTGTTCGGCATCGTAGAGCTGTTCAGCACGCTCAATAAGGGAGAGCACGTCACCCATGCCCAGAATACGTGAAGCCAGCCGGTCAGGGTGAAAGACTTCGAGCGTGTTACCATCGACCTTCTCACCAGTAGAGAGGAACTTGATCGGTACGCCGGTAACGGCCCGTACCGACAAGGCCGCACCACCCCGTGCGTCGCCGTCCATCTTCGTCATCACTACGCCGGTCAGCTTCACCCGCTGATTGAAGGTTTCGGCCACGCGCACCGCCTCTTGACCGGTCATTGCGTCAACGACCAGCAAGCGTTCAATCGGATGCACACGGCTCTCAATCTGTTCCAGCTCTTGCATGAGCGGTTCGTCGATCTGGAGCCGACCAGCAGTGTCGATGATTACCACATTAAATAGCTCTTTGCGGGCATGTTCGACCGCGTGTTCGGCAATATCTGGAGGACTGGCCTGCGTTCCTTCGCTGTAGACCGGAATATTCAGTTGCCGACCCAATGCCTGCAACTGGGTAATTGCTGCCGGGCGATATACGTCAGCCGCAACCAGTAATACCCGCTTCCCCTTCTTACGTAGATGGAGCGCTAATTTGGCGGCCAGCGTTGTTTTACCGGTGCCTTGCAAACCGACCAGCATGATCACGGTTGGGCCGGGACGGGCCTCTTGTAATGGCACGTGCTCGGTTCCCAATAGATTAATCAGTTCTTGATGAACAATCTTAATAACCTGCTGGTGGGGGGTGAGGCTCTTGGTGACCTCTTCACCAATCGCCTTTTCGGTGACTTTTGTCACAAAATCTTTAACGACGCGCAAATTGACGTCAGCTTCTAACAGCGCAAGGCGTACCTGCTTCATCGCCTCGCGCACATCATCTTCGGTCAAAATTCCTTTACTACCGAGTTTTTGAAAAACGGCCTGTAGTCGGTCGGAGAGACTCTCAAACATAGGTCAAACTCATTTCTACGAGTGTATTACCCAATGCTATTGCTGGTTCCATTGTACGAGTGAAGCAGGCACACGTCAATGCACGTACTCGGCAGAAATGAGCAGCGGGTGCGTGATGTTCGTTGGTGTCACTTTGGCTGCGTTCTTTTCGCTCTACCCAGGATGGATGTGACGATGGTGTACGTATGTAGCGCAATTGCAAAGTAATGATGTTTTCTAAACCATTGAAGTCTCTGTGTTTTCTCGGTATAATGAGCGGTACCACATGCAGCCACGTCGCTTCCATTGCCAGGCCCGCAAATCAATCATTCCCAACGAAGTTGTTCTGAGGTAACACTATGCAGGATTCTCAGGTAGCGATATTGCAGGCAGAATGTGAACGTTTGCAGTCACAGGTAGCCGAATTAACACGCTTTCAACAGATTGTTGAAGATACCGATCAACTGGTCACCGAGGTTGACAGCAATGGTATCTTTACCTATGTCAACCCGGCAGCGGAACGATTCTTTGGCTATCCTCCTCAAGACTGTATCGGTCGCTCTTCGCTAGAGTTTTTGCATCCAGACGATCGCGAGCGAGCACAACGGGCGCTGGGCGAATGGGTACAACGGGGTGAGCGGACGGTCACGGTTGAGAATCGGGTGGTACACCGTTCGGGTGCTATCTTTCCTATACTTTGGACAATCGCGATTCGTTATGATAATCAACGCCAGTTTGCCGGTGCGACATCGATTGCGCATGACATCAGTCACATCCAACGCCTGCGCCACGAATTAGCCGAAAGTCGATCAATGTTACGCCTGATCATTGATAGTTTGCCACAGGCAGTATTCTGGAAAGATCGTGACGGGCGTTTTCTTGGTTGTAATCAGCAACTGCTTCGTGATGCCGGTCTCAGCTCTGAAGCAGAGATCGTTGGCAAAACCGACTTTGAAATGCCGTGGCGCGATCAGGCCGATGCGTATCGGGCCGATGATCAAGAGGTTATGTGCAATGGCCCCAAACTTAATATTGAGGAGCCGCTGACGCGCAGTGATGGCACAACGATCTGGTTGCGCACCAGCAAACTGCCGTTGCAGCGCGATGGTGAGGTAATCGGTGTTCTTGGCATGTATGAAGATGTTACCGATATTAAGCTGCAAGCCGAAGAGCTGCGCACCTTCAAATTGCTCGTGGAAAACGCCCCTGACGGGATTGCGATAGCTGATCCCCATCTGGTTATAACCTATAACAATCCGGCTTTGGCGAAGATGCTCCAGTATCCTTCACTGGTAGGCAAGGCAGTTGCCGAAATTGTCTACCCGGCTGATCTTCCGATACTCGAACAGATAGCACAACAGGTGATGCAGGGCCTGACGCCACGGGAAACGGTTCGTTATGTGCGCAGTGATGGTGCCCTGATTACGATTCAGGCCTCAGCACTGGCGTTACGCGATGAGCATGGCAATCTGACCGGCTACGCTTCGATTAATCGTGACATCACCGAGCAGTTGCAAGCTGAAGAGAATCTCCGCTTGAGCGAACGGCGTAAGCGCGCATTGCTCGACGCAATTCCCGACTTAATGTTTTTGCTCAGGCCAGACGGCGTATTTCTCGACTACAAAGCCGACTATAGCGGTGAGTTGCTTATGCCGCCAGAAGCATTTTTAGGCAAGCGAGTTGACGAAGTGCTGCCGCCACCACTAGCCGCGCAGGTGCTACACCATATGGATCAGCTCAAGCGCACCAATGAAATGCAACAATTCGATTACCAGCTTATCATTGGCGATCAGACACTAGAGTATGAAGCGCGCATGGTATTCAGTGATCGCGACATTCTGATTCTGTCGCGCAATGTGACCGAACAGCGCCGCATTGAACGTGAGCGCACCGAGATGCAAGAACAGATCATTGCAGCCCAGCAGGCAACATTGCGCGAACTCAGTACACCACTGATGCCGATTGCCGATGGTGTGATAGCAATGCCGCTGATCGGGGCGATTGATACGATGCGCGCCCAGCAAATCATGGAGACGCTCCTGAATGGGGTAGCCGAATATCGTGCGCAGGTCGCCATTATTGATATTACCGGCGTGAAAGTGGTTGATACCCAGGTGGCCGGTGCACTGGTACGGGCTGCACAGGCGGCACGTATGCTCGGTGCTCAAGTTGTGCTGACCGGAATTAGCCCAGAGATTGCCCAGACCCTGGTGCATATTGGTGCTGAGTTGCGTGATATGACGACGCGCGCAACATTGCAAGAGGGCATCGATTACGCTTTGAAACGTCGGGGTACTGCTCCTCATGTGGTGGGAAATAATCGACAAAGCAGGCCGCGATGAGGTGGATGGCGAAGCCGGTATGCCGATGAGCGAGCGACGATGCACAACACACAGAGCCGGGGTGTAACCTCTTACCCGTTGTCGGTAACGGTTTTCTACAGTGTGAGAGTCTATCCAGACATTCGTCGTCACGTCATAACGCATCAACCCAGGCGATGGCTGGAACACGATGGATGTACAGCCTGATCTCGATGGTGTTGCATAGCGAAGCCAGACGATGCTTTGCCTCCACGAGTGACCCCTGACGAGCGAGCGCAGCGACGCTGCGCCCCGACCGATCTGACGTTGCCGGTGCTACCACAATGGCTTCATCTGGTATAATCATTGTGGTATGCAACCACTTGAGCTTCAAATTGACCACCGTGTCGTGGTGGCCGGGACAACTTTAGCGGAAAGTGCTCGCACACTGGTCGTGACACCTGCCCCTCAGCAGTTGGCAGCCGCTGCCCGTGGGCAACTTTTTGTGTTGTGTGAACCGATTGGTCCGGCTGAGCGTGCCGAGCATGCCTGTCGGGTCGTTACCCAACGTATCCGCCAGGTCTTTTATGAGAGTGATGCAACCAGTGTTGCATCCGCACTGCGACTGGCGATAGTTGCCGCTAATAAGGCGCTGTATCAAGACAATATGCGGTGTGCGCCTGCTCACCGCATGACTGTTGGGGTGACTGCAATTGCACGACTTGATGGCGATCTCTTTATCGCTCAGGTGCAACCGGCACAGGTCTTCTTACGGTGCTGTAACAAGCTTCGGGCTATTCCTCCCCATCCATCCTGGGAGCCAGGGCAAGTCAATGCCGCACAGCTTGCATTAAGCGGCGCGCTCGGCGCCAGTCTGTTCGTTGAACCCGAGTTCTTTCGAGCGGTATTACAGCCCGGTGATACGGTTCTCCTCAGTAATAGTGATTTGATCACGCGATTTGATTCACCGACGATGGCGGCGCTCCTTGCCCAGACTGATGTTGCAGCCATTCTGGATGCGGTGCAGTCGCGCATCGATCAGCTCGCGGAGATCGAATTACTGGCCTTCACCGTTCATGCGGCAGCATCACGTGCAGCATCTCTACCCCAGGCAGAGCATAGACATCAGTTTTTTCAGCGACCGAACCATAAACCGGTGCAGTCTGTTGCATCCCCTGAAACAAAGCCTGATCCACTTTTTACCTTACCATCACAACCGACGTATTCATCAAACCCGTCCCCCCGACCAGCACCGATTGATCTCGGTGAGTCGCTGGCCGAACGAGTAGCCCAGCAGCAGATGCCGCTGCCGCCATCGAGTATGTTAGGCGAAAATCCACCATCAGCACCGCCGATTGATCTGGGTGATACGTTTACCGATGCTCGTCCATACGGTCTGCGCCGCCCGCTCCGACCACCAGAAACCCTGACGTTGCTTGAACGACTGAGCTGGCCTCTCTTGGTGGTAAGCGATCTGATCCGCGAGTGGCGACGCGAGCGAGTATTGCGGCGGAAAGCCCTCACCGTGAGCAGTTATGTGCCCCGTGGTCGGGGTCTCACCTATCGCCGCACTGCTCCGCCATTTCCGTGGTCACTGATAGTAGTTACCATCTTAGTGGTGGGGATTGCTATTTTGTACGGGATCAACCTCTCGCAGCAGAATAACCTGCAACTGGCTACTGAATATCTGGTAGCCGCTGAAGAACGAGTAGCGGCAGTCCGTACAGCGCCTGATGAAACCGCCGCCCGTGAAGCATTGATCATTGCGCAACAGGCTATCGAAACGGCCCGCACTAGCCCTGAGATCACGACAACGAATCCAGGGTTATGGTTACGCTTTAGCGAACTCGAGCGTGAATACGAACGGTTATTAGCTGCTGTTGATCGCATCTCGTTCCTCGAACCTGTGTTACTGGCAACCCATCCGCTCCCCAACGGTGTTTTTAGCAGCGTTATTGTTCCACCTGCAACAAGTAGTGTTACGGATACGGCACGTCTGACCGCCCTGCGTTACCTGTATGCGTTAGATAGTGCCCCCAATGCTGCTCGTCTCTATCGGATTCCACGAGATGGTGGAGCGCCAGAACCGTATCTCGAACCAGGACAAATCGTAGGTGCCGCTGTAGTGGGTTCGTTGCGTGCCGCACTCTGGCGAATCGATCAGGTGGTCGCAATCGATCAAGCGTCAAACGGCTTCGGTTACTACTTTCGCCAGAATGACACGTGGAACTACTCGAAGTTGGGTGGTTCTGAGATATGGATCAACCCCGAACGTCTCGATGTTGAGGAGTATGCCGGTAATCTTTACGTTTGGGGTGTCCAGCCGGGCGAAGTATTGAAATTCTCGTCGGGGCGCTATGGCGACACACCTGAGTTCTGGCTTAACCCCAGTGTTACGCGCGATGCAGCCGTGCTCTCGGCGATTGATATGGCCGTTGATGGCAGTATCTATCTGCTCCAGAAAAACGGTACGGTGTTGGTCTTTAGTTTCGGTCAACAGGTAGGTCAGATCACGCCACGCAATGTCTCACCACCAATTGTCGAAGTGACTCGCTTTGTGATCACCGGTCCACCCGATGCGGGATACATATTTATGCTTGAACCAGTAAACGAGCGGATCTTGCAGATCGACAAACGTACTGGCGAGCTGATCCAGCAGTTACGAATACGAGTCGGGAACGATCTGAATCTGAGCCAATTGATGGCATTGAGCATTGATACCAGTAGTGCTCGTCCGATCCTCTACATTGCCAGTGGTGGTGACATCATGCGCGCTGAGTTGCCGCCACCACCGCGTAGTTTTCGTGAAGAAGCTCTGCGATGAAACAGTTTTTCCTTTGCTGCTGCCTGCTATTGCTGATCAGTGGCTGTAGTACGGTCAGCCTGGATGAAGATATTGGTTTAGGCGGAGTCACGCCTGAAGCAGTAGTAGAGAGCTTTCTCGAGGATTTCAACACAGCTCTGGCTGATCCGGCGCTTAGCGAGCCAACGGCCCGACAGGTGTGGGCTAACCGTCTGGCAAGCTATTTTGCGCCCAGCGAACGTGCCGATCAGCGTCTGGTCATGCGCGAAATGTTCGACAGCTTCGCTCGTAACAACCTCCAACCAGTACGTGGGAGTAAGGCTGAAGTGGTTATCACTTACGACCGTACCCGTGCGAATCGGATCGATGAAATGACGGCACTGGTTGAAGTAGTCAATGGGGTGATGACAGTACGCTGGCGTGATGCCGCAGGGAATGTCGTTTTTGAACGCAGCGGTGCCCTGCTGCGTCTGATCGGTCGCGAAGCAAATGGACTACCGGTTATTCGGGTCGATGGTCGCTGGTATTTAACCGAGGCTGGCTGAGAGCATGTCCATCTTGAGATGAACGGCGTATGGTCGCATCAACACGCTCTAGAGCTTCCTTTCTGCATCAACCGTGCCGTTTCCGTATCCCGACACTGAGGGCGTGTGACGGAGCACAGACATCACACGAAGTACGACATGCCGTGAGTTGCTGCCCAAAGTAGGCTGCCAGAAGCTGATGACGGCACCGCGCCTGGCGGGCATAATTGACTGCTGCTTCAATTCGTCGCTCTTGCCACTGTTGCGCCGTTGCTAGCCAGTGATCAATTCGATCACCGACATCAGGTGGCACAGGTAAACATTCGATGAGTGGCAATCGTAAGCCAGGACGATACAACAGTTGACCACTGGCCTGGGCTTCGAGCAGCACGGCTTCGATCTGTGGCACCGGAAGGTTGTATTGACGGGCAAGCATCACCAGATCAATTTCAACTGCTTCCTGCGGAAACTGTCTTAACCAGTCTGGTGTATGAAGATTAGCAGTGCGACGCTCGACGATAGCCGAGAGTGGCAGATCGAAATGACGGCGTAAAACACCGACCTGTTCGAGTACACTGATCCCTACTCGAACCAGTGTTTCACCGTCGCTACCCAATTGATCCTGCAAGGCATTGAGATCGATCACTCCTACCGGGTACTCGATCATCTTCCGAATATGCCGATACAGTTCGCGTAGCTTTGGGCGTGTAATCAAGGTAGACTGCAACCATTGGCGGAGGGTATTGGCATCACTCTCGCTGAAAAAAAGAATACAACGTGCCGGCCATCCATCACGTCCGGCGCGGCCTGCCTCTTGATAATAGGCTTCCAGCGAAGGCGGCAAATTGTAGTGAATAACCGCACGAATATCGGCTTTATCAACACCCATCCCGAAAGCGACTGTTGCCACTAACACCCGCGTCTTGCCATTCATGAATCGTTCCTGTACGGCTTCTCGATCAGGATGGAGGGCGTGGTAGTGGTCAGCAGCGATTCCGGCCAGGCGCAATTCACAGGCCAGCTCCTCGCATCGCTGACGGGCACGGGCGTAAATGATGATCGGGCCATTGATCTGCTGGCAAAGTTCAATCACACTGCGCACTCTCGACATGCCTGATCGTATCCGCACTACTTGAAAGAAGAGGTTAGGCCGGAAGATAGGGGCCTGGATAACATCGAGTGGCCCCAGCATGGTTTTAATGGCGTTGATCGTATCGGTCGCCGCAGTAGCCGTGACTGCTAGAACCGGTGGTGTTCCCAATTCGGTAATTGCCCGCCTGATGAACAGATAGTCGGGCCGAAAGTGCTGACCCCACAAACTGATACAGTGCGCTTCATCGATGACAAGCCGTGCTACTCCGCAGCGACGCAGCGCGTACAGAAAAGAACGCTGTCGTAATCGTTCTGGGGCGATGTAGACCAGTTTGTAAGTACCGGCTGCGATGGCCCGCAAGCGTTCACGCATTTCGTGTCCGCTCAACGTTGAATTGATGACAGTCGCACGTTGTTGCAGAGCTGGCGGTAGTCGGTCAAGCTGATCCTTCATCAATGCAATCAGTGGGCTGATGACAACCGTAGCTTGCGGTAGTAATTGCGCCGGTAGTTGGTATGTCAGAGATTTCCCGGCACCGGTCGGTAAGATAGCTAGCGTGGACTTGCCATGCAGGACACGTGCGATGATCTGTTGCTGGTAAGAACGGAATTTGCTGAAGCCGAAAACATCCCGCAATATGGTGGTGGCTTCAGGTGGCAACAATGGTTGGTGATGGTGTTGTTGATTTGACATAAGACATGTTTCGTTGCCGAAAGTTTGTTTTACCTTAGAGAGTTCGCATAGCGTTCTGGGCAGTGAATGTAGCATATCGAAACGAACATGCTATATATAAAACCGTTTGAGAGACAAAAAAGATACGCTTTCTTTTCACCACAGAGACCACGGAGATCACAGAGACTAAAGATAATTTTATCTTTCATTAAACATAGGGTTGTGTTCTTACATGTACCCAATAGCCAAAAATTATCCTTAATTATTCATAAATCTTAGACGCTCTGCGTGCTCTGTGTGCTCCATGGTGAGTTTTTGCAGTGGACTCTTAAATCAAATAATGTTCATCGCACGTGGCAGTTGTGCGCCGGTAAGATGCTGTCAAGATATGCAAAACTGAAATCGCTGAACATTCTGATAAGCATCAAGCGATACGTACCCGATGATCGTTGCTGCCTGGCAGAATGATTTGTGTTAACCAGCGGGCAATAATTCCGGCGACATCATCGGGGCGTTCCATCGGCAGCATATGACCGGCTTCGATCTCGGCAAAGGTGGCCTTGGGAACAACCCGATGGAGTCGTTGCCAGACCGAGTCAGTTATCAGATCAGAGCGTGTGCCGCGCACAATCAACAGCGGCAGCGTGAGACGGCGCAGATCACGCCAGGCGTCGATTGGTGAAGAGGCAAAGATATGCGATTCCCAGCGTTTCGGCCATGCCAGGGTATAACCCTGACCATGCGGATGCGGCCGCAGCCCACCGCTCAGGTATCCTTCGAGCGCCTCTGGAGTAAAATCGGCGAACACACCACGTCCACGCCAGCGTTGTCGAGCTTCATCGACGCTGGCGAAATGATCGCGGCGTCGTAATGCACCCTGGGCCAGCGGGAAGCGGTATCCCTGGCCACTCTGACGGAGAAGCCATATCAGCACCTGCAAGCGTCGCCGGAAGAGTACCGGATCGATCAGCACAATCCCTTGAAAAAGATCAGGGCGTGCCACGGCTGCATATAAGGTGAGAATACCCCCTAGCGAATGACCAATACCGATGACAGGTTCGCTGGTTACGGTCTGTAAGTCGGCGATCAGGTCAGCAGCCAAATCGCGCCATGTCCCTCCCGGCTGCGAATCCCCATCGACACGCAGCGGACGTGGCCGGTACCCAAGGATGCGCCCAAACGACGCAAGGCCGGCGGCGAGAGGGACATACGCTTCTGGCGGAAAGCCATTAGCAGGCGCGATATGGATGAGACGGGGGCCGGAACCCCCGAGCTCACAATATGGTGTAAGAGCGGTTTGTGTTGTCATAAGATACGTTGAAGGGCAACCGCGTTATATGAAGGGGCCGTGCGCGGTAATATCGGCGCACGGCACGCGCAACGTCCGAATGCCACCCTAATCATCGCGGCGGCGTGGTCGAGGTCGGTCAGCTTCACGACGCGGTCCACGTAACTCTTCGCGCAAACTGCGCGGTTCTTCACGGCCACCACGTTGTTCCTCGCGTGGACGAGGACGTGGTGCAGCGCCAGCAGCCTTGCGTTCTTCAGGTGTCTCACCGGTCAGAACGGCACGTCGGCTGAGGCTGATCTTCCCGGTGGCGCGATCAATATCGATGACCATCACATTGATCTCATCACCGAGTGAAACCACATCTTCCACATTCTCGACCCGCTTGTCATCGAGTTCTGAAACGTGAACCATGCCATCTTTGCCGGGCAAGATGTTAACAAACGCACCAAAGGGCTTAATACTCACCACCTTACCGAGAAAAATATCACCCACTTTGGCTTCGCGGGTCAATCCCTCAATCATACTGATAGCTTGTTTGGCGGCGGTGCCATCGGGTGCGGTAATAAAGACGCGGCCGTCATCTTCGATATCGATTTGGGCGCCGGTTGTATCACAGATATTGCGAATCGTCTTGCCGCCAGGCCCAATCAGGGCGCCAATCTTGTCAACCGGTATCTGAATGGTCATAATCCGTGGTGCATAGATCGACAACTCTGGCCGTGGCGTGCTAATCACCGCATTCATTTTATCGAGAATAAATAGGCGTCCGGCACGCGCCTGTGCAAACGCTTGCCGCATAATCTCGTAGGTGATTCCGGTCGTCTTGATATCCATTTGCAGCCCAGTAATACCCTTAGCGGTACCGGCTACTTTAAAGTCCATATCGCCGAGGGCATCTTCAATACCCTGAATATCCGTTAACACTTGCCAGCGCCCGCTCTCATCGGTGATCAAGCCCATTGCTACACCAGCGACAGGTGCCTTGATTGGAACACCAGCGTCCATCAAACTGAGCGACGAACCACACACCGAGGCCATCGATGAGGAGCCATTAGAAGAGAGTACTTCAGAAACCAGGCGGATCGTATACGGAAAATCCTTCTCATCGGGCAACACGGCGTACAACGAACGCTCTGCGAGAGCGCCATGGCCAATATCACGACGACGTGGCGTGCTTACCCGGCGTACTTCACCGGTACTAAACGGCGGGAAGTTGTAGTGATGGATATAGCGTTTGGCCGTCTCGATCCCAAGATCGTCCATCTTTTGCTCTTCACCGGGTGAACCGAGAGTTGTAATCGTCAGAACTTGGGTTTGACCACGGGTAAAGAGCGCCGAACCATGCACTCGTGGAATGAGGCCTACCTCGATGCTAATAGGACGGATCTCATCAATCCGACGACCATCTACCCGAATCCCCTCATCGAGAATCGCATTACGTACCTCGTCCTTGAGCAGCTTTTCAAAAGCTTTTGTTACCTCTTTGGTGCGGTTAGGGATTTCTTCTTCCGGTTCATCCGCAGTGAAGTGGGCAATCACCTCTGCCTTCAGGGCTTCGGTTTGGGCTTCACGCTCTTGCTTAACAGGACTACGCACCGCTTTGCGCAGGCGATCACCCATCCATGCACTGATTGCCTCTTCCAGCGAGGTATCGACCACCGGTGGGGTAAATGGACGCTTTGGTTTTCCACAGAGCTGCACGAGTTGCTCTTGCAAGTCGCAGATCTGCTTACAGACGGCATGGCCTTCGATAACGGCTTGCAGCATCTCGTCTTCGGTTAACTCGTAAGCACCAGCCTCAACCATCAACACAGCGTCCTTGGTACCGGCGACTACCAGATCGAGACGGCTGTTGGAGATCTCATTCATCTTCGGATTTACCACCAACTGACCGTTAAGATGCCCCATCTGTACCGCACCAACCGGACCGGCAAAGGGAATATCACTGATGCACAGCGCGGCTGATGCTGCGATAATTGACAGCGGGCCAGGGTCGTTCTCCATATCGATAGAGAACGTGGTAACGATCACCTGTACTTCGTTGTAAAAACCCTTGGGAAAGAGGGGGCGTAGCGGTCGGTCGGTAAGCCGGGCAGTGAGAATGGCGGTTGTTGTGGGGCGTCCTTCGCGCTTAAAGAAGTTACCGGGTATCTTGCCCACCGCATACATCTTCTCTTCGTAATCAACAGTCAGCGGGAAGAAATCGGTTCCTTCACGGACTTCTTTGGCGCACACTACGGTCGCCAACAGCATCGTATCACCGTAGCGAGCCACAACCGCGCCATCGGCCTGCTCGGCAAAACGTCCGGCTTCCAAGGTTAAGGTACGGCCAGCTATCTCTGTGCTCACCGTATAGATATTACGTTCTGTCATACGTTTTTACCACTCCTCTGTTTCGCACCTGATTGGGGCGCCCCTTGCGCCCTCTTGAAACGGATCCGATCGCCGCTTGCGACCGGGGCGCGGTGTTCGGTACTGGCGTATGGGCATACAAGTCATGCACATACGCCAATCCCGAACTGCCGCGCCTGACAATATGCAAAAAGCGCCTAGCGGCGGAGGCCGCTGGCGCTCTTTGTTGCTTATTTCACACGGACGAATACCCTTATCATACTAACGGCGCAGACCGAGCCGATTGATGACATTACGATAGCGTTCGCGATCCTTAGACTGCAAGTAGTTCAGCAGCCGCCGCCGACGCCCGACAAGTTTGAGTAGACCGCGACGTGAGTGGTGATCGTGAGTATGAACACGCAGATGTTCGATCAACTGGTTGATACGCTCGGTCAATAATGCCACTTGAACTTCGGGCGAACCGGTGTCAGATTCGTGAATCTGATAGTCGTTAATAATCTGTGATTTTTCTTCTTTTTCGAGCGCCACGAGCAATTCCTCCTCGCGTAATCGCGCACGGGCCGGCGCAGCCCGGCGTTCCTTATATTGGCTGCTATATTATAACATAGTTCGTGACGTTTTGCCAAATTATGTCGTGCTAGTAGGAGGTCAATGTTTTCAAGTTTTTGGTCATGTGTGCCAACGAACGTCTTTCACACCCTCATGACGCTCGCTGAGCCGTGTCGCTTGTCTGGGACCCACGTCTTGCAGTGGAATCGGTGCGGTCAACGCCCGCTTTAAAGGCATGCCATCGGGGCGGCCTCCAAACCCGCCCCTTCCGACGTAGTGCCAGGAATCGTCGGCGTGTCTTGCTCATTCCCATTGTGGACTGGTGAATCCATACTTTAGCAGTCCAAAGTTCGTGCCACCGACGCGATTGGCCCTCTTACCTTCCCCTTAGCAGTACAGCACAGCCTGGAGCCAGGAATATCTAGGCACGCTCTGAAATGCATGCTCGTGTTTACCTGGGAAAATCGCTTTGTATTGCTTCGGCGCAACGTTCGCCACTGAGCATCGCAGCGTTGATGCTACTCGCTTCGGTCAATTCACCGGCTAGGTAGAGACCACGTCGGGTTGTGCGGTTAGCGGGCAGTGTCTGATGCAAACCGGGAGGTTGAGGGAATTGAGCGAACGGAATGCGATCGACACGTAGTATGCGAGCATTTGCCAGCGCCGTCGTTGCTGCGCGGTCGTTGACGAACATGCGGTTCAGGTCCACCATTGTGCGGGCAATGACGGTACTGTCATCACTTTGGGGAACCCCGAGAATCGCCGCTGCATACAGGTGCCAGCCTTCTGGCGCATATCCTGGGGCAACTGCGCTTAAGGGGGCAAGTGTGTTGACAAAGGCATTTTGGTCAGCGTTCAGGAGGAGTTTTTTACCTCGATACAGTGGGGTACGAGTAGCCAACCAGACGCACGATGAACCGAGCTGACCGGTCGGCACCGGCAGTTGGCTCAGACGGGCCGTCTCAGGAGCAGGTGTCGCTAGTACTACCGCATCGGCTAATCGTTCACTCCCATCGTCCAGACGGACACCGATCACCGTGTCGGCATTGTGCAGCAGCGCAACGGCCCGTGTCCTAAGACGCACTCTCCCGGCTGTCAGTAGCTCGCTGCCTAATTGCTCGGCGATGGCGCCCATCCCACGATTTGGGACAACCGTTGCACCATCACTCATCATCTTGAAATTGAAGCGGAAGCACTTGGCACTGGTTTGTAACGAGCGGTCAAGGAAAATGCCACCAAAGAAAGGACGGAAAAAGCGATCAATCATCTGATCACTGAAGCCGAGTGCCCGCAATTCATCACTGGTGGTGCGGTCAGGACCGGCCAGTAGTTCATCTATCGTCTGGCGCCGCATGCGCAGCGATACTTGCAAGGTGCGTAGCTTATCACTGAAGGGGACAACCGGCGCCAGTACTGCTGCAAGGAGTGCACCTGGCTCGCGGTCACGAAGTGGATCGGTGAGCATGTAGTGTCGGCCTTGCCAGGCTACAATAGCTCCTGGATCGAAGGCGCGTAGATCAAGGGCAGTGAAATCGAGTTGTCGTTGTGCCGCAGGGTACGCGGTGAAAAGTACCTGAAACCCGCGGTCGAGGGTGAAGCCCTCAACCCGATCCGAGCGTACTCGCCCACCTAGACCATCGTCGGCTTCGATCAACGTGACCTCATATCCCTTGCGATGCAGTGTTCGTGCGCATACCAGGCCGGCTACTCCACCACCGATGACAAGTATCTGCATGAACTCCTTCCTTCTAGCTAGCGAAAGACGTTACCATATCGAGTATACTATGTTTCACAGCAAGCCTGCTCGCAAGGGAAAAGGGGGAACCAATGATCCACAACTTCAATCCCGGCCCGGCGGCCTTACCGCCCGAAGTAATTGCGCGTGTCCAGGCAGAATTGCCCGATTATCGCGGCTGTGGCATGTCGATCCTCGAGATAAGCCATCGGAGTAAGGAGTACGAAGCGGTTAACGCTACTGCCGAAGCTAATTTAAAAGCGTTGTTAGGCCTGGGTGACGAGTATCGAGTGCTCTTTATGCAGGGTGGCGCGTCGATGCAATTTGCGCTCATCCCGCTCAACTTTCTCGCCGCAGGTGCAACTGCTGCTTACATTATCACCGGTACATGGGGCGAAAAAGCTTACGAAGAGGCGCAACGGTTGGGTACGGTTCATCTGCTGGCCAGTACATCGTCTGATGGATACCGCAGTCTACCGACTGACGTCTCAGAGCCTGATTCGCAGGTCGCTTACCTGCACCTGACCACAAATGAGACGATTCAGGGTGTGCAATGGCCGGCGGAACTTCCCGATTTTGGTGCAGTGCCGCTCATTGCCGATATGAGCAGTGATTTTCTCTCGCGCCCCTTTACCGCTAACCGATTTGCACTGATGTACGCCGGTGCGCAAAAGAATCTAGGACCGGCTGGGGTGACGGTTGTGGTTATTCGCCAGGACATGATCGAGCGAGGGCGCAAAGATTTGCCGGTGATTATGCGCTATGCAACCTTTGCTAAAAACAACTCGCTCTATAATACACCACCGGTTTTTGCTGTCTACATGGTCAATCTGGTGTTGGAGTGGATAAAGGATCAGGGTGGTCTATCGGCAATGGCCGAACGCAATGCGCAGAAAGCTGCACTCGTCTATGCTGCGATTGATGATAGTGATGGTTTCTACAGAGGCCATGCAGTACCAGCGGCGCGTTCGCTGATGAATGTAACCTTCCGCCTTGCTACCCCTGAGTTGGAAAAGCAATTTCTGGCCGAAGCTCAGAAAGCCGGGATGGTTGGTCTGGCCGGTCATCGTTCGGTTGGCGGGATACGAGCATCGCTCTACAATGCGGTATCGCTTGAATCGGCCAGGGTATTAGCCGACTTTATGCGCGAGTTTGCACGACGGTATGGATGAGTTTCCCTACGCAGCGGCGATCACCTTTGTGCCGGTAACCAACTTGCAGGCGAGTGCAGTCTGTTATGGGACTGCGCTCGGTTTGCCGCTCGTGCTTGATCAGGGCGGGATTCATATCTATCGAGTGGCACGGGGTGGGTATCTTGGGTTATGTCAACAATTGGCGCCACCGATTGCTGATGATCGTTTGATCTTGACGATTGTCAGCGCGGATGTTGATACAATCTATCAGCGGCTGATTACTGTTGGGATAGCCACTGATGGCCCGCCCCGCGAGAATCCACGTTACCGGATTTATCATTTCTTTGCCCGCGATCCTGACGGTTATCGGCTGGAGGTACAACGATTTTTGCATCCGTTTGATACCACCTAGGGGGAACGTGACACGTTCATTGCTCTCTAGATCGCTCATCGCTGTCATTCTAGCAGACTGCAAGCGGGTTGATCAGAGCGCATACCACTGTGACCTGGGATTGCGAGGCTCTGGCTGGTGTCCTGACGTAAGCGAGTGGACCCCCGTCTGATTGAGTTTCTGCCAATGCGCTGCTAGAAGTCACGGTGCTGGGCATTCAGGAACTGTGCCTTTCCTCTAATACTAATCCTGTTTGTGTAAACCGAGTATCATCCTGTCCACGTTGCTGGTGTCCTCCCTTCCCCTCGCAATCTCCCCGCAAGCGGGGGGATGGCGGAATGAGTAACGACTTGATTCACGAGCGGCGGGTTCCCAACCCGCTTTTTTCAGGCACCGGAACAAACACATACAATACTCAGGTTATAATGCGCCTGCACGATTGCCGGTTGTGTCTGGCAGTCGCTTTCGACATAACCATCGTAGCATAGGCATTGTATGCGTGTTGTGATGCTTTCAAAGGCCGTGGTTGCCGGTGCCTACCAGCGCAAGTTGGAGGAGATTGCACGGCTCGGCGTAGAATTAACCGTGCTGGCGCCAACCGGCTGGCGTGAACCACGGGTTGGATTGATACCGCTTGAGCGTCGTTTCACGAGCGGTTACACCCTACTGACGCTGCCAATTGTCTGGAATGGACATCATCATATTCACTTTTATCTGGGGCTACGTCCGCTGCTCAATCGGTTACGTCCACAGGTGTTTCACATTGATGAAGAGAGTTTTAATCTGGCTACGTTTCTGGCCATGCGAGCAGGTGTGGCGATTGGTGCACGTTGCTGTTTCTACAATTGGGCAAACATCGACCGCCGCTATCCCCCTCCATTCTCTTGGTTTGAACGGTACAACTTGCGTCACGCATCACATGCGATTGCCGGTAATCAAGAGGCAGCAGCAATTTTGCGGCGGCACGGCTATCGCGGTCCGCTAAGTGTCATTCCCCAGTTTGGGGTTGATCCGAACTTGTTCGCTCCGTCCGATGCCATTCGTCAACAAGATACCTTCACTATCGGTTACGTCGGGCGTCTGGTTCCAGAAAAGGGGGTTGCCGATCTGGTGAGGGTTCTGGCCGATTTACCGGCGCAGGCCCGTTTGCGGCTAGTTGGTGATGGGAGTGAACAACCGCGTTTGCTGCGACTGGCAACTGATATAGGGGTTCGGGAGCGGATCGACATACAGCCAGCGGTGAGCAGCACCGCCGTCCCAGACGTTATGCGCCAGCTTGATGTACTGGTGTTACCATCGCGCACACAATCGAACTGGAAAGAGCAGTTTGGGCGGGTACTGATCGAAGCAATGAGCTGTGGTGTCCCGGTTGTTGGTTCGACGTGTGGTGAAATTCCACAGGTGATCGGTGATGCTGGGATTGTCTTCCCTGAGGGTGATCTGGCTGCATTGCGTACCGCTCTGCTGCGATTGATGGATGATGACAGGTTGCGTACCGAGTTGGCGCAGCGTGGAAGGCAGCGGGTCCTGGCTGAGTTTACACAGGCAGCAATTGCCCGGCGCCATGTGGCAGTCTATCAGGCGATGGTGAATGATAGTGGCTAAGTGTCTATCCAGAATACCCTGTTGCAGAAGAAGATTCGGTTGGGGCACAGCGCTGCTCGTACATCTATCAGGTTTCGTCCGTCGGATCGTGAGAAACGGAAAGGGAAGCGAAGCCAACGGGGTAGTACGCACGTTCATCATGATAGTGAACGGTAGATAGTGCATCCCGCAGCCATTGTATATAGCAGGTTGAAACAAGAATAGGAGTTACCCATGTCGGTTAAATCTGATCGCTGGATCCGCCGGATGGCTCTGGAACATGGGATGATTGAGCCGTTTGTCGATCATCAGGTCCGCCGGGGAGTCATCTCGTATGGCTTGACCTCGTATGGGTATGATATGCGGGTCACCAACCACTTCAAAGTGTTCACCAACGTCTATAATGCTTTAGTCGATCCCAAACGATTTGACCCGCGTTCGTTCGTCGATATTCAGGCCGATTATGTCGATATTCCGCCCAACTCGTTTGCGTTGGCGCAATCGCTCGAATACTTTCGGATCCCTCGGAGCGTATGTTGCATTGTGATCGGTAAATCGTCGTATGCGCGTTGTGGAATCATCATCAACGTGACTCCGCTCGAACCGGAATGGGAAGGGCATGTCACGATTGAGATCAGCAACACCACGCCACTGCCAGCACGCATTTACGCCAACGAGGGTATCGGTCAGGTCTTGTTCCTGGAAAGCGATGAACTATGCGAGATTTCGTATGCCGACAAGAAGGGGAAGTATCAGGGACAGACAGGCATTGTCTTACCGCGGATCGATCCATAACGTGGTGTGCAAGCCGTTGTGGCAAACCGCAACGGCTTGCACAGGCGACGACAGCTATACTTCCATGACCATTGGTAACACCATAGGACGGCGACGAGTCTCGCGGTAGAGGAATTCGCTGACCACGTCGCGAATCTTGCGGTTGATGTAGGCCGCATCGAACGAAGGATTACCCCCGTTTTTGTTAGTTAATGCAGCACGTACCGTCTCTTTTGTCGCCTCAATCAGGTCTTGACTCTGGCGCATATAGACAAACCCGCGCGAGACCACGTCTGGCCCGGCCACGAGTTGACCGGTCGCGCTATCGATGCTCACCACCACGATCAACATGCCATCTTTCGCCAGTAACTGGCGGTCACGGACGACCACATTACCAACATCGCCAACGGTTGTGCCATCAACGTAGATATACCCGACCGGCGCCTTACCGGTAATCTTGCCAAAGCCGGGTGAAAACTCCATGATCGATCCGCCTTCAGCCAGCAGAACATGCTCACTATTGGGGACTGCACCCACCGTCATTGCCAGTTTGCGGTAGAGCATCAGATGGCGGTAGTCCCCGTGGAACGGCACAATAAAGCTGGGGCGGAGCAAGGCCAGGATCAGTTTGAGTTCCTCTTGGGCGGCGTGTCCGGAAACGTGAACCCTGGCTTCAGGGCCGTAGATCACCTCAGCACCGAGCTTGAAGAGGTTATTGATGACCTTATTAACGCTTACCTCATTGCCGGGAATCGGCGTGGCCGATAACACCACCGTATCACCGGGCTTAATCTTGACATGCGGGTAATCGCGGTTGGCCATGCGGTTGAGGGCCGACATTGGCTCACCCTGACTACCGGTACACACAATTGCGATCTCTTCATCGGCGTAAGCTGCCATTTCATGAGGCCGGATCATCGTGCTTTCATCGGCACGCAGATACCCTAGCTCGAACGCAATACGAGCATTGGTTTCCATACTACGACCGGCCAGCATTACTTTACGCCCATACGCTTCCGCCGAGTCGATCACCTGTTGCACCCGACTGATATTTGAGGCGAACGTTGCCACAATAATGCGCCCAGGAGCGGTGGCAAAGATGTTATCAAAAGCTTCACCGACCGTTGCTTCGCTGGGGGTATAGCCTTTCGACTCAACGCGCACACAGTCGGTAATGAGGACCAAAGGCTTTCGGTTGCCAAGTTCAGCAATCTTTTCCAGATCGGTTGGGCGCCCATCAACCGGTGTATGATCGAGTTTCCAGTCGGTGAGATAGATAAGCAGACCGGCCGGTGTCGTGATTGCAAAGCCAACCGTATCGGGGATCGAGTGCGCGATATGAAACGCCTCGACGGTGAAGCAACCAACCTGGAACGGTTCACGTTCTGTAATTAAGACGGTTTTCACCTTATCTTGTAAACGATGTTCGCGCAATCGGTTACTGAGCAGCCCAAGGGTCAACCTGGTGCCGTACACGGGGGGAAAGCCCAGGTCGGCGATCAGATGTGGTACTGCGCCGATGTGGTCTTCGTGACCGTGCGTGATCAGAATCCCGCGAATGTGGTCAGTCTTCTCGCGTAAATAGGTGATGTCGGGCAACACGAGGTCAACGCCGAGCATGTCGGCATCGGGAAACATGACACCGCAGTCGAGAATGACGATGTCATCGCCATACTCAACCACCCACATGTTCCGGCCGACTTCTCCGGCGCCACCGAGTGGAATCACACGGAGACGTTGTTTGGCCATAGGTTCCTACCAGGGTCGGTTGAACACGACCCCCTACTCCTTTCTGTTTTGTTCGTTTCATTCAGCGAGCGCATGTCATATGCGCCTTGCCATAACCGTATGTTGACAGGGCCTGCATGACCCTGACATGCCCATCCGAATGCTACCCTAACGGTATACCTGTGGTTGCTGTGGTTGCCGAGGATTGGCTGGTGACCATTGCCTGTTCAATCGCTTGCAACAATTCTGCACGCCGTTCTATCCCCGGTCCAATCAGCAATCGTTGCCGGCCATGCATCTGTCGGTGAAGCCAGCGGTGAAGCGGATTTTTTAACGTATCTACCGGATCATACCGACACACAATCACAACCGCTTCATCGGCTGCGACCGGTTGTGGTTGAATAGCGAGAATATTATGCCAGTGATAGCACAAGCGAAATCCCAGCGTCTGATACTCCAGGCCCTCGTTGGTTAAACGAAAGGTTGCATCCCATTCGGCGATCAAGTTCCAGAGCAGCAGTGGTGTAGCAACGATCAATACCAGCATCAGCAATGCTGGCACAGCCTGTTCAATCGCGGGTGGCTGGGTGAATACCTGTTGCAGATCGAACCAGAAAACCGCGGGATGCAGACGCAATCGTAGTGTGCTGGCAATGCTCCACACTGCGAAAACCCAAAGGATCATTGCCACAATAATCATCAACAAATTGTCTCGCCGTCCAATCGGCGAAAGGCGGTAACACTGTGACATCGCTTCGTCGCACACAAGCGACTTGCGGCCAATGCTCAGAAGAGACGGAGCTGCTCGGGCGGCTCGTCGGCCTGGGGAGAGAGGAACGAAGCCTGCTTATGGAGACGTTCGGCTTCGGCCAGAATCTCAGGCAGACGACGAAAATCGGCTTCCAACAATGGCCGGTTTTGGGGCTGGTGGAGCGCAGCAGCCGGATGGATCATTGGCACGATCAGTCTGCCGTTGACAAGACGTGGTTGACCGTGGATGCGCGAAATCCGCTCACCAGGTAGAAACAGGCCCATCGAAAAGCGGCCCAGCGTCACAATCACTGCCGGATCAATGGCCGCAATCTGGCGCATCAAAAATAATTTAGTACATGTCGCAATTTCGTCTGGTTCGGGATCACGATTCTGCGGCGGACGACACTTCACAACGTTCGCAATATATACTTCATCGCGCCGCAACCCAGCCATCGCCAACAGATCGTTCAGGAATTGGCCGGAGGGACCAACAAACGGCCGACCCTGCCGGTCTTCGTGGTATCCGGGTCCTTCACCGATCAACATAATCCGTGCATTGGCTGGCCCTTCACCGGGCACTGCACGGGTGCGTCCTTTATGCAAATTACATGCGGTGCAGCTCTGCACTTCTTGTGCAATTGCAAATAGTGTATTTTCGGCTGTCACACGCTTACCTTCGCATATTTAGCTTTACCAGTTTATATTATAACATATCATTGCCCCACGCCAATCCCTGGAATTGCCGTGACGTGGATATGTCACCACGGAGATCACAGAGGACACAGAGTATTTCTTCTGGGGGTACCCAATTGGGCAGTAAACGAGAGCGCCTGTGCCCCCTCAGCAAGTAAGCGGGAAGTGGCAGATATGCCTCATTTTGTGATACACTACCTCTCACAAAAGCTCTGTCTGATAGGAATACTGTTCATGACCAGACGTTCGTCTTCGACTCAGCCGCCGTTGGATGCCGATTCGCCGCGATGGCAGCTCAACCGGGCGGCGCTGACAGCAGCGATAGCATTCCTTCTCGATGCGTCAAATCTGCTTGAATTACGTGCCAGGCTGACAACCGTTCGTCAGCGGCTCGCCGATCCGAACGATCCACTCCATGCCCCTGATGGCCAGGCAGTTCTCTTTTTACCCGAGGTGCTGCTGGCCGAGCTGGATCAGGTTGCTACGGCACAAACATTAGAGCGGGCACGGTATTATGTCCAACGCTTGCAACGTGCGCTCGATGGCCCGCGCTTTGCACCAGCCAGTGACATCGATTTACATCGCTGGAAAGAATATGATGACATTCTGACCGATAGTCTCTGGCTGATCGAGCGTCGTGATAGCTCTGGAGTGCATCGTGCCGATTACTGGGGCAATTTCGTGCCTCAGATTCCTCATCAATTTATCCGGCGCTACACCCGACCTGGTGAATGGGTCCTCGATCCATTTGCCGGATCAGGAACAACGTTGATCGAAGCACGGCGGCTCGGTCGCCATGCATTGGGGGTAGAATTGCAACCGGCGATGGTGCAGCATGTGCAGGAATTACTGGCTACCGAGCCTACCCCACACGCGACGGTGGCGGCGATTGAACAGGGCGATAGCCTGACCGTTGATTTTGCCGATCTGCTCGCACGCCACGGGGCGCGGAGTGTGCAACTGGTCTTCCTGCATCCACCGTACTACGACATTATTCGCTTTAGCGATGACCCGCGCGATTTGTCAAATGCACCGAGTATTGAAGCATTTCTCGACCGATTGGTATCCCTGACCAGGCGGGTAGCTACTGTCCTTGACCACGAGCGCTATCTGGTGTTGGTGATTGGTGACATCTACCGCCATGGGGAATGGTATCCACTCGGCTTTTACGCGATGGAAGCGATTAAGGCTTGCGGTTTTCGACTGAAGAGTATTATTGTTAAGAACTTTACCAGCACTCTGGGGAAGCGGGGGAGCGCGGAACTCTGGCGCTATCGGGCACTGGCAGGCGGTTTCTATGTCTTCAAGCACGAATATATCTTTCTGCTGTGTCGGCGCTGAGTGTTGTCGTGGAGGGGGACAATGACCAGATATAGTGTAATTATTCCAACGCTTAACGAAGCTGATCAGATCACCACATGTATCCAGGCGGTACGTCAGCTCGATCCAGACGTTGAGGTGATTGTGGCCGATGGTGGTAGCCGAGATCAGACGCCAGCCTTAGCGCAGGCAAGCGGAGCGCGGGTCGTCGCAGCACCACGTGGACGTGGTGTACAGCTTAATGCCGGAGCTGCTGTTGCGAGCGGTGACATCTTCGTTTTTTTGCATGCCGATACCCGATTACCGGCACAGGCATTCACGCTCCTTACACACATATTTGCCGATCCACACGTGCAGATTGCGAAATTTCGGCTTTCGTTCGACGACAACAACTGCTTGCTGGCGCTGGTCGCTCGGTTCATGTGGTTTGACTCGCTGCTCACCAGTTATGGCGATCAGTGTATGGTGATCCGCCGCGAACTCTTCACCGCGTTGGGTGGGTTTCCTGACTGGCCACTCTTTGAAGATGTGGAACTCTTTCGTCGGGCACGGGCGGTAACACCCATTTATGTTGTACCGGCGCAAGTTGTTACCTCGGCGCGTCGCTTCCGCACGAATGGCATTGTGCGTCAGCTGCTGCACGATTTCTGGTTGTGGTGGCAATATCTGATCGGGGTATCGCCCCATGTGATTGCTCGCCAATACCGATGAAAGGTTGCAGGGCGCTCTTGAAGACCTTTGAGCACGGGATTGATGAGTCGGTGTACAATGAAATAGAAACAATAATGCCGTGGAGCGCTTGATTATGACGTATACCTCTTTTCAGTCGATTGACGAACTGCAAGCGGCACTGGCAGCCCATGCCTATATTGCCGACCGTGCCTTAACGACCGCGATCTTTCTTGCCCTGAAGCTTAATAAACCGCTTTTGCTCGAAGGTGAAGCCGGTGTTGGTAAAACCGAGATTGCCAAGACCCTGGCTCGTATGCAGGGACGCGAGTTGATCCGTTTGCAATGCTACGAAGGGCTTGACGTCAATACGACCATTTATGAGTGGAATTATGCCCGGCAGATGCTTCAGATTCGACTGTTAGAAGCGCAGGGAGCGGCGCAAAATACCGCTGCCCAGCAGAGTATTTTTGGCCCAGAGTTTTTGATCAAGCGTCCACTGCTCCAGGCAATTGAGGCACGCGGCGATCAACCGCCAATTTTGCTGATTGATGAACTCGACCGCGCCGACGAAGAGTTCGAGGCCTTCTTGCTGGAATTGCTTTCCGATTGGCAAATCTCGATCCCAGAAATCGGAACTATTCGGGCCGAGGTACCGCCGACGGTGATCATTACCTCGAACCGTACACGTGAAGTGCACGATGCGTTGAAGCGACGCTGCCTCTTCTACTGGGTGGATTATCCGACTCTGGATAAAGAGATTCAGATCGTCAAGGCGCGGGTTCCCGGCGCCAGTGAGCGGTTGGCGCGCCAGGTGGTATTGGTCGTTCAGGAGCTGCGGCGCATGGATCTCTACAAACTGCCTGGTGTGGCCGAGACGCTCGATTGGGTGACGGCGCTGGTTGCGCTTGATCAAACTGAGTTGACACCGCAGGCAGTGGAGGATACACTGGGAGCCATCTTGAAGTATCAAGATGACATTGCCCAGGTGCGGGGGCAACGTCTGAATGAATTGCTCAAACGGGCCAGTGTGGGTGTTTCATGAGTACCGAGATTGATGTCGCCGCTACGCTCGCTGCGTTGCGGGATGAAGTTCGTGCCCGACGTGCGGCATTGCCGACTGCCGAACCAACACCGGCTGAGCGTGAATTGCAGCGGGTGGTTGAAGAGCTGGAATATACGCGAGTGGTTAGTGCACATTGGCCACTCGAAGGTCGCAATGTGTTTGAGCAGGTCGTAGCCTTTGTGAACAAGGTCGTGCGGCGCTATTTACGCTGGTATATTAACCCGATTGTTGAGCAACAGAACGCCTTTAACGATACGGCCACCCGTGCCATTCGCCTGCTGGTAGCCGAGAATGCGGCTTTGCGCGCCGAATTGGCCGCTTTGCGTGCACAAATGCAGCAATCTCCCCCCTTATCATGAGTCGTATTCTCATTTGTGCAACACAGGTACCGTTTGTACGGGGTGGCGCCGAATATCTGGTTGAAAGTCTGCGCGACGAATTGCGGCAGCGTGGACATACCGTTGATGTCGTTGCTCTTCCCTTTCAGTGGCATCCGGTTGAACGTATCATCGATAGTGCACTTGCCTGGCGCTTGATCGATGTCAGCCATGTCAATGGCGAAGCGGTGGATCTGGTGATCGCCACGAAGTTCCCTTCGTACCTGATCCGCCATCCGCGCAAAGTGCTCTGGCTGGTACACCAGCATCGGCAGGCCTACGACTGGTACGGTACGCCGTTGAGCGATTTTGATGGTTCGCCATCCCATCGCGCTATTCGTGAACAAATCTTTCGGATTGATGAACGCGCCTTGCGTGAATGTCGGGCTCGCTATACGATCTCGCGCAATGTGAGTCGGCGGCTCGAACGTTTTAACGGTCTGAGTAGCACACCACTCTACCCGCCGAGCCGCTACGCCGGACGTTTGTGGGCGGGGTCGTATGACGATTACATTCTTTCGCCCGCTCGCCTTGATCGAGCCAAACGCATTGACCTGCTCTTAGCTGCACTGACACACACTTCCACAGCAGTACGGGCCATCATTGTTGGTACTGGCCCCGACCGTGAACGCCTGCAACGTCTTGCTGCCGACTACGGGCTAGGTGAACGAGTCTGCTTCCGTGGTTTTGTGTCTGATGATGAATTGATCGACCTTTACGCGCATGCCCGTGCCGTGTACTACGCACCGGTTGATGAAGACTATGGCTTTGCGACGGTCGAGGCGTTTGGCGCCAGTCGTCCGGTGATTACAACCGACGATGCAGGCGGTGTGTTAGAGTTTGTACGCCATAACGAAAATGGCCTTATTTCCCTGCCCGATCCGGTAGCGATAGCCGCTCATCTTGACCTGCTAGCCAGCGATCCAGCAACTGCGGCGCGGCTGGGTGCTGCCGGTCATCCTCTAATTGCTGATATTACGTGGGATCGGGTGGTGAGGGCCTTATTGGCGGAATAACAGCCAATCGTTTCCGAACATCGCTGCGGCCTGCGCCTAGCGACTACCCTCTCTCACGAACCGCTGTCGCATCTGTAGCGGGTGGGCAACCGTTCGCCACCTCCGTCCGCTGTACTGCATCCCTCTGTAGAACTGACCAACGTGCTATACTGCCTTCAGACAGAAGGAAAGGGGTATGGTACAGATACGATTCTATCGTCGTTTTACCGCATTTCTCGCGATCTACTTGTGCTGTTACACGCTCGTGGCCTGCGTTGCATTGACAGCCCAACCATCACCGACGGTCACGCCTGTTGACCTACCGGCGACACCGATGCCGACACCGGTAACAGCCACTGCCTTGCTGCAAGATGCGTTGGCTGCGGTTGAAATCGGTGATGACGAGACGGCTGCGAACCTGCTGAGTCAGGTGGTACAACTCTTTCCAGGTGCACCTGAAACGAATACTGCTCGTTTGCTCCTGGCCCGTTCATTTGCTGATCGAGGCCGCTGGACATCGACCGTGGAAGTGTTACGACCATTGTTACAAAACCCAGCCACGCCGACGTATGCACCAGCCCTGTTTCTAACGGCGCGTGCCCACGAGGCTGCCGGGATGCACGAGGCGGCAGTTGCGACCTATGCTCAATACGAAGCGTTGAACACACCACTGGCACCGTATGCGGCAATCCGTGCGGCCGCGCAGTTGAAAGTATTGAATCGGCTTGTTGAAGCCGAAGCAAGCTATGTACGAGCGGCAAACGGTGAGCTGGCTGCCGGGCAGCGGGCTGCCGCTTACGAACAGGCAATGGCGCTGGCTATCGATCAGGGTCGATCAGAGACGGCTCTCATGTATGCACAGGCAATCCTCTCCTTCGCCAGCCAGTCTGATTACCGGGCACGCATTCTCGTGCGAGCTGCCGATCTGTATGCTGCCGCCGGTGATGTGACCAGAGCCAATGCGCTTCGCCGTGAGGCGCTAGCTGCTTTTGCCGGCCCAGAGACGGTAGCGGTAGTCGATGCACTTCGGGCAACTGGTGATATGTTGCTCGATCCCTTCGCTGCTGCTCAGGCGTACCGTTCTGTAGAGCGATGGAATGATGTAATTGCCATGCTCGATCTGGCCATCGCAAACGCGCAAAATCCGGCTGAAGCGCTCCGTCAACGTGGGCTGGCCCGGCGGGCACTGGGTGATTTCAATGGCGCCCTGAGCGATCTGGCCGCAGCCCGTGACCAGGCACCGGATAGCGATACTGGTCGTCAGGCGGCGCTAGACTGGATTCAAACCTATGGTCAAAGTGGCGCCGTGGCAGAGGCAGCCGCTCTCTACCAACAGTACGCTAGCGAGCGACCGGATGATCCGCGTGCACCCGTTGCGCTCGACCGGGCTGCTCAGTTGTACGACCGGCTGGGTGACAACGTTGCAGCGACAACGATTCGTCTCACGTTGGCTCAGCAGTACCCCACCACGACTCTCGGTATCGCGGCTTTGCATCGTGTGGCTTTGCAGCGCTTCGACCGTGGCGATCTTGCCGGTGCTGGTGAATTGTGGCGTATGCTGGCTGAACGAGGACAGGGGATCGGTCAGGCGCTGGGGGCTTTCTGGGCCGGTCGGGTAGCCCGACAATTGGGGCAAGAGGGGGCAACTACTCTCTTTCAACAGGTGTTGCAGGCAGCTCCGGAGAGCTACTACGCGGCGCGTGCGGCGGAAGAGCTGAACGCAGTACCAGTGGGTACGATACCCATCGATGCACCGATCAGCGATGATGACTGGAGTGCAGCTATCGTCTGGATACAGCACTGGTCAGACGATGAAGCCGATCCAATGCTAGCCGGTGTGGCCGAACGGGCACGGCTATTGCGTGAAGTGGGATTGTACAGCGAAGCACAGGGCGAATGGCTCGATGGTCTGCGGCGGGCAGGCGAAACACCTATCAGTCTGTTAGAGCTGGCCCGCTATGCCTATCAGGAAAAGATGATCTATCCGGCGTTGCTAGCCGCTGAACGCATTGCCAGACTGGCTCCTGCGGAGGCTGGTCCTCTCCCACTCGCCCTGCAGCGGCTCCGTTTTCCAACCCCGTATGCTGCCATTGTGCGACGTGAGGCCGGTCGTTTTAGTGTCGATCCACTGCTCTTGTATGCGCTTATCCGGCAGGAGAGTCTGTTTAACCCACGGGCAACATCGTGGGTAGGTGCACGTGGGCTGACGCAGGTCATGCCCGATACCGGTCGGGGTATTGCTCAGAATCTCGGTATCAGTGAGTTCGACCTCGATGATCTCTACCGACCATACCTCAGCATTCGCTTTGGCGCCTTCTACCTTGGGCGGCGAATCGGTGACATGAGCGGCAGTCTGCACGGTGCGCTGGCTGCATACAATGGCGGTTTAGGGAATGCGCAGCGCTGGGCTGGTGGCAATCTTGTTGCCGACCCGGATCGGTTTGTCGAAACAATTGATTTTAGCGAAACACGCCATTATGTGTGGGCGGTCTATGCGTTCTACGGTGTGTATCGTGGATTATACGCTTCATGATCTCAGAGCATGGTCGAAAACCTGGGCTTTATGGCATCTCTAGAATGGTGCGGGGAACGGCCCCCCTCACCTACCCCCCGGCCCCCTTCCTCTCCCGCACTGCGGGAGAGGAAGGGGGAGGGTGCATCCTCACTTTCGC
>NZ_JPIM01000005.1 GCF_000735195.1 Chloroflexus sp. MS-G
GGGGCGCGATCATCGGTAGTAAGGATGGGATCATCCATCGTCAGTGTACCTGCGCTGGTGCATCGGTGAACCGAAGCAGAGAACGCTGCCCCCTCTCTGATCCACGGTTCCGCTTGCTGGTACAAGATCTTCATCTACCCCAGTAAACACTCAATATAGACGAGTTGTCAAACTTTATCGGCGCTGGTATGCTAGGCAGCAGGATCACCTTGCAGATAAAAGCGAATCGCTATGGGTACAATATCTTCGCCATCAGCACTCACCGGCTTACGTCTCCTGGCCGACGAGACGCGATGGAAACTGATCACAATGCTGCGGGACAGTGATCGACCGGTTCATGAATTAGTAGCAGGCATCGGGCTGGCACAGAACCTGGTTTCATACCACCTGAACATCTTGCGCCAGGCCGGATTTATCAATATGCACCGCAGTGATGTAGACAAGCGCATTATCTACTATAGCCTCAATCTATTGGCGTTTACCGATTTGCTTGAGCAGATTGGGTACGAATTAGCGCTACCAAACACATTACCGCCTCGTTTACCGTCGATTAAAGTTGCATTTCTATGCCGGGCCAACAGTGCCCGTTCGCAAATGGCCGAGGCGTGGTTACGAGTACTAAGCGGAGGTCAAGTTCAGGCGATGAGTGCCGGTACGTCGCCGCAGCCGATTCATCCGCTGGCGGTTGCAGTGATGAAAGAGGTCGGCATAGCGATTGATCAGCAGATCGCCAAATCAATCAACGCCATTATCGATCAGCAACCTGACCTCATCGTGACGGTATGTGACATCGCCCGCGAGGAGTGTCCAGTGTGGCCAGAGGCTGTACGCTATATCCACTGGAGCATCGCCGATCCAGCAGCGGTAACCGGTAGTTATGAACAACGGTACGCAGCCTTCGTGGTTGCACGTGATGAATTGCGGGAACGGGTTCGTGGCTTGTTGGCGCTCCTGCCACGTTGGTTTGCCTAAAACACCTTCCTTCGCGCCGAAAGAGAGCTGGTTGAGCACCCGCCGCTGCCTAAGCAATCAGAGTATGAGCAAGAACCTACCAGACTACTCTGGCAACTGCCCGATTGACGAGCGCAATTGCCCCAGTTCAGCGCACACCAGCACCACCTCATCACCATGACGTAACCATGGCCCACTGTCACCGTGAATATCGAGTAGACACCCACCAGCAGCCACTCCGCTCACGATAATTTCCCCTGGCTGTAGCCAGGTATCCTGGCTGGCAAAAGCTATCAGTTCAGCGAACGTAAAACGCATCAAGCCGGTATGATAATAGCCAACTTCACGACCATTGATCATCAGACGTAACGTCAACAACAAACGGCCATCATCGTCACGGTAGTATTCGAGTTCATCGGGAGTTACCAGCCACGGCCCAAGCGAGGTTGCAAAATCACGCGGACGACGTGCATTCAGCAGCGGATCACGAACCGTCCAGGCATTCACCAACAGATACCCGGCAATATACGCATCAGCCTCTTCGGGCGCAATATCACGGCCCGAACGACCAATCACACACCCTAACGCCATACCGCAGTCGAGTGGCGCCATCGTTGGCAATTCGATCCGTTCATCAGGGCCGTAGATGGCCGTATGTCCGGCAAAACGGAATGCAGGCTGATGGCGATCACCGACCCAATACCCTGCCGCCTGACGTAATGCTGCGGTTCGATCATCAACGAACGCATCAAATTCGCGCAAGGCAATAACTTGAGGTAACGGTGCCACAATGCGCACCTGAGTAACGGGTAAAATCAACGCCGTATCACCGATGGTTAACCCACCGTGCCAATCGAAATCGCCGGCTGTGGCTGTATCGTCACTACCCATCAGATTGACCACAGCCTGCACAATCTCAGCGGCAGTCGCCAGATTAACCTCTGGGTGATCAGCGCGTAGCAGAGTGAGCATATCCCAGGACACATCAGAGGCATCCTCGCTCACCAAAGGAGCGGCAGCAGCCAGATCGATAATTGTGTCGCCGAGCAGGACGCCCGCACGGGCAGGTCCACCATTAGGCGGAATAAAACTGACGAGACGCACAATAGACTCCCTTTATCAAACTACTATGCTCTATCCCATATCATACCAGGTTGTGCTGCGTGGAGTACCAGCTAAAGGAGTTGGGAAAGAGAAAATAGGAGTGAGAGGGCGGGTTCCACAGCTGCCCAGGCCCCCCTCCCCTACCAGGTTGAGAGAGGACGAGGACCAGGGTGAAGGAGATGGGTAAGGAGAAGTTATGGATGAGAGAGTAGTTACAAATCTGCCCGCAGTGCGTGCGTCCAGACGCACGTTGGTGCACCGATGCTGTTCGGCGCCCAACCCACCCTTTTGGCGCGTTCCTGAGACGGTCGTGGGTTCTGCCAATGTAGGACACGGGCCCACGCACGACCCGCATACCTCGTTTTAGAAATAGTGATACCGGCTAGTCAATTAACTGCCGCTGCAAGACGCGGGCTAGCCACTCGCGCACCCAGGCCACCAGCGCAGCCAGAGAGCGGCGTGAGAGTGGGAAAGATGCGCATCAGCGAGCACAACCAAAAACTGCAAACGTTGAAAAGCCCTACCCATGCACCACAGGATGTAGAGATAGTCAGGACGAACGGCTGTCTAAACTGACCCGGTTCGGGCGAGCGTCGCGATAACGCTGTGCAGCATGCGGGCAAAAATGCACACATCTACGCAACAATTTGCAGGTTTCTGATCTAGGCAAACTGTGCAAAGCATGCTAAGATATTGCATATAAACAACTCTTGTACACGGCAATCAAAAACAAACGGAGTACTATCATTATGGAGTTTGAACTGACCAAACAATGCACTCTGAGTCGCCTGGATCAGTACATTCTGTTCTACTGGCTCATCTCATTGTTGATCGGCATCCCACTCCTGGGTGATTGGCTAAGGAGCTGGAACGTACCGCTAACCCTCGCGAATCCCTGGTTTGTCGTGTTTTTGCTGGTCAGCTTCGCTTTTAGTCAGGTACTATACGTGATGGTCGCACGCCACGATGGCCGACCCTTTTTGATGGGGCCTACCATCATCTTCAGCATCGGTAACGGCGTCATCGAAACATTGGCATTTGCTACTGTCTATCGCCTAGGAGACTGGATTGGCAACGGGCTGGCAGCTCAGTTCTGGCCGAGTCTGGTAGGACCACTAGGCTTTGCGGTTGGCTTTACCGCATTTGTGATATACGGTGGTGTGATTCACGGATTATTCTGGCTGCCATACCTCCCCCCTCACCTCGACGACTCGCCGCGCTCAATGCGGATTCGCAAGCTACGACCACTTGCCGAGATGGCATTGGTGTTGGGCTGGAGTCTGTGCCTCTATCTTTACCAAGACATCTGGACGGTTATTTTTATTCATATTCTGGTTGATCTTGGCCTTATGTTACGTGTGCGACCGCCGGTCTTTCTGATAGCAAGCCGTCAGAGTATGACCGAGTAGCGACTAGCGAGTACGTTCGCGAGTAAGCCGTAGACGCACAGTTGCGCCTAGCCAGAAATCTTCTTCGCCAACAGGCGTCGGAGTATGTGGACGGAGTCTTCTCCGTACCGGGCCGGTGAACACGCCAGAGTGACTGGCAAGATCAACGATCTGCACATTCGTCTCTCCGGCGATCAGGTGGGCGTGCCGCAGCGCGATGTCTGCGCCGAAGACAAGCAGGTGGCAGGCGGGATCGCTGCCTACGGTGAACATCCCGCTGGGGATAGCAACCGTTCGTTCGCCCTGCTCATCGCACAGATGCACATACCAGGTTGGTGCAGGTGCTGATACCGATGTCGGTATTGCGCTGGCCCGCCAACGTTTGACGAGCCGCACGCCCAGTAATCCGGCCACAACTAGCCCAACCAGGAACAATTCGCCCAACCACGACAGCTCGGTTGGGGGCGTCATCATGAGGGCAGCCTGCTGACCACAACCATAAATCGTTACCATCCTGGGTAACGATCCCGCGAATTGCGCTCGCCAGCGTGGATGCTCCAACGCGGTGAGCCGTTGGGGCCGTTGCAGAGCCCCATCTTTCGTCCAGATATACAGGTCTTGCGGCGGATAAGGACACTGCACCAGCAATGCCCATCCGGTTGAGGAGAGCTGTTCAACGCCGAGAATGAGGGGTGATGGCGGCGATAGAGGTACCGGAGGCGTTGTCGTAGCGGCTAGCAAAACCGGCCAGACAACGATCAGCGTAAGCAGGGCGATCGGTGGGATTCGACGATTCATAGGCTCTCCTCACACGGTTGTGCTTTCAATATATAAACCGTATGAGAAGGCAAAAAGTTACACGATTCTGACAGAGTTTTGATGGACAGTTTGCATCAGTAGACTCCCAACTGCTGTGCGTGCTGATCCGTCTCGCTACCGTCGGCAGGGTCAGGTTCGGACGATCGTCATGCGTGAAACCGATCATCACCGTTACACGGTTCCATTGCCGCCCAGCCGTCGATACTCTTCGGGTGAAAGCCCAACCTCCTTGCGGAACACACGACTGAAATAGCTACTGCTGGAAAAACCCACTTCCAGAGCAATGTTGGTAATGCTTTTGTCACTCTCAACGAGAAGCCGACGCGCCTGCAAAACCCGATACCGGTTGAGATATTCTACCGGCGTTGTACCCAGCTCCTGCCGAAAACAGTGGGTCAGATAGTCTTCACTCATCCCGACATAGTGTGCAATATCCTGGCGAGTAATCGGATGAGCATAATAGCTATGGATATAAGCCATTGCTTTCCGAACCAGGATTTGTGCCTGATCGCTCAGACGACGTCGACGTTCGAGGGCGGTCTGCAAATGGGCGAGGGTTTCACTCGCGCTGAACATACCTTTACTGAGCACGGTGGTAACCCCTTGACTGAGACGCGCCATGTCTTCCTCGGTAAGGGTGCGCCCGGTAATGACAATGACCGGAATCTCGCGCAACTGTGAATGTTCACGCATCATCTGCAACAAGGTAAAGCCATCCATCTCCGGCATCATCAAATCCAGCAACACCAGATGAACCGCTTGTTGGTGAAGGATGTTCAGAGCTTCACGTCCAGAACGCGCACACAATACCCGATGTAGTGCACCGTGCGACTGCACGATGCGGGCATGGAGTTCGAGCGTATCAGGATCATCGTCAACCACAAGCACGGTATAGGTGGTAGCCGCAGGATCGGTATTGAGCCAGTACTGATCAAGCACGCGCGTTAAATCGGCCAATTCAATCGGCTTGGTGAGATAATTCAACTCGATGATTGCACCGTGGTGTTCGCTCATTCCATAACATAGCAACGGCAGATTACGTGTAGCAGGATTGGCTTTGAGAACGCGAACCGTTTGCCACCATACCTGATCACCTTCAGTAGCATTGAGAACAACGGCACTGTAATTTCGTGCCGAAAGTTCGCTTAACCAGGCCGCACTTTCTTCAACGGAGAAGAAGTGCACAATAAAACCACGTTTTTCCAGATAGTGTTGAAGACGTTCATCGTTCCGTTTGGAAAGCAACAACACATGTGGTCGGACTGAGACAGACGACGGTTGACGACGTGGTTTCCCGATAGGTCGGGCAATTGTTGGAAGACGGAAGAAAAACGTTGATCCTTCACCTTCGATACCACTCGAATGCACACCGATGGTTCCACCGTGGAGCGCGACCAGTCGTTTACAGATTGCCAATCCCAAGCCGATACCGCTGTAGCCACGCTCGATACTGCGCTCTGAACGCTGAAACTCATCAAAAATATGAGCCTGCTCGGCTGCCGAAAGACCAAGCCCGGTGTCACGCACCGAAATGGTCACGGCATCGGCTTCGGTCGTCACCGAAAGACTAACACTCCCCTGACTCGTGAATTTAATCGCATTGACCACCAGATTCAGCGCGATCTGATGTAAGCGTGTGCGATCACCCCACACCCACGGCCCTGCGGCTGGAATGGCATCATGCCAGACGAGATGTTTATCGGCGGCCATTTGCCGACCGATATCGGCTACGGCGCGCATAACCTCACCGACATCAACAACCTCATAAACCAAACGTAACTGACCAGCATCACTACTGGTTAGATCAAGGACATCACCGATCAAGCGACTGAGATGGCGGGCATGGGCATGAATCCGCTTTAGATCATGACGAACCTGCGTCGGCAATTGCTGAACGCCTTCAGCACTCTCACGTAACAGCAAATCACTCATCCCGACGATGAGATTGAGCGGTGTTTGCAATTCATGGCTTACCATTGAAAGAAACCGGCTTTTGAGCCGATTCGCTTCTTCAGCCAGACGGCGTCCTTCGTTAGCCGTGCGATGGAGCTGTGCCGCATTCAGTGCAGCACTGATCTGCTGTACAATAGTGCCATAGAGATCAAGCTGTGCACAGTCAAACACCACAAAACCGGCCTCACCATCAACCCTAGGTAATGGGATCAGAGTAAGACGAAATGGCTCTCTGCTATCCAACCATTGTGCAGGGGGAAAAGTACGGCTCCGAATACGGATGACCGGCTGTTGCGGCATTGTAATCGCCCGCAACCGACACCACGCCACTGGATCATCGCGTTCTGTTTCAAAAAAACCGATCCACAGCAATGGTATCTGTAATTCAGGTAAATACCTTGCCAGGATGTCGTAAATATCGCTCTCGGCCAGAGCAGTCAGTAAACGCGCCGTAAGACGACCAACCCGGTTGCTGATTTGTTGTTGGCCATAACGGTAATGCCAGTGTTGAAAACGCATTGCCGAACTTATGGTGATACGGGCTTCATCGAGCAGCTTCTGTGCCCGCTCATGAAGGGAAGCATTGAGCAAACGGGGGTATACATCGCGTAGAAACGAAATCGCTAACTGCCAGTCGTGAGCATCAGCACCGGTTAAGGCCACCTGTTGCAGCAGCCGGGCAAGAGTTGCGCGAAACCGGTCAGGATCGGCAGATTGAACACTTGCAAGGAATGATTCGAGCAATTGCTGGCAGAAATGCGTAAGCTCCTCACGAGTAAAGCCATGCAAACGTTGACCGAGCAGCTCAGTCATTGACAGAATAACCGACGCCTGCACATTGGCATACGCCAGTGCATCAACCTGGAGAGTAATCATTTCCAGGGTATCGGCCAACACTGCATTCTGACTACACCCGCACGACTCACGAATGATCAGCCGGGTTGGTACCTGTATCAATGTCGGCAAAAGTTCGCGGTCGCGGATATGACGTACCATAAGTTCCAGCGCCTGATAGCCCAGCTTGAACAACGGTATCTGTACTGAGGTCAATGCTGGCTCGGCCAATAGGGCTTCAGGTCGATCATCAAAACCGATGATGACAACGTCATCCGGTATCCGTTTTCCATGGTCGCGGAGAGCGGCCATCGCACCGAGTGCCGATTCATCGTTACTCGCCAGAACAGCCGTAAACGGCACATGAGTGGCAAGCAACCGTTTCATGGCACTGTAGCCACCAGAGAACACATGATTCCCAAAAACGATCAGGCGTGGATCAACTTCGATACCAAATCGGGCCATTCCATCCTGAAAAGCGCGCAGCCGATCCCCTGTGTCACCTTCCAGATCGTGTTGGCTACCGGCAATAAAGGCAATCTGCCGATGACCATGCTCGATAAGATGGTGCAGAGCCTGTTGAATACCGGCAGTATTATCGGCAACAATGGTTGGCCCCACTTCCCCTGAACCGACAAAGATGATCGGATGGCCAGCCGCACGGATCGCCTGCACCATCTGCGAACGTTCTGGCCGTTGGAGGGGGTTGATAACAATCAACCCATGGGTATTCCATGGCCCAACCGGAACAAAATTCGTTCCCTCAGCAACCGCAAACCAGGCCGGTTGTGGTGGGTCGTCAATCTGTGCCGATGGCCCCATTCCGCAGGCCAATAGCAAGTTACAACCCATGTCGTGTGCTGCCTGACGAATACCGAGATAGATTGGACTCAGGTAGCTCATCGTCAAGGCAGTACCGTAAAATTGCCAACCGGCGATAACACCGATGGTTGGGCGACGCGAGCGATGCACCATTGCGCGAGTTTTTTGCATAGGCTTCTTGAATGCTACGTGCCGATATATTCTATGATAATACAGTTTCGCATCATCGGTAGATAAGTGCATGACGGTATCAACATACTTGGATACAATAGATGGTGTTTGAGACGAACCAGCAATAAGGATGAACCCATGGAACTTCCTCTTCACATCATTGAAGCCGTTGTTGCCCAGGCCCTGGCCGAAGACATTGGCCACGGCGACCTCACCACCCAAACGGCTATTCCGGCAGCCGTTCAGAGTACAGCACATATCGTCACCCGTGAAGCTGGCGTGGTAGCCGGTTTGCCGGTTGTGATCGCCGTCTTTCACCAACTCGATCCCAGGCTTAAAGTACTGTTACATGTCGATGACGGTGCAACGGTCGCTGCGGGAACCAAACTGGCAACTGTTGTCGGCTCCGCACGCAGCATTCTTAGCGGGGAACGGGTCGCGCTCAATCTGTTACAGCGCCTAAGTGGGATTGCGACCATGACCGCTCAATACGTAGCGGCGGTAGCCAACACCAAGGCAAAGATTCTCGATACGCGCAAGACAACACCCGGCTTGCGCGCACTGGAAAAATATGCAGTGCGGGTTGGTGGTGGCTACAACCATCGATTTGGCCTGTACGATGGCGTGATGCTCAAAGATAATCATCTGGCTATCCTGGCCGCGCAGGGTATTGATCTGGTTAGTGCGATCAAGCAGGTGCGACAGCACCTTGGGCCAATGGTACAGATCGAGGTTGAGGTGGAAAGTGTTGACGCGGCAATCGCGGCTGCTGAAGCCGGCGCCGACCTGATTTTGCTCGATAATATGCCCCTCGACCAGCTACGTCTGGCTGTGCAAGCCATTGCCGGACGTGCCAAAACTGAGGCCAGCGGTGGTGTCACGCTGCAAACGGTACGAGCCATCGCCGAGACGGGTGTTGACTATATTTCAGTTGGGGCGCTTACCCATTCGGTACGTGCCCTCGATATTGGTCTCGATTGTGAGGGGTGATCAACGTTTCACGGAACTCCGATCAGGGCCACCGCATCGATTTCACTCCAACTACCATCACGTTGCTCCAACGTGATACGTGCGCTCGTTACACGGGTCAGTGTCTGGTCGAAGGTGATTGTCTGGATAAACGGACACTCTGACGCTGCTGTCGGTTCAGCCCGATAAACAGTCTGAGCCGTACCCTCCTCGTCAATCACTTCGACTAGCGTCACATAGCCGGGCTGATGATTCTGGTAGATAACCAGACCGGTGGCAAATACCGGCTGCGCAAAGCTCACCGTGAGTATCTCGCGACTATCAGGAGTGGCCGGTGCCCAGGCATTCGGGCTATCCTGACAACCGCCAACATCAGGTGGGCCAACAACCCCGGCAGGATCGTAATCAGGAGCGTAAAAGCTACTCGCAGTAGCAGTCGTCGCCCACTGCTGCGTTGTCTCGCCAGTTGGGAGACTTGTCGTCGGTGCGAGTGCTACCACCGTTGCCAGCGCCGCTGCATCGGTTTGCAAGCGAAAGGCCGAAATGGCACTGTACTCACCACTATTGTCACTGACCCAGACAACACCTCCAGGTGCAGCTACGATACCGTTAGGCAGACTGATCTCGCCGGGGTTGGGAATGCTACCGGCAGTAGCCGGTTGCCCGCCACGAGCAACAATCGTACCATCAGGCGATAACCGTAGGATGGTACCAGCATACGTGGCAAGGTAGAGATAACCGGCACGATCGAGATCGATCACCGGCCCCGCCAGGAGCGTTGGATCAGCGGGATCACCTAGCCGGGCCAGGACAATGCCATCAGGTGCAAGTTTAATGATGGTACCGGCAAAGCTCTCGGCCAGATAGATCATGCCATTCGGATCAACCACCAGATCGGACGGCGCCACATCGTTCGGTAACGTTATTCGTTCGATGAAACGTCCTTCACCGGTGAAACGTACAATACTGCTCACAGCCAATCCATCGTCACCGAGACGTGTATCAAGCGCATAGACACTGCCGTCGGCAGCGACAGCAATCCGTTGCGGCGCCGAGAGACCAAACTGTTCGGGAGCATTCCCATGACCACCCCAACGCCCAAGTAGCGTCCCCGTTGACGTAAACCGGACAATTGCATTTCGTCCGTAATCAGCCACATACAGATCACCATCAGGGCCGAGTGCAACATCGTAGGCATCGAGCAGCTCATCGGCGCCAAACGTAGTACGTAACGTACCATCAGGCGCAAATACCCAAACACCCTGCCCACTCTCGGCCAGGTAGATGGTCCCATCGGGTGCCGCAGCCAGACCACGAGCCGCGATGAACCGACTGTTGGGAGGACCACTGCGACCACCAAGCCGTAACACAAAACCGGGTGGCCCTGAACGAACAATCTGCGGCTGCGCAGCCATAACCAGCGGAGTTGGTGTTGGTGTTGCTAGCGCCAACATTTCAATAGAGGCCAAGACCTGCTCAATCGTCGCTTGTTCGGCCATCCAGCGCGTGAGTGCCGCCTGAGCCAGAATGCGCAAAATCCGCGTCTCATCAACCAGTACGATGAGACGCCCATGGCCGTTCGGGCCACTGAGATCGGCAACCACACCTTGCGCACGGCCAATCTGTACCGATTGTGTCGGTGAGATTGTATAACCCGCCGACTGAATAGCACTGCTCGCCAGCTCAAATACCGTCTCTGGATGAGCGGTTCCATATTGAGCGGTGAATATGGCTACCGGTATGGTATCGATCAGCAACAGCGGTGCATCAATAACTGTTGCATCAAGCGCTGCTGTTGTCGCAGCAATCCGTAACGCCTGACCTTCCAGCCGGCTCTGCCAGCCTGCCGGTAAACGGAGCCGCAGACCAAGCTCAGCAACGGTCAGGTCTTGTTCCAGAATGATCGCCGTCGGACTAGACGGCAGCGAGGTTGGCGTCGGCGCTGGCGGTGCAGTACAGGACACGAAGACACCAGCCAACAGGATAATAGCGAATAGATAGCACCGCATGCGATCCCTTCTGTCATCAGACCGTAAACGAAGTTGATTGAATAAACCGGCTTTCGTCTTTATCATAGCAAATGCACGCTATCCGATTCTTCAACCCACCGTCTTGTGCCTATCGTACAACAAACCACCGGCACAACCTCTGGCAAACAAACAGCGCACCGGCAGAGCTACTTCCTGCACTCACGATATGACAACATTGCAAGCACCATACCTATTTCATTAACGCTAAGGTTATACCTTTTCGTTATACTAAACGTAGCTCGCTGCGCCGTGCCGTTTGGTGAAGTGCAATATCAATTCTGACAGGCTCCGTTATGAATGGTGCAACTTTGTACAACATCGGTTTTGTCCTTGAACAGGCGCTCGGTCACGTGACCCATGCCAAAAACCTTCAGGCGAACATCAGTCACGATCCCGATGTGCGACCACATTGGGCACTGATTCCTTTCGAGACCTACGGCCTTGCAGCGCGCATTCCCATTTACAAGAGTAACTGGACAGTGCGCGCCGGTTTACGAGCACGACGCTCGTTACGTCAACTGGTTGGAAAAACGACCATCGACGCCCTGTTTTTTCATACCCAGGTACCGGCAGTACTGGCCGCCGATTGGTTACGTCGTTACCCCAGTATCGTCTCACTCGATGCCACACCCTTACAATATGATCAACTTGGCCCTTATTACCAGCACGAATCGGGGCCGGCATGGCTAGAACGGCTAAAATGGCACCTAAACCGACGCTGCTTTAACCTGGCCCGCCATCTCGTGACCTGGAGTCAATGGGCAAAAGAGGGCTTAATCGAAGGATACGGGGTACCGCCTGATAAGATTACCGTCATTCCCCCTGGCGTCAACGTACACGAATGGCAGCGTCCAACACCGCGTAGCCATCATGAAGGGCCGGTAAAAATTCTGTTCGTCGGTGCCAACCTCGAACGAAAAGGTGGTTTTCTGCTCCTCGAAGCCTTTCGTGCACTACGTCCACTCGGAGTTGAACTCCATCTGGTCACCAAAGATAACGTCCCGCCCGAACCTGGTGTCTTCGTCTACCACGGCATGCAACCAAACAGTGCGCCTCTGAAAGCCCTCTACCACCAGGCCGACATCTTTGCGTTACCCACCTTCGGCGATTGTCTGCCGATGGTACTTTCTGAAGCCGCCGCTGCCGGATTACCGGCAGTGAGCACGCGCATTGCAGCCATTCCTGAAATTGTGCGCGACGGAGAGACCGGGCTGCTCACGCCGGTCGGTGATGTACAGGCGCTCACAGAAGCACTTCGGCGTTTGATTATGCGCCCCGAAGAACGTTTACACTTTGGCGAACAGGCAAGCAAACATGTGAGCCGAGCGTATGATGCTCGCCACAATGCCGGTCGCCTGCTTGAATTGATTAAAGGTGAAGTTGATCTGGCGCGTATGCAAGAGAGGATCGCGGCGTGAATCAAGTCTTGCTGACCGTTTCTGGCGTTATTCCACCCGATCTCGAACAACAAATTGCTACCGGTAAACGACCACGGGCCGACTACCTGGAACTGGCACGCCACTTTGGGGCCGACATCATTGATTATCGAGTGGCCCGCCAAACCGCTGGGCCGATTGGTCGCTTCTTCGAGCGACTGGGTGGACCAAATCTCCTACTAGCATGGGCGTGTTTTACTCGCCGCCACCGTTATCAAGCTATTTTTACCGACGGTGAACAGGTTGGATTACCCCTGGCTGCACTCCTCAAGTTTTTCAGCCCCAATCGTCGACCCCGCCATCTGATGATCGTGCACATCCTGTCGGTGCCCAAAAAGATGGTCTTTCTCGACCGCTTCGGCGTACAGAGCCATATTGACCGTTTTATCGTCTATTCGACGTGGCAGCAGCGGTTTATCACCGAACGTTGGGGCATACCGATTCAGCGCGTACCGTTTACACCGTTTATGGTGGACGACCAGTTTTTCCACCCCCGTTACGCTCCACCACGCCCCACGCCACGACCGCAAATCTGTGCAGTCGGGTTAGAACGACGTGACTATCCAACCCTTCTCCGTGCAGTAGTCGGCCTCGACGCTGATGTGGTTATCGCAGCAGCCAGCCCCTGGTCGAAACAACGTGATTCGACTCAGAATCAACCGATCCCGCCGAATGTCCGGGTACAGAAATTCAGCCAGTACGACCTGCGCCAACTCTACAGCGATAGCCGCTTCCTGGTCATGCCACTTGAACCGGTTGAGTTTCAGGCTGGTGTGACCGCTATCCTTGAAGCGATGGCGATGGAACGTGCAGTGATCTGCACAGCTACACCCGGCCAGACCGACATCGTCGCAGAGGGCAAGACCGGCCTCTACGTACCTCCGCACGACCCGACAGCATTACGAACAGCGATCGAGCAACTTCTCGCCGATCCGGAAACAGCAGTACGTATGGGAAAAACTGGACGCCGCCTGGTTGAGGAGAGCATGAACCTCGACCACTACGCGGTTCGTCTGAGCAATATACTGTACGAGACGTTAACTGAGACCGGTGCCGAACCGCAGCCGATCAAGGACAAGGAGCAGCTATGATGGGGTTGATATGGTGGTTCATCATCGTTGGCTATTGGCTTGTGGGTGGCATACTGGCCTTCATCGTGGCTTATCTGCTCATCCTGACCGGCGCCGCCTTCTTCGCCCGCCGTACAACACCGGTGCGGGCGAACCCTACCACTCGCTTCGTCATCATGATCCCGGCCCACAACGAAGAGCGGCTGCTCCCCGATCTGCTCACGAATCTCAATCAGCTCGACTATCCGCGTGAACTCTACACCGTACACGTCGTAGCAGATAATTGCACAGACCGTACTGCGGCAGTAGCCAAAGCCCACGGCGCCATTGTACACGAACGGTTTGATCAAACACTGCGCGGTAAGGGGTACGCCCTCGAATGGTTATTGCAGCAGATATGGGATCGCAATGAGCCACACGATGCCGTGGTCATCCTCGACGCCGATTCGGTCGTCTCTACCAACTTTCTGCGCGTGATGGACACCCGACTGGCGCGAGGTGAACGGGTCATCCAGGCATACTATGCCGTGCGCCAACCAGAAGGCGCCTGGAGTGCCGGCATTCGTGCAGTTGCCCTCATCGTCTTGCACTACCTGCGCCCGCTCGGTCGCATGGTGCTGGGTGGATCGACCGGGCTAAAGGGCAACGGCATGGTCTTCGCCGCCGATATTCTACGGCGTCATCGCTGGACGGCCTCGTTAACGGAAGACATTGAATATCATATGCGGCTCATTCTGGCCGGCGAGCGCGCAATGTTCGCTCCTGATGCCATCGTCTGGGCTGAGATGCCCGATAGCCTGAGAACCGCACAGACACAAAACGAACGCTGGGAACGAGGACGAATGGAGATGATTCGCCACTACGTTCCACATCTGCTCCGCGAAGGGCTGCGACGACGGAGCTTCTTGCTGATCGATGCCGCTATCGAGCAACTGATTCCACCTTTCTCGGTAGTAACCGGTCTCAGCATCCTGGTACTGTTCATCGCACTGATACTGCGTGATCCGTCCGCCCTGGCGATGGCTAGTTTCATCCTGGTAGGACAAATTATCTACATCCTCAGCGGATTGTTCCTGGTCAGAGCGCCGTGGCCGATCTACCGTTCGTTACTCTTCACCCCCTTCTTCATCATCTGGAAACTGTGGCTGTATGTGCGACTGTTGCTTGGGATCAAGCCGCATGATTGGATCCGTACTGCCCGTAATCGCGCACCGAAGTCGTAGGGCATAACCGAATAACCGTCTCACGGTGTAACGGATGCAACCCATCGATGGATGTAGGTAGGAGCATAGCGCTGCTGTCCTCTAAAGCGCTGGGCCTCCACCGATCTGCTCCTGCGACAGGATAGGTTGAATCGGCGCTCTGTACCCCTCGCCGTGGACACCGGTAGAGACAACGCCTCGCTCCTCCTCGTGAATTTCGCGAATCGTATTTCATCCATCGCCGAGGTTCATCCGTCGTGATGTCATGATGGATTATTTGGATAGGCTCTCAGGTGTGTGGCTAGAGTCCATCAGTTAACGAATCGTTCCCACCGGTCTTGTTTCCCTGACTATGGCTGATCGCGCACAAGCCATTCGATCTGATCAACATAATATTTCGGCACCAGATCACTGCTCGTCTTGAGGTAAAAACCGGTCACATAGGTATATTCCGGTTCGTAGATTAAATCATCGAGCCAGACATATATTTCAGCCCATTCCCCGGCAGCAATCGCCCGATTAAGACCGAGAAAGTAGAGCCGGGTCTCTGGAAACAATGGCTCAGTACTATTGGTCACCCGCCCTTCTAGCGTCACCGAATCGTCATTGGGTAGCCAGTAGGGCACACGATTGCTCCCTACCACCGAAATCGTCATAGCGTCATTGGCAATCGGTGTATCACCACCGCTGAGCCGTAAGCGCAAGGCTGCCACCTGATCGCGCCGTAGTACAAGCCCGCTATCAGGCGTAATGGTAAAGAACAAAACACCGGTACTCTCACTAGGCGTCACCGCAATTGCATACCGACCCAGCGCCACAATGTTGGTCTCGGTCAACGTCAAACTAGTGAGCAATGCACTGTTGGTAATACTCCAACCGGTACTGAGCGCATCGCGGTACACCGGTACAACCTGCAAATTGCTGATGTCATTGGTAGTACTGCCCGCAGCGGTTGGCGTCCTTGGTGGTTGAGTAGGCAGCGGTGTACGGGTTGGTGGTGGAATGAAGGGCGTGGCAGTAGGTCGATCTTGAAAAAAGGGCGCAATAGTTGGCGTCGGTGCAGCGGCAGTCGGTATATCAACGCTTAGACGACGACCACAGCCGGTCAAGAGTAAGATAAGGCACAGAATGTAGATTATCCGCACACGCATACGATGGTTATCCTAAGTATCACAGTTATTAGCGATGATTGCAACGTGCCTATTGCGCAGGAAACTGTTGACAATCGGTTCGGTAAGCGTCTAATTCCAGATGCTTATGGAGGGCATTCAGCGACATTTGATTGGCTTGCGAGCAAAACGCTTGCGGTGGAAGTTGGTACTCTATCACAAAGACAGGCTTTCCCGACTGAACGAAGGGAAGAAGTTTATCACACTCCTGAAAAGTGAAGCACTCTTCATTGAGCAGCCAGTCGAAGTAGGGTAACAAATCAGGGATTTGTGCGAGGTCATTTTTTAAGCCAATGGCAAGGCCAGACGCATGAGCGGCCTGAGCAAGAAAGATATTGTAAGCAAGCTGATCGTCATACGTCAACGGAAAACCTGTATCGTTTACATAACCATTCACATTGTCCGGATCAACACCATCGCAACCCTTCTGCACCGCCAGCTCGAGTCGCGCTTCCATTATAGGGGCAAGAACGTCGAGACGACGAATATCAAGCCATCGCTCCCCTGGCCATCCCACCATCTCTTTGCCTAAGATTTCGGATGGAAATTGGGAAGCATCGGGTCGCCAATCCTCATAAGAACCTGCACTAAAATAGCACATTACGAAAATACCACGTTGGTGTAGTGTTTCTATAATATCAGATGGTGTATCAAATAAATCCAGATTGAACATCTCTACGTTCTCATCAACATCGATCGCACCGGTGTATTGAATTTGCCAGGAAACTTTTAACGGCAGCATCCGATGCCTGATGCCCATTGCTGTGGATGACAGGTCAGAACTGCCGCCTGACAATGGCGTCACAAGAGGTACTTCAGATACACAACTCGACAACATCATCCCAGCCAACACGAAACCCACGACGAGCGCGTATCGCATGTCTAGTGCCTCCCAGGAATCTCACCGTTCTTGTCTTCAATTACAACGATAAATACAACCTTCCTGTAATCGATGGCTAACGACTGCTCAATCTCATCACCGTTGAGCTGTGGTTCGGCTCCCAAACGACTCATGACTTCACTGCAAAAAGGTGATCTTCTCACCACAGAGACCACGGAGATCACAGAGACTAAAGATAATTTTATCTTTCATTGAACATATCCTTTTATTCACAAATCTTAAACGCTCTGCGTGCTCCGTGGTAAGTTTTTGCAGTGGACTCACTCATACGAAAAATGCACAAAAGGCTAAACCCTATTCTGTTCTACCGGCTCAGCCTGAAAGACACGCCAGGGCCAGGCTGGTGCAGGACGTACAGCCGCGATCTGAGGCAGAGCGTTGATCACGCCCATCATTGTGCCGACAAAGACCATACTCCCGCCTTCCCACGACATATCAACGTAGGCGTAGACGAAGTGAGTAAAGATGTAGAGGGTAGCGGTCAACGCAAAGACTCGTAGTTGACCATGCGGCATCAAACGTACCATACGGGCGCCGTAGAGCATCGTCAGTGCCAGCAAAAGGATCAAGGCATAAAATCCGATCACGCCAATCTTCATCCAGACCCACATGATCGAGTTATGCGTGATATACTCCCACCACTCGAATACACTGATGTCGGGAAGGGGAACGAGGAGATGAAACTTGTTTCCAAAGCCAATCCCGGTCAGCGGTGCATTGCGAATAGTAAACATAATGTTAATGTTTTCCAGATCGCGATAAATGTTTGATGCTGCGTCGCGGGCACTGGGCTGACCGATAACTGACCGGACTGCTCTTGCAAGCATCCCCAGCGGCCCCTGATTGTTCCAGAAGACCACCAGGTAAGCTGCAAAACCGAGCGCACTGGTTGGCGCAATAATGTAGAAGAGGCGTCGCTTCTCGATATAGAGCAGCAGAACGATTAAACCAAGGGCCATACCGAGAGTAAGAAAACCGGCCCGCCGAAAATTAGCGATCAGACTGAACAGTACAAACGGCGCCATTAGTGGCATTAAGAAGCGCCGGATTGCGCTGTCGCGATAGAGCCAGGCTGCAACCAGTAAGACGAAAAAGAAGTTGAAGTGAATGGACATCGCGTGCTCGGCGATCCGTTCTACCCCTTCCAGATCCCATTTCAAAACGTCATGCACGTACCAGACGCCAGCGACCCCTTTGGCAAACAATGCAATTGTCGCCACCCAGAAGAGTGTATTCAGTTGTGCACGATTCTCTATTAGATTCCCGGCCAGCAACAACATCAGCGGCAGATAGAAGATTGCTCGTACTTCCCATAATGCAATGACCCGATTCCCACCATTGGCTAATCCGTATACCAGACCAATTGCATTAAACACCAAAAAGACTGCCGCCGGCCAGAACAGAGGGCCAAAGTGGATTCGTAGTCGCCGCTCGGTAGCTGATCGTACAATCCAGACTAACAGAGTCCAGACAATCGTCAGTTCCTGCGGACTAAACGAGAACGAGTCGGATACAAACATGATCGATTCGCGACTCGACAGATTTTTGGTGAAGGGATACCACGGATGGAGGGAACGATCTCCAAACAGGGTTAGGCCGAGGATCGCATACACACCAAAGCGAGGCTGGATTGCCGTTGCGATCAGAACGCCGCCAAAGATGAGAAACGATAACACCGCTTCAGGACTCATGCGGCGGCGCAGGAGTACCAGTACGACTCCGCTCAGGACACAAATCACCAGGAAGAGGATCCACCAGCGGCGTTCGTTACGCCGGGCAACCGTCATGACATCAGGATAACGCGGAACAAGAAGATCGAGCATAGAAGTATAAGTATCCACCGGTTACGCAACTTGCTTACCGGTCAAATCAGGTTAAAGAAGTAGTACCCCGCAACCACCAGCGCACTCAAACCGATCATGATTATCACCAGATCACGCAGACGCCAGTGTGGGGTAAGGATACCGATGAACAGACACAACACGAGAAAAGCCACGAAGAACTTCATAGCTACTCCTGAGGGATCAGGCGCAGAATCCAGCGTGGAGTGGCAATCTGAGCCTGGTTGAGAATAACCCCCAACACCGGCACATGCTTTATATCATTGAGTGCACGTTGAACTTCGGTAACTGGGGTTACTCCCTGCCGCACCACCAGCGCACAGGCCTGGGCCAAGGCCGCTAACGCCAGCGTATCGCTGGTCTCGATCACCGTCGGTAAATCGAACAACACGTGGTCGAACTGCTTATCCAGCGTTTCAACAAGTGTTCGTAGCTCATTGCCACGTGCGAGCAATGGCCGCTGATTGGCCGGCGCCGATCCGGCCGGCAACAGACAGAGACCATCATAATTTGTCGCTAGTAACGCTTCAGCGAGGGTTGCCTGACCACGCAACACCTCAGCAACGCCAGGCAGAGCGGGGATTGGACGCGGAGCAGGCGGTGGTTCACGACGTCGGCTTCCTTTTGGTTGCGCTGGCGGTGGATTAAGCACACTCAACATACCCGGTGCAAGCCAGTTCAGCTCCACGACACAAACCCGCTTACCGGTATCGTGAGCCAGTGTCACGGCAGTGGCCAACGTAATATAACTTACACCTTCGCCTCGCAATGCAGCCGTAAACCCGATCCGACCCGGCAAACGCTGCTCGACGATCAGGTCAGTTAACATCCGCCGGATCTGGGCGATCTGCTCACCGGCGAAGGAGCGGCGCAGATTACCGTCAGCCGTCTCGATGGTTAATGCCAACTCTGTTGGCATCTCATGGGTCTGTTTTTTCCGCAATCTAAACATAGGATCGCCTCACATATCAGGCTGCACCGTGTGAGCCAAAGATTATCTTTGCCAGTAATGAAGTGAAACGCCATGCGACCATCTGATAAACAGCAGCACCGTTACACTTGCGGTTGCAGTGAAGGCTGATCTGCTTCGACAGCAGTAGTCACAGGTGTCGGACTCGGCATCTCAGCGCTTGCTGGGATGAATGCCAGCAATGGCACGCCAAGACCGTTCTGGACATCAATTGGGAAGCGAAGACTGCGATCGAGAAACGCGCCCCCACCGATCAGGCTAGCCGATAAGAATACGCCGATTGCGACAAAGATGATCATGTTCTTAATAAAGCCGGTCAGCGAAAACTCGGCCCGCAATGGAATTTCAGGCTGATCGATAATCTGGTACGTCTGGCGGATCAGACTCTCATTCTTTACCAACGCCAGCCGGGCACTCTCTTCATTCTCTTGGGCAGCACTGAGCCGTTCTTCAGCGCGAGCCAATGCCGCCTTCAACTGATCGAGCTGGAACTGTTCGCCGGGCGGACGATCACCGCGTACCGGTTCAGGATTTGCGCTCAGAAAATCGATCAGTGCCTGACGGGCAGCATCAACATCGGCCTGGTATGGTGCGATCAGCTCTTCAAAAAACTTCTGCGCCGCCATACTCTCTTGAAAATCGTTGTTCATCTTCCACTTTAGATACGTGTCCATCGTCGCCGTGACCATCTGGTACGACAGCTCCGGATCATCGGTTGTGGCCCGAATCTCAACGAGCTTGTCGCCTATTACATTCACGCTAATGGTCTCACGGAAGAAGGTGAACGTTTCCCATACAACGTCTGGGCCGCCAGCCATCAACGGTTCGAGCTTGGTCTGCTGAATTGCCGAGCGCACGAAGGCGTTGGTGGCCAGTAATTCCTGGATTTCATTGGTCGTCGCCTGCGCCGGTGTGACCCACCACGAAACATCACTTTTCGATGAAGTCAGTGATGCCAGCAGACTCTCTTTCTCCACATAAATCTTACCGCTCGAAAGATATTCTGGCGGCGACAAGAGAATGTACCCAACCCCGATTGCGATAGCGAGCATAAACGGGGCGAGACTAAGCAGAGGCCGACGGAAGAAACTTTCCAGGAGCCGCAGAATGATTAACCGTACCATGCCATAAACCTCTTTGCATTGAAATGTCAGCACATGACGTGCCACCTTTTCTACCTACATCATACCAGTAATCACCTTTTGAGAGGTGAACGGAAGCTGTTCAATTCTTCATTCATCACATGAGGAGCCTTACGAAGGTGAGGGCGGTATAGTGCATCAATATGATATATTTTTATACACATCACTCTGCCAACACAGACTACGGTACCGAAGAGTCAGTTAACAATTTCGTTAGTCTGATCCTAATCATATAGCATTCAGTGAACCAATCTGGCACAATGAACACAACTTTATTATCATTGTTATCGATTGAAGGACTTGTCGATGCAGAAACACACCTCACCCAAGCTCTTACGGATTCTCTACGAAGAACTCGCTGCGGCGCAACCGCGTATGTGGTTAATCAGTGGCCTGATTCGCCTTTTGCCGCGCTACACAGCTTCCCGTGTGCGTCCGCTGTTGCTCCGCCTGGCCGGTTTTCACATTGGCCGCAGTACTATCATTATGGGACCGCTACGCCTGCACGGCTTCGGTCCGATTCACAAGCGACTCCGTATTGGTTCGTACTGCATCATTAATACCGACTGCTTTCTCGATCTAAACGATCAGATCACGATTGCCGATCACGTTGGGATTGGTCACGAAGTTATGATACTTACCACTTCCCACCAGATGGGCGGGGCAAATCATCGGGCCGGCCCATTAACAACTGCTCCGGTCACGATTGAAACAGGAGCCTGGATCGGCGCACGAGTATTAATTCTGCCAGGTGTTCAGATTGGCGCCGGGAGTGTGGTGGCTGCTGGGAGTGTTGTCACACGACCAGTACCGGCCAATACGATGGTTGGTGGTATACCGGCCAGACCAATCCGTTCTCTGGCAGAGTAGGCATAATCCGACATCACGGCTATAGATTGCTCTTCGTGGGAACGAACAAGTTATCGCCTGCGATACACCTTCCTTATCTTCAAAGCGAGAGAGAAGTGAGTGGAGGAAAGGTGCAGTGCATTCAGGCACTGCACCACGATGCGTTGCAGAACATTGTCAGACAATAGCTCAGACCGGTTACTCACGACAGGACGTCGGCCAGCGGCCCGCGCTCCCAGGGAAGACGCGCATGTTCAGACACCCTATCCTGAAGCATGATTAAAAAACCTGGACGTTTGATCTGGTTCTACAATGGCATTTCAAACGACTGATGGGAACCGTTGGCAGGCAGAGCATGCATCGCACCTCCGCGATGGCAGAGTTGTTCAATGTGTTCCGTACCCGTGCTGCGGAGTACGCCTGGCGGCCCTCACCTTCCCCCTGGCCCCCTTCCTCTCCCCATGGGGGAGAGGAAGGGGGGAACATTGGGGCTGGAGAGAAAGAACGTTGGCAACCTCTCACGCAATGGTTGCACAGGCATGGTACGCGCCCAATGAGAAATCTGGGTTTTTGATCAGGCTCTTATAGCGTCTACCCGGCGCTGCCCCGCGACACAACCGGTACCCAGATGCGGTACGGTGAAAAGATGGTAATCGTCGCACCACTCTCCTCTTCTTCTTTCGGATCACCATTATCATTAGGATCGGGATCAAGACCGGGATTTGAAATATCCGTGACAATGACGTTCCCTGAACGTGCCGTAATATTCACATAATTGGAAAAGACAATTGGACCCGTAGGCGGCTTAAGCCAGATCACCAACCGTAGACGAGCAGTCTGACCGGCGGCCAGGCTCTGATTAGCGGCCAGTAATTCACGGTCGGTTCGACCATCAAAATTGGGATTAATAGCCAATGCAGTGAAGCCACTTCCACTGATAACGCTTAACTCAACTAGTTCCCAGGTCTCAGCACCGGCAAAGACGGTCGCCAGATCATCGGTAGCCTGTAGCTCGGTGACCGGATCGGCGCCCAAATTACGGATCGTGATCAGGTACTCTAAACGGTAGCCATCCTGATCGTTGCGCCGTTCTTCAACAGCCGGAAACACATATTTGGCAGCACCAACGCCACTCACACATTGCTTGAGATTAATCTGGGTCATAGCGAAATCATCACCGAAGGTGTTGTTGGTTAGACTATCGATCTGGAGTGTAACACTGGTAACACCGTTACCAGTGGTAAAGGCATATTGAATGGGAACCCACCGATCTGGCGTTTTCGACACGACGGTCGTACCAACCGACGTACCATTCACCCGCAGTTCAATGACCGGATCGGCTGCACCATTTGCACTCTTCACCGGATCGAGCAGATTGTCAAAGTAGGCAAAGAAGTTGTAGGTTGTGTTAGGCGCTACTGTAACGACTTGTGTCCACAGGTTAACGCGACCGCCACCAGCGCTGTAATTATCAGCACTCGGATTAGAATAGAAGTAGGTATTGGTAGCCGGAACATCACGCTGGACATCACCCGGAAACGGACGCCCGAAAATGTAAGGGTTTGCCTCGAAGGGGGGATACACAACACTCCCGTTTTGGATAGAGAAGCCACCGCCATTATTGTCATCAGGATACACTCCTGGCCCGCGATTGATGAGCGCCGAGGTAAAACCGGTTGCGCCCTGAGAAAAATCACCATTTTGGACCAGATTGTCTCCTCCGACTACCGTGTTTGCCGGACAGCCGCCAGGACCAATGTTCTGAATGGCAGCACTGGCCGGTTTGAATGGCAGCATGCTTCCCCATACGGTGATAATGACGAGTAAGAATGTGAGTCGTCTGGTCATGTCAACCCCCTTCAGGAAGAAATGTGAGTAAGGTCACAGAGTATGGTGGAAAGGTATAAGGACGATCAGAACGGTGTGCGGTCGGGGTCTCTTCACGAGCGAACGATACCGTCTCGGCCAACAAATCAGAAGCACCTACAACCATCACCTGGACTTGCCAATTTCCCGCCGGTAACCCAACAGAACCTGTAATCGACTGAGCGGTCTTATTGATTGCCAGAACTGACAGTCGCCCATCAGTATGACGTCCGGCGTACACACTTAAGGTTGTAACCGGATCGAGGGTTGTCTTCGTGGTCAAGAGTTCATCACCGAATCTACTCCAAAGCATTAGTGCGTAGTATTGGGGATGTGGTTCAAAGGTATCGGCATGAAGAAGACCATAATCGGTATCATTAGCCGCACGACCATTTGCCAGATCCCATTGATTGGCAATCGCCACGCCATGCACTGCCATCTGCCCAATCGTATCGGCCACAAAGAGCAGATTAACGGCCCGTCGCATAAGTTGGGAGTTATCTGCATCCTGAAACGAAATCATGTTGTACTCGGTCACAGCAATCGGTACCTGGCGGCCTAAATGACGCTCAAAAGCCGAGCGCAGCCCTGCCGTGATCGTTGCCCAACCGCGTTGCGGTTGTTGCAGCGCACCCGCCGGATTTTCAGGCGGTTGAAAGTAGGGATAGTAATGGACAACGTAGAAATCAAGTCGATCACCGGCACCAGCGATCACCCGATTGCCCCAATCATTCCATTCATCGGGGTTCTCAACCCCAACTGCACCGATCTGAATAGTCGGATCAACCTCCTTCATTGCCTCGTAGAAAGCCAGATAACCATCGTAAGAAATACCATTGACGGTGGCGCCGCGTAGGTACTCATCGGGGTCACACGTCCAGACGTCTTCCCAACCCCATTCTGAACAATTTGGACCAACATCGCGTTTCGCTCCGTAAACCTCGTTGCCAACTTCCCAGTATCGAACCGGAAAGGGATCAGGATTGCCCGATGCGGCGCGCAGCCGTGCCCAATGTCCCACCGTTTTCCAATCACGTCCCCGTGCATCAGTACCTATCAATCGCTCATCATCAACTGCACCGTTAAAGAACGCAACGAGCGCTGCCGCTTCCTGCGCAGAACCATTGATCGAAACTGTCCAGATAATCTCAGCTTTGACAGCACGGGCAAAGCGGAGAAAATCCGATGGCTTCGCTGCCCACGGCCAGTAACATCCATCGCCCCCGGCCTCACAATCGGCCCAGGCATAGGCATTACTCCAGCTTCCCCCTGGCATCCGCAACAGACTCAGCCCGAGATCGGCAGTACGCTGAATGAAGGTTTCATTATCCAGCCGGTATGGATTCAGCCAGGCAGGAACGTTAGTCCCTAACAGACGGCGGTCAAATGGTAGCGCGGTGGTCGGATCAATCACAATGAGATGATCAGACACGGCAGAAGCAGTAGGAGCGACGTTCACCGGAGCCGGTGTCGGTGTTTCGGGCGCAGGAGTTGATACAGCAGGTGTTGGTGCTGCGCTTGGCGCGTTGCAGCCTGTCAAAATAGAGATGAGCATCATGAAAAGCAAGAAACGATAAAACATCATTGAAAACCTCTTGAAGCTGTTGCGATAATACGAACGATCGCAATCAGCATACTACACCGGTGCAACATATCATGCCATTGCAAGTTGAAAAATGGATGTTAGCCGTAGTCAATCACGTAGACAGCGTTATAACGTGTTCTGAGCAGTAAAAAGGCAAACGCACGATTGTTGCAGATAACGTTTTTGTCAATTGAGCGGATAGAGATGATGACAGTTTCCACGCTCGAGCACGTTAGTAGAAGAAGATTAAGCAGGGCGCAGCGCTGCTGCGCTCGTACATCCATCGATGTATTCCATCCGTTGGACTGTGAGACGATGTGCGGATAAGCACTTAGTTGAAACGGAGTTTCCAGCGTCTTTAGAACCTTACCTGGATGCGCTGGGTACGCGGGCCTCTGGCCCGCATGGTGAGTACCGCGCCAGAAATCACCTTTCGTTGTTATCGTTACTACCTGGTAGAGATAGATTAGGGGCCTATCCGAAATATCCTGTCGCAGAATGAAGATCGATCGGGGACAGCGGCGCTGTCCCGTCTATCCATATGATGGATTCCATCCGTTGAACCATGAGGCGGGGATTCGGATAGGCACTGAGTGAGCAACCACCCATCGTATGTCTGTGCATATAATAATAGATATACCTGCGTTTATCTCTGTGAGGACGATTTCGCGAGTGACATATTCTTCACGCTTTTTCAAATCACTGTAAGGATTTTGTTCGCACGATCGTGTATAGTGTTAGCGAATGTAGACTCAGAGAGGTGATTTCCATGAGCACTCCGAAATCGAGCCAGACGAATCCTGATGTGAAAAGTCAACGCATGGTTGCTATCTTTGCCGAACGCCGCTTTCAGCGTACCCGCGCCAATCAACGTCTACGTTTAGCCTTATCGTGGTGGGTCATACGTACCAAGCTGATGTCGAGCCTCAAGCGCGTGTTAGATGTTACAGTGGCAATTATTGCTATCATTTTAACCGCGCCGATTATGCTGATCACCGCAATCCTCATCAAACTCGAATCGCCGGGGCCGGTCATCTTTAAGCAGGTACGGGTTGGCAAGGATGGTGAACATTTTTATTGCTACAAATTCCGCTCGATGTACGTCGATGCTGAACAACGGCTGCGTGAACTACAAGCTAAAAATGAAGCCGATGGGCCGGTCTTTAAGATGAAACGCGATCCCCGTGTGACACGGGTGGGTCGGGTTATTCGCAAGCTGAGCATCGACGAACTCCCCCAGCTCTTCAACGTATTGAAAGGTGAGATGAGCCTGGTAGGTCCACGCCCTGCCTTGCCCAGTGAGGTAGCCAAATATACCTACGAGCAGATTGGGCGGCTCCATGCCATTCCCGGTATCACCGGCTTACAACAGGTATCTGGGCGTAGTGATCTTGATTTTAAGCGCTGGGTCGAACTCGATTTGCAATACATTGCTGAACAAAGTATCTGGAAGGATATTGAAATTTTGTTACGTACCATCCCGGCAGTCATCCTCGGTCGTGGTGCATACTGAGAGAATACGATCATGCGTAAACTTTTGGTGATACTGGGTGTGCCGATCGACAATCTGACAATGGCTGAAGCGCTGGATCGGTGTGATGAGTTTATCGCCGAAGGACGGGCTACCGGTCGTCTCCATCAGATTGCGACAGTGAATGCCGATTTCGTTGTTAATGCGCTGCACGATCCGGAGCTACGTCGTATTTTGCAAGAGGCCGATATGGCAACTGCCGATGGCATGCCATTGGTCTGGGCTTCGCGACTGTTGGGTGGGCCGTTGCCCGGTCGTGTTACCGGCGCCGATATGGTACCGGCGCTGGCTGAACGAGCTGCTCAGCGTGGTTATTCCATCTTCTTTCTCGGCGCTCGCGAGGGTGTTGCGGCGAAAGCTGCGGCGATCTTACAAGAACGTTATCCAGGTCTGCGCGTTGCCGGTGTGTTATCGCCGCCACCTAGCTCGGTACTGGAAATGGATCGCTCGGTGGTTGAAACTGTCAAGGCAGCCAACCCTGATATTTTGTTGGTCGCATTCGGTAACCCCAAGCAAGAGAAATGGATTCGGATGTACGCCCACGAGTTGCGTGTACCGATAGCGATTGGGGTTGGCGGGACATTCGATATGATTGTCGGTGTCACCAAACGAGCACCACTCTGGATGCAACGCATTGGTTTAGAGTGGGTGTATCGCCTGATTCAGGAACCGCGTCGGTTGTGGAAGCGATACGTCCATGATTTTGTGTATTTCGGCTATTTCTTCTTCCGCCAATGGTGGGCCATGCAACGAGGAAGCGCACTGAGCATGGTTCCGATCGCGTCTAAGGCGGAACCGGCAGATGCCGCTCCGCCGCCACCGCCACCTCCATTCCCGTGGCCGGTGCTGACTGTCGGGAATCGGCTTGATGTCAGCAATCTCGACCCATTTACCCAAGAAGCCTATCGCCTGCTGGCTACTCATCAGTATGTAATTCTCGACCTGAGCATGACCCAGTTCCTCGACAGTTCAGCCCTGGGCGCACTGGTAGGATTAGCCAAACGTGCGCGCTCGAACGGTGGCGAAATCTTCTTGTTGAATGTGCAAGAACCGATTTTACGCCTCCTTGATTTGCTGAAACTGGATCGGTTCTTTGAACAATTCCCCGATCTTACAGCAATCACCCAACGGATCGAGCAGTCAAAACCGGTCTCCACCACGTCGTCTACAACAATTCACGGCTGGACGATCTTTCCCGCCCCGCGTTTGTTCGATGCAGCAACGGCAGACTCCTTTCTCAGTCAAGCTAGCGAGGCCATCAAACAGGGTAAACTGCTCGTCATCGACTGCACCGGAACGACATTTATGGCTAGCGCCGGGATGGCTGCTCTGGTCAAACTCGACCGTCTGGCCCGCGAACAAAATAGCGCACTGCGCATTGCCGGTTGTAACCACGACGTGCTACGGACGCTCCAGTTGGTACGTCTCGATCAGGTCCTATCGATCTTTCCCGATGTAACAGCCGCAACAACGGCGCCACTGCACAAGAACCATGTGACTGCTGAAGGAGACTGAGGCGATGACCATTGCCTTTCTCATCGCAACTGCTGAAGATCGCCGGTTACCACCATTAACCGATGTCCTGCCCGATGTTTTATTGCCGATTGTCGACCGACCGGTCATGGCGACTACGATTGAAATTCTGGCCCGTGCCGGTATCAAGCGCATTCTTGTCGCATTACACGAACAGACTGCACCGATTACCGCAACGTTTGGCAGCGGGAAACGTTGGGGGGTTGAGATTGAATATGTATCGTTGAATGAGGCCTGGGCTGATGGTGGGGCACTACGCTGGGCAGCGCCGTTGATTCAGGAAACGTGTCTGGTATTACCCGGAAATGCGATTATCGACCTCTCGATTGAGGCAGCGCTCGATCATCATCAGCGTCATGGTGCTATGCTGACAGTGATCACCCATGCTCCCCATACGCATCAGCACACGCCATACGCTGTTGTTGATGCCCAAGGACAGATCAGCGCGGTAGTTTCCCAACCCGACTCAACGGAGGCCGTGGCGCTAACTGATGCCTACATTGTTGAGCCGTCGCTCCTCGAACAGATTCCCCTCCGCAATCGCTATTGCATTGCCACCGACCTGATTCCTCATCTCATTGCCCAACACATACCGGTTCACAACTTTACCTTCAGTGGCTACTGGAATCCGCTCACCACACTGGCCGATTATTACGCCGCTCAGCAGGTGTTCCTGTACAGCGCCTACCGCACTACCGATCCCACGGTTACAGAGGGGCCAGGCGAAACAGTACGCTACCCTTCAATTAGCGGGCGTAAAATTGCACCAGGTATTTGGGTCGGCCGTAACGACTCGATTCATCCCAGTGTTCGGATTGCCCCACCGCTGTACATCGGCGATAACTGCTGGATCGGGCGTGATGCCGAACTGGGACCGGGCACGATCATCGGCGCCGGCTGCATGATCGATGATGAAGCCACGGTCACTGCCAGTACGATCTGGGCCGACACGTATGTTGGTCAACTGGTCAACATCAACCAGCGTATCGTTTACCCTGGGGTCATCGTTGATCCGATCACTGCCGAGCAGACAGTCATCGTCGATGCGTTCTTGATCGGACGGGTATCGGCGGTAACGGCTAGTGTTAGTAGGGTTGCTGGTCTCCTTAACCGGATAGGAGCACTGGTATTGTTGATTCTGCTAAGCCCCCTACTCATACTCACCGGAATCCTGGCTACCATTGCCAGTGGTGGGCGCCCCCTCATCGGGTTACCGCGAATTGGCGAGCGTATACTGCTATCGAACGGTCAAACAACATTACGGCCATTAACCCTCTGGCATTGGCGCACACGCCACGCTGACGGACGCTACCTGTGGTTTGGGAGATGGCTGGAAGCGTATGAATTTCACCGTTTGCCAGAGTTATTCAACGTACTGCGTGGTGATCTCCAACTCGTAGGGGTCAAACCACTCACACCCAATGAAGCAGCCCTCTTGCAGGAAGAATGGCAACAACGACGCCACGAGGTTCCCCCCGGTGTCACAGGCTTGTGGTACATTCAGGATTCCTCTGGCAATCTCGATGCCGTTGTCATTGCCGATGTATACTATAGTGCAACCCGATCGTGGCGAAGCGACCTCAGCCTATTGCTACGTACACCGTTAGCCTGGTTACGCCGGATTAGGCAAAACAACAAACCCGTCGGTCAATCGTTGAGCGTTGATCTTTCGCCGCCATCCGGCGGATAAGGAAAGCTGCCATAAGCGATCACCCACTGCTTGCACTAAAGGAGGTTTTTAATATGGAAATGAAGCCACGAACAGTCGGGAATGTGGCTGTGCTCGCAATAGAAGGACGGTTCGACGCCAATACTGCCCCTGCCGTTCAACAATGGCTAGAACAAGCAACGGCGGCACCTGGTGCACGGGTACTGGTTGATCTTTCAGAAACCACCTTTGTTGATTCAACAGCGCTGGCGACGCTGGTATCGGCGATGAAGCGATGTCAACAAGGCCAGGGCGCATTTGCCCTGTGCGGACTACGCCGTCCGGTCTTGATGATTTTTGAATTAACTCGGCTTGACAAAGCCTTCAACATCTTTGTGGACGCCGATCATGCCTTAGCTGTTTTAAATGCCTGAGAAACAAACTATGCTGGTCTCGGTGCTAAGCTCACAATATCCTCGCTTTCAGGCACTTGCTGAGGCCTGGCTGGCCCATGGCGCGCAGACCTTCGGCATCTACGAGCACGGTCGGCCGTTAGCCTGCTGGCCGGCAGGACAGCGTCTCCTCACACCTGATTTAACGGCTGCCATCTATCGTTACGATGAAGTGGTTGGTGAGTTGCGCCTGACCGGCTTGCGTAACGAAGCAGCGCGACAACGGCTCCAGGCAGAAGCCGCATTGATCAGCTATATTGTGCAGCTCGAATATGAGTTGCAATGCATGACCGCCGATCTGGTGACCAGTCAAGATCAGCAGTTGGCACTGTATCGCTTAACCCAAGCCATGCGTGATCTGGTAACCATCCGCGAGACCCTGCAAGCAGTCGTGAACGAGGCGTTACGGATGCTAAAGGGCAAGGCGGCTTTTGCTACATATATGTCCACAAATGGGAGTGAGCCGTTGGTTGTACACTCTCCTGATTGTCCATTGAGTCATGAGACTATCTGGCACTTGTACTGGCAGCTCCAAACTGAAGATCGCCCACTGCTCATCAGAAAAGAAGAAAGTGACACGCGATGGCCGCCGGGTATCAGAAATCTCCTATTGTTACCGATTCGGGTACGTGGCACGATCATGGCTTGCCTCGGTATTCTTGATCGGGTTGAAGGATTCGGGACACCAGAGCTGAAATTGGGACGAGCGATTGCCGACCATACCAGCGCCCAGATCGAACGCATCTTGCTCTACCAGGAGATGATCGAGCAGACCCGGTTACGCAGTGAAATGGATTTGGCACGACGGGTACAAACTGATCTCTTACCGCGCACCTTACCCATCGTCTCAGGATTGGATATCTACGCCTGCTCACGTCCGGCGCTCCAGGTTGGCGGTGATTTTTTTGATTTCATTCAGACACCCAACCATCCATTTATCTTTACGATTGGCGATCTCAGCGGAAAAGGCGTATCTGCAGCATTACTGATGTCGATGACGCGCACTGCCCTGCATAGCAAAGCTCAGTTCATGCCGTCACCAACACCGGCATCTGTGATGCGCCAGTCGAACGAAGACCTTTACAACGACTTTACACGGATCGGTGTCTTTGCAACAGTCTTCGTTGGTATGTACGATGACCGGAATCGTGAAATTGTCTATGCCAACGCCGGCCATGCACCAGTGATCTATCGCCCAGCCAACGGCAGCGCAACCTTGCTGTTAGCCGACAACACCGCGATAGGTATCCTGCCCGTCAATAATTTTCAAAACCGTCATCTGGCAATGAAGCCGGGTGATCTCCTTGTCGTCGCGACTGATGGCTTCCATGAGGCGCGCAACAGTGAAGACGAAATGTTTGGGATAGATCGTTTATTGCATGCAGTAGACACGCTGGCCGAACAATCAGCACAGACAATCGCTGATGGGCTATTTCATGCAATTGATCAGTTTAGCGCCGGTCATCCGCAAGACGATGATCAAACCATTATCGTGATCAAAGGAGCCGCAACGTGAGCCTGCAACACAGTGAAGTGATCCGGCTCGATCTGCCGGCCCGCCATGCCTATCTACATTTGCTGAGTGAAACGATAGCCGAATTATTACGGCAGGCAGGTGCATCGAATGAAACTTTGGTCTACAATATACAATTGGCGGCGCATGAAGTCTGTACAAATATTGTCAGCCATGCCTATCGCAATCGTCAGCGTAATGAAGACCGAATTAACGTGACTCTTACGTTCCATCCACAACCACCTTGCCTGGAAATTGAGTTGCATGATAACGGCGAGACGTTTGATCCAGAACTGGTGCCACAACCAAATCTCAGCGAAGCCCAGATACACGGCTATGGTCTCTTCTTAATTCGCCACTTGATGGATCGCGTAATCTATACAGCGCGTTCCGATGGAAACTACTGGCACCTAGTGAAGTATCTGGAACCCGGGAGACCACAATTATGACAACGATTATGATTGTTGATGATTATGCACCCACGCATCGACTTATGAGCTTTGTGCTTGAACAACACGGCTATACGGTTATTACCGCCATCGACGGTGAACAAGCGTTAAGCCGTCTTTATACCCATACTGTTGATCTGGTTGTGACTGATCTCACCATGCCTCGTATGGACGGCATTGAGCTGGTTCGAGCAATCCGGGCCGATGAACGTTATACTCGCTTGCCGATCATTATGATTACCGGTACTGTCAAAGAACAAGACGAGGTAAAGGCAGCAGGTGTTGGGGTAAATGCCTTCCTCACCAAGCCGGTCGATTCGGATGACCTGGTCAACGAAGTTGATCGCTTGCTCCATCAGGAGTCCTCACGGTATGGAACGTAGCTTCGGCATATTCGATGGCGTGAGACTAGGAAACTTATCACCCGGAACGATAGAAAACAGCACGTGACGTTCTCGTTAACTCCAGATAGCCATACATTCAGCGAAGTGTTAACTTCCAGGCGTACACTGCCTCCGTCAATACGGGTACCGAGTAAGTGGGCAGCACATGTATGAATACGCTAACGGTTGATATTGTTATCTCAACGTATGGACGCGGCACGGCTATTGATGCCACCATCGCTAGTCTCCGTCAGAACACCTATCCCCACTTTACGCTCTGGGTGCTTGATCAGAGTGAAGACGACACGACCGAGCAATGTGTACGAACTCATGCTGAAACTGACGACCGGATTCGATACGTTCGACGGCCAGTCCGCGGTATCTCGGCAACCCGCAACGCTGGTGCAGCAATGGGCAATGCTCCGTACATTCTGTTTACCAATGATGATTGCGTCCTTGATTCCAACTGGATCAGTGCCCTGATCACAGAGTTACAAAACGAACAAATCTGGCTGGCCTTCGGCGCTGTCTTACCTGGACCACATTTGTCGAATCCTGATGAAATTGTTCTAGGCACCTGCAACGGCCTCCGTCGAATATTTCACCACAACTGGTTCAATTTAGGATTTGGTCATGGTCATAATATGGGTGCACGCCGTGAGGCCTTTGAGCGGCTCGGTGGTTTTGATGAACTAATCGGTGCCGGTGCGCCGCTGGGTGCCTGGGAGGAGCGTGATTTGGGATATCGCGCTTTGAAGGCAGGAGGTACGATTGTCTTCACTCCACACGCCATTGCCTACCATCACCACTGGCAGAGCTGGCACAGTGCTCGCCGCAGCTTTCGCGCTTACGGGATCGGTGCCGGCGCAGTTGCAGGCAAATATATGCGCTGCGGTGATCTCGGTGGAATAGTGATCTTGACTGAGTGGTTGTTTAGTCAGGGATTACGCCAGATTGCTTCAGGCATCTTCAAATGGCATCGTCGCGATAAAGTTTTGCTCGGTCTTGATCAGCTTTATTACCCGTTCGTTGGTTTACGCAAAAGCCTTGACTATCAAATTGATCGGGGAACGTGTTGTTATATCGCACCATACCGACTGAGTAACACCGATCGATCACACAAGGGAGTCGTACCGTGACTAGCGAGGTCTCGACCAATACACCGCCACCTTCACCAATCAGTGGGGCACGTATAGCGCGCAATGCTGGCGCTATGATGGCTGCCCAACTGTTGACCTGGGCAATGGCTTTCGTGGTTGCAATTTTTCAACCACGCATCCTGGGGCCATTAGCAATCGGACAGCTTTCGATTGCCTTCTCCATCTGGATGATTGTCGGTGTATTGATCACCTTCGGTATGGATACCTACCTGACCAAAGCAGTTGCCCGTGAGCCACAACGCACCGGTGTGCTGGTCGGTACCAGTTTGGTAGTACGGATCGGTCTGTGGCTCCTTGGCTGTCTAGCTGTATTTGGCTACGACCTGTTTGCCGTCAACGCCGATCCTACGCAAACCGCATTGATCTGGATCATCGGATTGATGACCCTCTTTTCGGTGTTGAGTGGCGGCCTCATCGCTACTCTCAATGGTCTCGAACAGGTTCATTATGTATCGCTGGTCACTGTTTTGAGCAAAATGGTGTTGACGGTTGTGAGCCTTGCCCTCCTGTTTGCCGGGTTCAATGTGATCTGGATCGGATGGGCGAACGTGCTGGCAGCGCTGGTTGCCTTCTTGGGTGATGCCTTTTTTCTCTTCCGCCAACACCGACCACGCTGGAGTATTGATCTGGCAGCCGCTGGCCTGATGCTCAATGTATCAAAACAGTATCTGGTTACTGCACTAACACTGATGGTCTATCAGCAGATTGACCGTTTATTCATCGCTCTGTTCGCCTCTACTGAAGCGGTTGGCTGGTACGGCACAGCCGTTAACCTCTTCGGAACACTCATGTTCTTTCCGATGGCAATTGGAACAGTCATTTTCCCCACGCTGACCCGTCGCTTTGCGGCCGGTCAAGAGCATCTGGCAATGGCCGCACGGCCGATTTTTAATATTATGCTGGCGCTGAGCATACCGATTGGACTAGGATTAGTTGCGATTGCCGAACCGGTTGCGTTGTTGCTGTACGGTGAAGCCTTCCGCCCCACCGGCGTCGTCCTGGCAGTGTTGGGGATCGTTTTGATCTGTACGTATCTTAATACCGTTCTGAGCCAGTTGTTGATTGCAGCCGATCGCACTGCGGCGCTCAATATCATTATGATTGCCGCCACGGTTGCAACGCTTCCTCTCGATGCAATCCTGGTACCTTGGACCAATCGAGTGTTTGCGAATGGCGCATTAGGTGGTGCCCTGGCTTACACGATTACCGAATTGGGCATCTTGATCGCAGCCATTAAAGTGCTGCCAAAAGGAACGCTCGGTGCCCAGAACTGGCGCGTGGGTGTGCTCACCGGTCTAGCCGGAGCTGGGATGCTGCTTGCCATCTGGTGGCTACGCGAGTCGACGTTCTTCTTCCTGGCCGTACCGTTAGGCGCAGCCGTGTATATCGGTCTGGTGTTGGCGTTTCGTGCCTTGCCTGACGACGATCTGACAATCATCAAAGAGGCGCTGAGTAAGTTGATTGCCCGCTTGCCCTTTATAGGTCGTAAGTTGAAACCAGCTCAACCTGAAGCGTAAGACTACCCCTGAATAAACATTCGCCTGTACCATCTTCAGGGGTTGTGCTGCAATGTGCGCCTGACTCCCCTGACATTCTTTTGCTTACCGTGTGGTAGAGAAAGAGAGGTTTTGCCACGCCAGGCAACAGTTTACCCTACACACCGCAAGTCGCACATCGGAGGCTTTTGCGGCTAGGGCAATAGCGTGGGTAAAGAGCATCACCAGCAAATGTGTGATGTTCGTCGGTTTCATTCCGTTTGTGAGCAATTCGGTCATCGTATCTAACCCGAAGCTGAGCACGTTGCACAAATCTTGGCGACGGTACGAAGTGAACTTCAGCGGCTACTCGCTGTCAGCCAACACTCGCCAGAAAGCGCCAACCATCACCACACGACCGAGCATTGTGCCGACAAACAAGACCGCCAAGTCTTTTATCAGGAGTGGCCCTAAATGTAGCAACGTACCGGTCATCGCCTGACCCAATACCCCACCAATCAATGCAGCGATCAACGTTCCCAATCCGGTGAGGAGGCTGAAGATCGCCACGGCAACCCCGCGTTGAGCAGCCGGTGCTCGTGCCATAAGCAGATTACTCAATCCTTGGTTGACGCCCAGCCAGAAGACTCCGGAAAAGATCGCAGTCAACCAGAGGGGCACAATATTTTCTGGCGTCGAGAGAACCCATCCCAATGGGAGCGGAACCGTCCCCAACACACAAGCAGTGACAACCCGTCGGTAGCCATAGCGATCCATCAACCACCCGACAAGAGGTGAAAAAATGAGGGCAACCGCACTGGTTACGATACCGGTCAAGGCCAGCAGCGAGAAATCAAGCTGGAGGGTTGTCAAACCGTAGGCGTTAAAGAATGGGGCAGCAACCCCGGTCACCAATGCCCAACCAGTAGCCAGGATGGCAAAATGCCGAAATGCAGCTTCACGAAGTGGATCAAAAAGGAACGAACCAATACCGCGCCAGTGTACCGGAGCGAGTGGAGGTTCGGGCTGACGAGCAATCAGCAGCGCTGCACCAAAGGCGGACAATACGGCAATCCCGAAGATCACGGCATACCCTTGTGCGGCGGCGCCTTGAACACGAAAATAATCCAGGATCAACCCCGCACCGTAGATGCTCACCATCGCACTGATTCCCGCCACGGTATTGCGCAAGCCGAAATAGCGCCCTCGTCGATCTGGAGGTACCAGATCGCTCATCCAGCTCAGCCAGGCATTACCGGCCATCCCGTTTAGCCCATACGAACAGCCCAAGGCGATGAAGAACACCGCAAGCTGCCACTCTGTTGGCCAACCGGTAAACGGCAGACAAAGTAGCAACGCCCAAATTGAACGGCCTGCCAGCGCCGAAAAGAGCACAATTGCCCGCCGATTTGCGAAACGTGCTTCGAGGTATGCGCTGAGAAACTGCATCAATTGACCGATAAACGGCAAAGCCCCCAGCAGACCAATTTGAAAATTGTTGGCTCCCAACAAAAGGGCAAATCCACTCAGGAAAACACTCCCACCAATTGCACCGGTAATGCTGATGTGGATATTCGCAACCGCTCCTTCCCAGATCGACAGGAGCAAACCTCGCTGTACTTCGGAGGGTGATAGTGGTTGGGGTGATACGGTAGTCTGTGTGGTCTCGGCGGACGCAACCTGCACACCAGAGGTCGCTGTCACGATTGTAGGATTGGTGCCGGTCATACATGAAACCTCATTTCACAAAAGGCTGCTGCCAACAGGCATTCAGCAATGAAAGCACAACGACGATATGCGACAGCTCATCCCTGTCAGAACGATATGCTATAATCGGCTTGCAGGTCTATACTGAAAAACTGGCAACTAGTATGAGCGCCGGGAGAAATTAACATGAACGTCATCGATCTCCTTTTTGTTGTGCTCTTCTTCGGCGCATTGGCCGTAGGATTCTTTCAGGGCACGATCCGACTAATCATTGTTATTCTCGCGTTCTACCTCGGTACCGTGTTGGCCAGTCTCTACTATCAAAGTCTGGCCGACATCTTCGTTCGCGAACTGGGTGGGCAGCGTTTCGTCAGTCAGTATGTCGCCTTTGCTCTCATCCATCTGTTCAGTTTTATTGTGCTGACATGGGTTGGTGTATATAGCTTTCGTTATGTACATACACCACACCATCTTGAAATGGTAGACCGTATCATCGGTACGGCATTGGGGGTGATTATCGGCGGCATGATTCTGGGATTATCGGCAGTACTCCTCTGGAATCTGTTTATTGTACGTGGTTTTGCTAATATTGATTACCCAATTACGCGATGGTTAGGAGGACAAATCGGCGCATCACTGATGTTACGCTTCTTCGCTAACGCTATCTTGCCCAGCCTGTATGAAATCATCGATCCATTCTTGCCGGACGCAGCACGCATCATTTTTCAAGTTCAATGATCCACCTGTAGCCCGATGGCAGACATCCGTTATCGGATTAGTCTGGAAGCGGAACAACATTTTACAGGTACGAGTGTTGGTATGTCGATCCCGGAATCTACGCTCATCACACTTGAATTCGACGTTATTCGCAGTCGTCTAGCGCAATATACCGCTTTTTCAGCCTCGCGTGAACTGGCCTTAAGTCTGACTCCAGCCACCGATCTGGCTGAAGTCCGCCGACGGCAGGCGCTTACGGCCGAGGCCCGCTTGTTGCTGGAAGAGTGGCCGGAGTTGAGCATCGGTGGTGCCCGCGATGTGCGACGGGCAGCGCTCCATGCTGCCCGCGGCGGTATTCTTGACGGAACGACCCTCCGTGAGGTGGCAACAACCTTGCAGAGTGCGGCGTTCGTCCGTCAACGGTTGAGTCGCCTCGATGCACGCTTTCCCCTCTTGATCGATCTGGCTCATACTCTACCGCCATTGCCGGCTTTGATTGACGCCATTGAGCGAGCAATCGACGAGGATGGTCAGGTTGTGGATAGCGCCAGCCCTACGCTTGCTCGGTTACGCCAGGAAGTCCGCGTCGCTTTTAACCGTTTGCAAGAGCGGCTGCAAAGTATGATCCATTCCAGTGCCCTGGCCGGTGCGCTTCAGGAACCAATTATCACGGTACGCAATGGTCGCTATGTGATTCCGGTGAAGGCCAGCCATCGCCGTGAAGTGCGCGGCCTGGTACACGATCAGTCGGGGTCGGGGGCTACGCTCTACATCGAGCCGCTAGCAATCGTCGAATTGAATAACCGCTGGCGTGAATTGCAGTCGGCTGAAGCCGAAGAGGTGCAGCGTATCCTGGCGACTTTATCAGAGCAGGTTGGTGCAGCAGCCAGTTTGATTAGTAGCACGATTGATACGCTGGCAAAGATTGATCTGGCTTTTGCATTGGCTCGTTATGCGATTGCTACGAACAGTACCGCCCCACAGATCGTAGACTGGCGACCCGATAACCCACCATCTCCCGAGCCGCCGTTGTACCTAACCGGCGCCCGCCATCCATTGCTCCCCGCTGAGAAGGTCGTACCAATCGATCTCTGGCTGGGAGGTGAGTTCTCATTGTTGCTGATCACCGGCCCTAATACCGGTGGCAAAACAGTGGCGCTGAAAACGACCGGCCTGCTCGCGCTGATGGCACAAGCCGGTATGCAGATACCTGCGGCGCAACCGTCGCGTTTGCCGGTCTTTCAATACATTTTTGCCGACATTGGCGACGAGCAGAGCATCGAACAGAGTCTGAGTACCTTCTCGTCGCATATGGCAAATATCATTCGTGTGCTGAATACACTGGCAAACGCTCAACAGGAACCGGTCATCAGCGACGATCATAAACTATTCGCGCATCATCGACCGGCAGCACTGGTACTCTTCGACGAGCTAGGCGCCGGTACCGATCCGGTTGAGGGTGCTGCCCTGGCGCGAGCGATCATTGGCCGCCTGCTCGAATTGGGGGTGTTGGGCATTGCGACCACGCATTACGCTGAATTAAAGGCATTTGCGTATGCTACGCCGGGTGTTCAGAACGCCTCGGTTGAGTTTGATGTCGAAACCCTGGCGCCCACCTATCGCTTGAATATCGGCATCCCTGGTCGTTCAAACGCGCTGGCAATTGCAGCACGGTTAGGGCTAGACCCGGTACTCATTGAACAGGCCCGGTCATACATTGACCGCAAAGAGGCACAGGTTGAAGACTTGCTGGCCGGGATTCAGCGTGAACGGGCTGCTACTGCTGCTGAACTGCAACGCGCTGAAGAGCTACGGATCGACGCCGAGCGCTATCGTGATCGGTTGGCTGCTGAACAACAGGCCTTTGCTGCCGAACGCGAAGCGGCACTCGCTGCTGTACGTCAAGAGATTGAAGCTGAACTGCGCGAGGTACGACAGCAATTACGGCGGTTACGCGAAGAGTTCCGTACCGTGAACCTGTCGCGTCAGTGGCTGGAAGAAGCAGAGAAACGGCTGGCGGCCACGGCTGAACAGGCGCAGAAGGCGATAGATCACCTGCGTCAGCAGGCAACGCCGGTAGCGCCATCGCTAACTGAACGACCACTTCGCGTTGGCGATGTAGTACATGTCGCTTCAATCGGGCTGAGCGGCGAGATCGTTGCCATCGATGAGGAAGACAATACGGCTACCGTGCAAGTAGGCGGCTTCCGCATGACCGTCAACCGTAACGAATTGAAACCTGCCAAGGGGCAGTCTGCAACCGATCAACGCTTTACGCCATCGCAACGAGACGTTCAGCTTCCCGCACCACCCGATGTATCAATGACCTTTGACATACGCGGCTGGCGGGCGTCGGAAGTAAGTACCCGCCTAGATCGCTATCTCAACGACGCTTATCTCGCCGGTCTGCATCAAGTCCGTTTGATTCACGGCAAAGGTACCGGCGCCTTACGACAGGTTGTACGTGAACTTCTTGCCAGTCATCCGCTGGTGGCCTCGTTTAGTAGCGGTGATCGCGACGGTGGCGATGGCATAACGATTGCGACCCTGGTTGATTAGAAACGAACCTCACCGAACAGCGGTTTGTACAGATTGAGACGCCGTGGCATAGTCGTTCATCGGCGTCTTATTGTGCATCCAAGCGCAGCGCAACCCAGTTCAAAGTCACCGCTTGAATCAAAAACACCGGTTCAGCACCGGTGTCATAGTGGTGGGCCCCGTGGGACTCGAACCCACAACCGATTGATTAAGAGTCAACTGCTCTGCCAATTGAGCTAGAGGCCCGCTGAAAATATACAACAACCCTGGCAAATTGTCAAACCGGTCACTTGTCGTAATGAGCGGGATTTTGTACAATGGCCGTGTCTCACAATGAGCCGGGTAAATAATCCTATGCCGAACGATCGCTATTACCAGGAATATGGTCCTATCTATCGCCGCCGGGTCAGGCAAGGTCTCACCTCTGCTGATGAAGAACGAACTCCGGAAGCGCCACGCCGACCGCGAACGCGCCGACCGCTACGTCATCGGCGACGTACACCGCTATGGGTCTGGTTTGTGATCGTTGGGTTTTGCTTCGTCGGGTTTCCCCTCGGCATGATCTACGCGATTGATATCATATACCCTGAGACCATCTTGCCGGGGGTTTCGATACGGGGTGAACCGGTCGGCGGCTATTCGCGGGCCGATCTCATTATCGAATTACGCCGGCGCTATCGTGCGTTTGAACAGCGACCGGTCACGCTTACGTTTCGTGATCGAAGCTGGCAACCAACCCTCACCGATTTGGGAGTTACATTCGATATCGAACAGCTCGTGAATAACGCTTTTACCCTTGGACGCAGCGGCGATCCGTTTACTCGTGCGTATGAACTCTGGCTGCTCTGGCGCGAAGGTATCGATCTGACACCCCGCCTGACCGTCGATCTCGCCCAGACTCAGCGTTATTTACTAGGTCTGGCTCCGCACATTGAGCAGATACCGACCGATGCTGTCCTCAGCCTGGCCGATGCCCGCGTCGTTGGTCAACCCAGTCGGCCTGGCACGCAACTGTTGGTCGATGCCACAGCAAATGATGTGCTGCTGGCAATCCGGCAATTGCAGCCCCAGACCGTCGTGATGCGTACTCGTCAGCTCACGCCTCTGATTGATGACACCGATCTGGTGATTGCCCAACAGATTGCCACACAGTTACTGCGCAGCCCTCTCGAACTAAAGGTAGCAGACCAAACGATCATCTGGACACCAGAACGTCTGGCTGAATTACTCCAGGCGACTCCCATTGAGGGTCGGTTGGCGATTCAGGTACATTCCGAACGCCTGAACCGTGCGGTGGAAGGATTAGCGCAAGTTATCGATTCCGGAACGGCTGAACCACGACTGCGTTTCAGCGATGGACGACTGCGCATTGTTGCTGAAGGACAGGCCGGACGACGGCTGCGCCAGGCTGAGGCGGTAACGGCAATCACCAACCTTCTTACGCAACCATCACCGATCACGCGCACGCTTGTCTTACCGATTGAACAGATCGAACCCCACATTACCGCCGAAACGCTCGATAGTCTTGGCATTGTCGAACTGGTTGCTGAAGGACGCAGCAGTTTTGCCGGTTCAGCACCGTATCGAATTACCAACATTCGCGCCGGCGCCGCCCGTATGAATGGTGTGCTCATTGCACCAGGTGAAGAATTTTCTTTCAATCGCCAGTTAGGCGAAGTGAACGCGGAAAATGGTTTTGTCGAGGGTTACGCGATTATCGGCAATCGAACCCAACTCGAATGGGGCGGGGGAGTATGTCAGGTAAGTACAACCGTGTTCCGGGCCGCCTTCTGGGCCGGCCTTCCGATTACCGAACGTCACGCGCATTCGTTCTACATCAGTTGGTACGACCGCTTTGGTCTCGGCCCTAACGGCGATGGTCAGGGTCTCGATGCGGCTATATTCACCGGCGTACAAGACCTCAAGTTCGTGAACGACACTGGTCACTGGCTGTTGATGCAGACCAGTATTGACGAGCAAGCGCAGGTATTGGTCGTCCAACTGTACGGCACTCGTCCCAAGCGAGAGGTGCGGATCGAAGGCCCAATCATTGCTAACGAGGTGCGAGCGCCGAGCGAGCCGGTGTACATCGATGATCCCTCGTTACCACGCGGTACGTTGCGCCAGACCGATGTCGCACGCAGTGGTCGTGAGGTTTCAATCTATCGCATCGTGACCAACGCTAATGGTCAAGAACGACGCGAGTTATTCTTTACCCGCTTTCGACCCTGGCCCAATATCTTTGTTCGTGGCACGAGATGAAGAGCAGCAACTGTGATGAATCCTTCTACCGTACAACTTAACAGGAGCAGCCATAACTTGCCAGTTCTTGTGATGATGGCGCGCCGGCCTGAAGCCGGGAGGGTCAAAACTCGTCTTTGCCCACCACTGACCCCAGAGCAGGCAGTGATGCTTTATACGGCCTTCTTGCACGATCTGGTTGAATTGTTACGTCGTATACCGGCAGTGCACCTTCTTATTGCGTACACCCCAGACACGGCTGGCGATTATTTTGCTGCACTTGCCCCCGACATTGCCCGCCGTCCTCAGCGTGGTATCGATCTGAGCGCAAGGCTCGCTACTATCACTACCGATCTCTTCGACGAAGGCGCGCCGGCGGTCGTCGTCATTGGAAGCGATAGCCCGGCACTCCCGGCGGCATCCATCGAAGAGGCCTGTGCCGCCTTGACGAACGGCGCCGATCTGGTGTTAGGGCCAGCCGATGATGGTGGCTACTATCTGGTGGGCTTACGTCAATCAATGCCGGTCTTGTTCACCAACGTTGTTATGAGCACAGCCACGGTATTGCACGATACGCTGGTGATCGCCGAACAACTTGGTCTGCGTACCACCCTGCTTGCTCCGTGGTACGATGTTGATACATTTGCCGATCTCAAACGGCTATACGACGATCCGGCGCCATTGCCGCATACACGCCCCTTGCTCAACCGGATTTTCGGGACATGAGAAGAACATTGCCGTGCCACGACGCACAAGGTTGCTGGTACACTTGCCCATCCTGACCAAGACGACCACAACCTGAACGAACGCTATCGCAACGGCGCCAGATCAAAGCGTATTCGCGGTATCGGTCGCTGCCACTCCGAGATACTTTCGCCAATAACCCGACCACCCATCCGCAGATAGAAACCCACAGCATTCGGATCGGCATCCAGTTCCATCTGGGTGACACCGCGAGCCTGGCATTGAGCAATAGCGTGCTCGAACAACGCTCGTCCAATTCCGCGACCGATCCACGATGGCATAACCCAGAGGTCTTCAAGGATCGCAGGTGAACGATCTGTAAGCAACCGATACCATCCAATCGCTTGCTGAGCGTTATAAGCTACGTAGACCGATGAACGGGCAATGTCCATCGGTGAGATAATCGGTGAAGCTGCCCATGCGGCGATAAGGTGTTCGGGATACCCCCAGTAACTTTTTGCTGCTATTGCAATGAGCTTTAGCGTCGCAGCATCGTGCGGTTGCGCACGAACAATTTCAATCGCTGACATAATATTCAGAATCTGGTTGTATAAACCCGGCTGTGCAGATTATACCAGAACACTCCTTCCATACCAGAGACTGCGAGCCTATCCAAAACATTTCTGAGAGCACTGCAAAAACTCACCACGGAGCACACAGCGTACACAGAGCGTGCAAGGTTTATGAATAAAGAGCGCATGGAAGAAAAATGTTCACAACCCTCTGTTCAATGAACGATAACATTATCTTTCGTCTCTGCGATCTCCGTGGTCTCTGTGGTGGAAAGATCACCTTTTTGCAGTGGAGTCATCTCTGTTTCGAGAGACGAAGGTCATCCTTTACCCGTACTCATTGGAACGCAGTAGGGCTGAGGTATGCCAATGGCTGAAAGGCCAATGTGATGCCCGTTGTACACACCATGGTTGACGACAAATGACAAACCAATGATTGACTTGTCAAAATCACGAACAAACGCGATAATGCTCGAAAAGAAGCAAAGCAAAGGAACACTCGATTATGTCATCACCCAAACCAGAATCCGGGCCGCACATTGGCGAATTCATTGCCATAATGGCGCTCATGACATCACTGGTTGCCCTCTCCATCGACTTAATGCTTCCCGCACTGGCCGATATTGGCACCGACCTCGGTTCGCCACACGCAAACGCCAACCAACTGGTGGTCACAATGGTGTTTGCAGGATTAGCGATAGGTCAACTAGTATATGGACCACTTTCAGATAGCACCGGGCGCAAACCGGCGATCTACCTGGGGTATGCTGTCTTTGGGCTAGGTTCGTTACTAACGATTCTGGCGGTCAATTTCCCCATGATGTTAGCCGGGCGTCTCCTGCAAGGATTGGGGGCGGCCGGGCCGCGAGGTGTTTCTATCGCACTGATCCGCGACCGCTTTGCCGGGCGAGAAATGGCACGGGTGATGTCATTTATGATGGTCGTATTCATCGTGGTACCAATCATTGCCCCAGCATTAGGCCAGGCCATCCTACTCGTTGCCGCGTGGCGAACCATCTTCGTCTTTCTGCTAGGGATAGGAGTTGTATCACTGATCTGGTTTGGGATACGGCAGCCAGAGACCCTCGCACCGCAGCGAAGGGCTCCGTTGTCGGTAAGGCGGATGAGTCGTGCCTTGCACGAAGTCATCCGCAATCCTACTGTCCTCGGTTATACGCTGATGGCTGGAACAGTAGCAGCTATGCTTCAGGCTTACCTCGCCTCAGCACAGCAGATATTTCAAATCCAGTATGCACTGGGGTCACTCTTTCCACTATTCTTTGCCATCAATGCCCTGGCAATAGGTCTGGCCTCGTTCGTCAATGGGCGGCTGGTAATGCGATACGGAATGCACCTGCTGGTAAAGATGGCGCTCTTTGCACTGTGTGGACTGACTATTCTTTTTGCCGGCACAACACTGGTAACCAACGGACAGCCGGAGCTGTGGATGTTGATGGCGTATCTCATCCCATGCTTTTTCTGTATGGGGATTCTTTTCGGCAACATGAACGCCCTGGCGATGGAACCGCTCGGCCATATTGCCGGTGTTGGCGCAGCCGTTGTGAGTTCGCTTTCCACCTTTGTCGCTATTGCACTGAGCGCAGTTATCGGTCAATCGTACAATGGCACTACAACACCGCTAGCGGTCGGCTTTGCTATTCTGAGCCTCATGGCGTTAGGCCTGATGCATTGGAACGAAGGAATGCAACATGCTCCTACCCCCGATTCTGAACCAATGGAACCTTGACAGTCGCGCCGGTCTGTGGTATTATTAACTAATTAGAGATATACAGCATGCTCTCCCCCTGCATCAGTATCATCCACCGCAGTGAGTGCAAACTGTTTGCACTCATACATTGATATTCACATAGCACGGTCTATAGACATACATTCGCTGTAACCTCTTCCGTGTTCAAGATGGACAGGAGTTTGCAGCGTTTTCATTGCTCTACTGTGAAGAGGAGCCATCTCCCCGTATCCCCTCTACTTTCCAGTAGTGGAATGAAGAGCGTTGAACACCCGCTTGCACCGGCACGGTGACGGCCATTACTGCCACGAAACGCCTACCATCAGTGATGGTTGCCTCTTATTTCATTCGTCTATGGAAGCAACCAAGCCAGTTGCGCGGAACATCATCGCTCGCAGAACTGATATGTATAAAACTATTGACATTGCTGTGCAAAGATGGTATGATAACTGTGCAAAGCATTAACAAACCAGAGATAGGAGAATCTCATGATTAAAGTAGGACGGCGCTGCCACATTGAAGGTGTAACCCCTGAGCAAGTATTTACTACACTTTCTGATCCATCCCTGATCGGCCAAATTTTGCCACGTGTTCAGAAGACCGAGTTACACGACCGTGACGATGTTGCCCGTCATGCAAAGCTTGTCACCCATATGTCGATGGGTGGCCTGTTCGGAACCATTCGCTGCGAAGGCGACTTAACATGGCAAGATAATCGCGAGATTGTGTTCACCGTTCGCACACCTCTGCCTGTTGAGACACGCTGGGTAATCAGTCCGGCAATCAACGGTACAGACGTTCAGGTGGTGATGGGCATTGATCTGAAACCACTGCTCGGTGCTATGGCCTCATTTGTACCTGAAAAGACTGTAGCAGACATGTTAGGTTCCGATCTTGAAACAGCACTGCGTGGTGTTGCCAAACAGACGCGGCAGACAGTTTTAGCACGCGCCGCTGCGTAATCATTGTAACTCCCTATCTCTGGTATAATCGCAGAGTACCTGCTCATAGGTGCTCTGCGATCTTTTTTATACCGCTCCGGCAGATGGGTCGGGGGAGACTATGATTGACCTTATGCAGATCGGTCTTGGGTTCGTGCTCAGCATTGTGATCGGCGGGATTGCTTTTGCCCGGCGTTCGTTGAGTGAAAGTGGCTGGTTGGGTGCGATACTGGTTGGAACACTCACGTTTGGGTTTGGCGGTTGGCCCTGGGGTCTGACCCTCATCGTCTTCTTCGTCAGCAGCAGTATCCTCTCACACTACAAAGAATCGATTAAAGAACGACGTGCAGCAGAAAAGTTTGCTAAAGGTGGACGGCGCGACTTTTTTCAGACAATTGCCAATGGTGGACTAGGTGCGTTATGTGCAGTTGCGTATGCGTTGGGTAATCAGCCTCCAGCCCTCCTGGCGGCATTTGTCGGTCTGATGGCAACGGTAACCGCTGACACCTGGGCGACCGAGCTAGGGGTGTTAAGCCCGCATCAGCCACGCCTGATTACGACTCGCCAACCTGTTCCACCAGGTACGTCAGGTGGAGTGACACTCATGGGTACGACCGCAGCCGCAGCAGGTGGATTGTTGATTGGGATAACGATGTTTCTGTTCAGTTGGCTAACGTTACCCGGCGGCTCCCTTCCCTGGTGGATGATTGTGGCAGGATTACTCGGTGGATTGGGCGGCGCACTGTTTGACAGTCTGCTCGGCGCAACGGTACAGGCGATTTATGTCTACCCCGACGGGCGTGAGACCGAACGTCGGATCGCCCGCGATGGAACACCTAATCGCTTCCTTCGCGGCTGGCGCTGGATGGATAACGATCTGGTCAACCTGATTAGCTCAATCGGCGGCGCTGTTATTGCGATAGGCATTGCCGCCCTGGCAGGTGTGCTCTGAACCGGCACTTATGTTCTTCAGCCATTTGCAACGATGGTTGCCCGGCATCTGAACAACAGGGACGGATTCTAAACCCGTCCCTATTATTGCACTCAGCGGCTCCGCCGTAACAAAACCAGCCCGGCAACGATCAATAACAGTGGGAAGAGCAGCGATAGGTTAACACCCAACTGTTCCAGCAAGATAATACCACCTACCCCTATCAAGATCATACCGAGTAAACTCCAATTACGACGGCGTGATGGCGGTGGTGAAAGCTGAACCGTCTCGCCGGTGGCCGGCCCACCAATCGGCTGCCCGGTAAGCGGGTCAAAGCGATACGAGGGATCGGGCGCGTACCCAACACGCGCCTGCCCACCCACTTGACTCTGACCAACAAAGACCTCCTGGTTTACCGGCATCGCACCAGCAGCAGTCGGCATAGAAGGAGTAGGTGGTGTATCCTTCGGCATAATCAACCATAAGACCAGGTAGATTGGCAGGCTAATCCCATTAATGAAAAAGACTAGCACAAAGATCAGGCGAACAATCACCGGATCAACCGCAAAGTAGCGCGCTAATCCGCCACAAACGCCCCCAATCATACGATCAGTGCTGCTACGTGTAAGTCGAGTCTGCATGTATCGGCTCCTTCTAGCCAGGTCATAACGAGTATGTTTATTCATTCTGTCAATTTGACGAAAGTTCTACCAATTGGTTGCAGCTCTGACTGTTATCAAATCTGAAAATGGCGTGGCCGCGCCTATGGCATCACGTCTCTTGCATCCGCCAGTTAAAGGCTTGCACGATTCGCAGGTGCTAAATGCACTTATGCCAATGCAGTTACTCAGCACTTGGTAGCATCATACTGACTGCGGCGTACACCAATCCCTTTTGTTCACCGCCTTCCTCGCACTGACGCCTGCGTTTGGTGAGTGGAACATGGGTTTCACCGCTAAAATGCGTGGCTAGAACGATGGTAACCTGAACAAGGTGAGAGTGCTGTAGACTGCTGAAGCGTAGCTTCAGCAGCCCAAAGAGCGATCCGCTTGCCGACAATTCGGTCACGTAGCACGCAGCAACATCCATGCCAACTGCGGGAAGGAGTTTGGCACTACCATCACCGCTACACAGATTGATCCCGCCCTTGTGATTGCATCCTGGCCCGAATCTGCATCAGCGCATCACGATAGACCGGGAACGTATCGTGCCACAACACCATGCGTACCAGCGTCGGCGTCTGATGTGTTTGCAAATCATCAATGATCGCACGTAATACCAGCGGTGCAGCTCGATCAACCGGAAAGCCATAAATACCGGTTGCGATACTGGGAAAAGCAATACTTTGCAGACCATACTGACGAGCCAGAGCCAGACTTGAGCGGTAAGCACTGATCAACAATCGATCGGCCTCTTCTGGCGGATAGTGTTGAAAGATCGGCCCGACCGCGTGAATAATGTAGCGGGCCTTAAGCGCAAATCCTGGTGTGATCCGGGCTTGCCCGGTTGGACACGGCGCCACCGCAGCGCAGGCCTGTTGTAGCTCAACAGGACCGGCAGAACGGAAAATAGCGCCGCACACACCACCACCCTGTAGCAACTGCTCATTCGCTGCATTCACAATCACATCAACATGCTGGGTCACAATATCGCCCGCGACTAATTCGAGCCGTGAGTGACCGATTGATAATTCTACCGTGTCGTTCATACCCTTCCTCCTTCCCACACGTCTCCATCTCTCTTACCCCGAAGCGTGTGGAAGATTAGAACCCGCTCCTACCGTGCGCCGACGACACTGATCGGCGCACCAACGAGTGGCCTGGCCGCAGACCACGGTCGAAACAGGAAACTGCTGCTCCTACCCACATTTCTCTTCCACCTTCTCTCCTCACCGCTGCCGGATAGTTTGACACAATTTTACCCATGAGCCTTACGATCCTGGTATAATAGTTTTACAAGGTGCGTCAAATATGTTAGGATTCAAGCAAACACATTCACGAACACAGGAGGAGAGAACTATCGAGACCGGAATGATTGCTCGCCGCATCGTCGAGCTGGTCGAAGACAAGCAGGCACACGATATTATCCTGCTTGACATTCGCTCGCAGACAACGATTGCCGATTATTTTATCATCTGCACCGCCGATAACGACCGACAAATGCGTGCGATCATCGACCACGTTGACGAGAAGATTGCAATTGAGCACGGGTTAAACCCGCGGATGGAAGGCAGTGCTGACACTGGCTGGGTTGTGCTCGACTACCGCGATATTGTGGTACACATTTTTAGCCAGTACCAGCGTGAATACTACCGGTTAGAGCGTCTCTGGAGTAAAGCAATACCGGTAGTTGTAGTACAGTGAGGAAACGTATGGGCAAGGAGACTGCGCGGCGCAGAGCAGCGTCGCGGCGTAAACGGTTTGTTCTGTTCGCCAGTGGGGCAGCGCTTGGTAGTGCAATAGGCCTGCTCGTCGGTTCAGTACTGACGTTCTGGATCGGTGAAGGTGCTGCCCGCGCCATTCAGCGTGGCCTGCGTCGGCTAGGCGGCGATGATGGACGACCGCATTTCGACCTGCTAATGCAGTAAGGCATACTGAAATGGGTAACGATGAGGTTGCCGGCAGGGGATGCTCTCCGTTTGTCTGGGCATAGAGGCAACTCTGGCGTTGTTGTGCGCCAGAGTTGTTTGTATTCACGAAAGGCAGCGGTATGGATCTGGCAGGAAAAGTTGCGATTGTTACCGGTGGTACCGGCGGCTTAGGCATTGCTGTGGTAGATCGTCTGCTGACGGCTGGTGCTACTGTTATCATTCCCTATGTGCATCAAGAGGCCTTTCAGGGTCTGGCTGAACGATTGCCGGCGGTGATCGGCATCCAGCTCGATCTCACCGACGAACCGGCAACGCGCTCGGCATACGCGACGATTGCCAATGATCACGGTGGCATTGATATTTTGGTAAACGCCGCTGGTGGCTTTGCCGGTGGTGAGCCGGTACATCAGACCTCGTGGGAACTCTGGCAATCGCAAATCGATATCAATCTGAAAACGGCAGTTATCTCGTGTGCGGCAGCCATTCCACACCTGATTACTCGCGGTGGCGGCGCTATTGTCAATGTCAGTAGTCGTACTGCTACACAATCCGGTGCCAACCTGGCTGCTTATGCCGCAGCGAAGCGGGCCGTTTTGCAATTAACGGAAGCCCTGGCAGTTGAGCTACGTCCGCACAATATCACCGTCAACGCTGTCTTACCAAGCGTGATCGACACACCGGCTAATCGAGCGGCGATGCCGAAAGCAAATTATGAGGTGTGGGTCAAACCCGCCGAGATTGCCGATGTGATCCATTTTCTGGTTAGCCCTGCCGCCAGAATTATTAGCGGAGCGGCGATACCGGTGTATGGGCGGGCGTAGGGGAAGATTGACAGTTTACGACACCTTCTCTACAATCAACCGTAGCCGCGCTGCCTAACGACCAAGGCGTCAGTCTGTCCGTGCCAGGAAGGGAATGGTTATGTCAATCGACACCCAGGGTCTGTTCCGCGAACTTAACGATCTTCGTCATCGTTATGCGATGCTTGTGCGGGCACTACGTCTAATGATTTACGACTATGATGTCGCCACCGGCAACATTACCTGGAGTGGTGAAACAGAACACGTGTGTGGACGCTCGATCAACGAGCTTGATGGCGGAATTGCGCAATGGGAAGCGCTCATCCATCCCGAAGATCGTGAACGAGCCGTTCGCCTGTTGGGTGAAGCCGAAGCCAGCCTGAGTGAATACGACATTGAGTATCGCTTTGCTCATAAGAACGGCTCGTATGTATGGATTCTCGACCGTGGCTACTTTCTGGTCGGGCCTGACGGTAAGGCGGCCCGGATGGTCGGGATGATGCAGAACATCAGCGATATTAAGGCGATTGAGTTCGAGCGCCTTCAGATGCAGGAAGAGATTATTGCTGCCCAAGAGCGGGCATTACGTGAGTTGAGCACGCCGTTGGTGCCGATTAGCGATCAGGCGGTAGCGTTGCCACTAGTGGGATCAATTGATCAACGCCGCGCCGGGATGATTATCGAGACCTTATTAGAAGGGGTTGCTGCCCGTGGGGCCGAGATTGTGATCATTGACATCACCGGTGTAACGACGGTCGATACCTTTATCGCCGATGCTCTGATTCGGGCAGCACGGGCAGTACGTCTGCTTGGTGCTCAGGTGGTGTTGACGGGGATCAGCCCTGAAGTCGCACAGACGCTGGTCAGTCTTGGCGCAGATTTAAGTGTCTTCGAGACCCGTGCGACGTTGCAAGATGGGATTGCACTGGCGATGAATGGTATCACGCGCAGCAGATGGAACGACCGTGACAACGAACGTCAGTATTAGTGCCGTTCCGAATAATCGTCTCACCGTGCAACGGATGCAACCTATCAATGGATGTACGGGCGCAGCGCTACTACAACAGGAGATGTCGGATAGGCGCTCCGTGACTATCGTCGTGGAACTTCGGAGGAGCGAGGCGACACCTCGCCCCTACCGATGATCGATTTTTCGGATAGGCGCTTCATAGCCGTTGGGTTGATAACATCTACCCTTTAGTCAGGGTTTCCAGACCTGAATGAGAACATTCTCTATCATCGGTGTATCAGCCACACATACTGGCCTTGAACTACAGAAGAAACGTGGGCTACTGCGACCGCTCTAGCAAAGAGCGGTCGGTTTGGGTAGCCCATCAGGGAGACGTTTGACCCTACTCCTAGAAAAACAGCTTTGCAAAGCGCAAGATACCCTGACTCCAGGGAACACGGTGCGATACACCGGTCTGCTGACCGAACTTATGCGCATTTTCGACATACCATTTGAAATTACGCACCAGTGCCTCTTTGTTCGAGTATTTTGGTGTAAAGCCTAATACCCGCTCGGCCTTTTCTACCGACACAAACGAGTCTTCGGTAACGGTACCGTAAGCCCATTTGTAGACTGGCGATAATTTCAGTTTTTCCAGAATCGCCAAAGCCCAGACCATTGGTGCTGCCGGAAAGGTAATAATCTTCTTACCATAACCCGCAGCATCGAGCACTGCTTGAAAATCCTCTTTGATGGTTCCGAACTCTTTTGCACCGATGTTGAAGGTATCGTTGACCCGATCGCGATCAAGGCGTAGGCAAAGAACAATTGCCTCACAGAGGTCTTCAACATCGAGCAACTGATAGCGATTTTTGCCATTTCCCGGCAAGGGGAAGTTCCGCCCATCCATCGCCCAATCGTACAGCATAGCGAAGATGCCTAACCGTTCGGGACCAACGAACGATTTCGGGCGGAGAATCGGAACACACATTCCGGCCCGGCGAAATTCGAGACACAGCTCTTCGGCTTTGACCTTCGCCTCGCCGTAAGGGCCAACACCACTGAGCGGATCGGTCTCCAACAGTGGATGATGATCGGGAATGCCGTACACTGCCGTTGAGGAGATATGGACCACCCGCTCAACGCCGTGCTCACGCGCCGACTCGAGGACATTGCGCGTACCGTCGATGTCGGTTGAGAAGATGTCAGCCGGTGAATAGAGTGGGAGAGCGGCTGCGGTATGAACTACAAAGCGCACATCTTTCATTGCCCGGTCTACCGCTGCCCGGTCGCGAATATCGCCGGTATGCTCTTCGATCTGATTGCGTTCGGGATAATCGAAAGGAGCAATATCGAGCGAACGGACAAGATACCCGCGCGCCAGTAAGTAACGGGTGAGATTGATCCCCAGAAAACCGGCGCCTCCGGTGATTAAAACACGATCAGCCATAGCTTTTCATTCCTACTATTGTTGTAGTAAGGCCCTGATCAAGGCCCCACGTGCGATTATACCCGATAGTCGGCCATCGGGATCAACCACCGGCAGTCGTTCAGCTTGATGGACTAACAACTGCTGTGCAGCCAGACTAAGCCCGGCATCAAGTGCAACTGTCGGCAGTGACGGCTCTACCAGTTCATCTATCGTTTGCCGGGCACCGGGTAGAGCAGTAACCGGCGTTGGCTGAGTACGACGTAATGCCGCCAGGAGCAGGTTCCGTTCATCACCTTGCACATACGACAACACCCGCGTGAGTCGTAACACACCGACCAGCCGTTGCTGATCATCAACTACAAATGCCACGTGACCGGGTGCAGTGATTAAGATCGCCAGAGCTGTGGCCAGCGATTGACCAAGCGCAACTCGGGCAGTAGCCGCCTGCATGACCATACGTACCCGCACTTCACCCTGCTCGGTGGAGGTTGACTGTTGTGCCGCTGCCTGTAAGATTTCGTGGTGACCAAACATCCCAACGAGCCGCCCCTGTTCATCAACCACCGGCATCTGGGTATACCCCCACTCGATCATCACTGCCAGTGCCTGCGTGATCGGCGTCGTCTGTGCAACACCCCGCACATCACGATTCACAATTTCGCCAACGGTACGGCCTTTCAACGACGCTAGCACTGCTGTGCCCTCTGCTGGTTCTAATACCTTGAGCAGTTCCGGCGCCAGGCGCAACCCGGCCCGCCATGCCAGCTCGCGAGGAGAAATAACGCCAATCACAGCATCATTGTCGATCACCGGTAACAATTCGCTGCGACCGGCTACAAAATGCTCTAACACCTCAATCAGTGGAGTGTCAGGTGTGATGATCCTAGACGGTTGCTGCATCAGTTCAGACACCATCTCAACATCAAATGGCCCACTTGGGCGCAAGATGCCCTGCGCTACGTCCACCGGCTCAACCGTGATCAGCGCACGCGGTGCAAGCTCGCTGATATACGGTAACAGACGTTTAATTCGCCCAACCGAATCAACCCACTCGATAACTATTGGCTGACGTTCAGCTTCTGGCGCAACCTGACGTTGTGGCCCGAAGCCGGTTAATGCAGCCAACACTGTCGCGCCGGTTGCGCCACTCTGCCGCAAAATGGCAAGCACTGCTTTGTACAACGGTCGATCACCAGCCCAATCCTCGCCATTCAAGTATATGCGCACCCGTTGGATTGCTGATTTCGTCATTGCGTGCTCCTTCCCTGATGGGATGGCAGATTTCCCGACGTAACGAGGCTCCCCAGGTAATGTGATCTGCTCTCTATCGTGCTCGATAACAGACATTCTGCAATAGCCCAAAGGTCACTCTTGACAAATGAGATTTTAATGAGAATCATAAGGCTATATCGTTGTATCGCACTAGTTATGTTCATTGGAGGCCGCTATGAGCCGAGAACTTACCCTCATCGGCGTGTCCGGATCGCGAACCGGACAACAGATTGTGGTCAATCGGCGTAGCATGGTGATTGGCAGTGCCCGTCAGTGTGACATTGTGCTTTATGATCGGCAAGTGCTAGAGCGCCATGCTGAGATTGCCCAGGCACTTGAGCGATGGTTTGTGACACCACTCGACCATAGTGCTCTGGTTGCCCTCAATGGTCAGCGGATCAATTCTCGCCAACGGCTGAACCACGGCGATCTGCTGTCGATAGGCAGCGCGACCTTTAAAGTTGCCGACCGCTAACCAGAAGTACCTCCCATGGACAGGACATCCTCGGTGATGGAGGGTGTCCTGTTCTTTTACTTCAGAAGCCAACATCAATGATCGTGCGCCCGGTCCGATCTTGAAAGAAGCCTACTCCATCTTGAATTAGCCCGACGTAGAAGCCCATCCGTGTTTCGCGCTGTAAAATACGCACTCGCCCAATAACCTCGGCCTCTTCACCAGGGTAGAGAAAATCTTCCACAAAGGGCTGCGCCCACGCTTCGGGTGGACGCGGTGAAATAGCCCAGCGATACGGGTATCGCTTTGGCCCACCGCCACTGTTAGCATCCCAATCCATTCCCACGCGCCAAAAACCACCAGCCTGAGCAGCATACCTCCCATCTTCAACTGAAGAGAAGACTTCGTCGGTCGTATATTCGTACCCGCTCGGTGGCCCATAGGTACGAATTGGAACGGTACCGGTATTGCGCACCCGAATAGTGACAGTGATGACTTCGCCCAGCATCACTCGCTGCGGCGCAATCATCGAGTAGACGATCCGTGCTTCTGGTTGACCGACATCGACCAGCGTGATCTGGCCCTGGCGCTGGACAACATTCCCAAAGGTATCTTCAGCCCGTACCGTGTAGGTATAGACTCCAGCATCAAGTAACGACCCGTTGGGTCGCTTGCCATTCCAGACGTGACGCTGCTCGTAGGGGCCTTCCTCTTCGCGGGTCACAACCGGAATGATCTCGCCATTTGGCGCCATAACCTCAATATTGATCGTCGCACTGACAGGTAGCCGGTAGGTAAATTCGGCAACATCATCGATTGCATCGGCATTAGGAGAAATAACTGGTGGCCAGACCATCAAATTTTCGATTTCAGGTGGTTCAATTGGTTCCCCATCGATGATCAAGGGAAGCCGTCGCTCGTCGCTGGCAGTACCTTCAGCGGCCCGTGCTGCCACCACCAAGGTATATTGACCTGGAGGTAACAAACGGCGCAAGACTTGGGGATCATCAGTCGGTACACTCCCATCGAAGCGCAATATGTAGGGATCAGATGCTGCTGCTCGTGGTTGTGATCGACGCAGTTCATACCGTTGACCGGCAGCATCAAGGATGTAAATATCGACCAGAGCCGCTCGCCCAACCTGATACTGGATCGCTAAAGGGGTATCACGCCCTGGACTGTAACGTTCGGCAGTTACCACAACCTCTCCTAGCAATGGCGCCGTACTACATCCACTTAGGCCGAGCATCGTGATCCAGAGCAGGACAATTCCACCGATCACAATGAGCGGTTTTGTAGCACGCCACACAATGTTGCTCATCTGCTATCCTCCATACCCATACTCGTTACTGTAATGATCGTCACCACAGAGACCACAGAGAAAGCTCATGGGTCTTTCGGGTCTGCATTCCCTCCCTCTTAATCGGCTACCGGCTGTTTCACCGGCACGAGCTGGCGTTGTAATGCCCGACCACCGAACAGCGATGGAACAATTGCCAGAGTGGCGATCAGCGCGGCAACACGCATTGCCACATCGTAGCCACCGGCCAGGATTGTTGGCGGAGCAGCCGTAATCGGTGTGACCGGAGCACCATTTAAGGCAAAGACTTGTGAAGCCCATACTGCTCCAGCCAGAGCAATACCACCAGTTTGGCCGACAGTACGCACCACCGCCAGCAATCCACTCGTGACCCCTAACGCTTCTGGAGGAGCATTTCCTAATATCGTACTGTTATTCGGACTTTGAAACAAGCCTACTCCAATCCCGAGCAACACCAGAAAGCCCACCATCTGCGGAAGCGGTGTTGTTGGCGTGCTGAAGCTTAAGCCCAACAATGCCAGTCCGGTTACAATCAGGCCAGCGATCGTCAATACTCTTGAACCAAACCGATCTGACAGCCGACCACTGATCGGCGAGGTCAGCGACAGTGCTATGGGCAGAGACATCAGCATAAAACCGGTTCGCTGGAGGTCGAATTGATACACCAACTGAAAAAAGAGAGGGGTGAGTAGTAAATTGAATGAAATGCCTAGAAAAAGCACCAGAGCTGCCAGCAAATTAAGCGAAAAGGCGAGACGCCGGAAGATACGCAATTGCAACATCGGCTGCGGGTAACGCAATTCCCAGAAGACAAAGAGCACACCACCCATCAGTGCGGCAACAAAGAGACCAATAACTCGCGCATCACGCCAGCCCCATATCGGCCCTTCAGTTAGCCCCAACAACAGGAAGAACAAGGCAGCCGCCATCAGGAACGCGCCAACCAGATCGAACCGCTGTCCGGGTCGTGTCGTTTGATCGGGAGCAATCGCACGTATCGTTAGCCACCAGCCAATGATGCCAATGGGCAAATTTACGAAAAAGATCGCTTCCCAACCAACATAGCGCAGCAGAATCCCACCTAAAGCAGGACCAATCAGAATACCGGCAGCAACAAATGAACCGATGGCTCCCAGCGCCAACCCACGCTCGTGAGCAGGAAAAGCCGTTACCAGCAGAGCCGGACCGACGGCCTGGATCATTGCGGCTCCAATACCTTGCAGAACCCGAAAGGCAATCAGTGCTGTTATCGAAGGAGCAGTTGCGCAGAGCAATGAAGCGACGGTAAAAAGGCCAAATCCGATCAGGTATATCCGCCGCTTGCCGTACATATCTCCCAGTCGCCCCATAATCAAGAGGCTGCATGCAAGGGTCAGCAGATAACCCAGGACAACCCACTCCACGATGTTCAGATTGCTGCCAAATGCCTGCACGAGGGTATTAAGGGCAATATTGACAATCGAGCCGTCAATGGTCGAAACTAATACGCCACTACCAACTGCCGCTAGCGCCCACCACTTACGTCGTTCGTTCACATACCACCTCATCTCTTTTGTAACACATTGTGCATTCTACCGCACTCTGCTGGGAATGACGAAAGACCATCGCCTGGCGGTGCCACCACTCGCCCTCACAACACGCGCCCTGCTCTCTTCTCAGCGCGCACCCAACGCCCGGCGTACCGCTGCTGCCACATCGAGTAAACCGGCTCCAACACCGTTTCCAGCCCCACAGCGATCACCATCACTATGCGGATAAGGACGGGCCGTTTCCTTGAGGATACGCGTGGTTGTGTCGATGTCACCAATGAGCGCAGGATTTGCCGACCACATGAGTGCAACCGCACCGGCAACATGCGGGCCAGCCATTGAAGTGCCTTCGGCACGGTAGTAGCTCTGGTTGGGAAAAGCCGCCAGAATATCAACACCTGGCGCAACCAGATCGGGTTTGGGCCGCAGGCTTCCATCAACCTGTACCGGACCGACACTGCTGAAGAACGCCAGGCGACCCTCAGCATCAACGGCCCCAACCGTCATAACCTCGTCGTAAATGGCAAGCGGCGCATTGAGCGAGCCACAGGCTGGGCCATCGTTACCGGCACTAGCTACCACAAAGACTCCAGCGATGCGTAATGCGCGCACCGCCGGTTGCAGTGACATAACCGTGCAGCCTTCTAAGTCGGAAGGACATCCCCACGAATTGTTCAAAATATGCGCTCCGCGCGTCGGATTCCCGTCACGAAAGGGATCACCTCCAGACGGGTATGGCGCGAAGAGAAATTGCAGGCAATCAAGATAGCGCGGTGCATTACCGAGGTTACGGGCAAGATTGACGCATCCGATCCACGTCGCATCAGGGGCTACCCCAACCTGATTGCCAAGCACAGTTGCCAATGTATGAGTACCGTGACCACTCACATCATACGGTGCCGGAGCGTTTGTCCAGGGATCGAGCCAGTGATAGGTATGCTCAATACCACTCGCTGTACGACCAGCGTAGGCATCACTCAATTCTGGATGCGTGTAATCAACGCCTGAATCGGCCTGACCGATAATAATGCCTGCCCCCCGAATACCACGCGCCCACACCTCTGGCGCACCAATGGCAACCAGATTCCAAGGTGTTTCTGTCGGAGGCGGTTCGTTCCCTACAGCCGTTTGCGGGCTAATCGGTAACGGTCGCAGATGGGGTACCGGTATTACCTCGGCCACTTCTGGTCGACTCTGGAGCCATAGCCGCACTGGCAGATCGGCTTCTACCTCTAATCCATTGACCAGGTAATACGGTGTGTAACGTATACCCAGGCGGTCAAGCGTTGACCGTAACGGCGCTTGCGTGATCGTGGCGTGACTAACGAGGCGCTGATAGACCGCGGTTCGCCGCTTGTTATAGTCGGCAATTGTTTCCAGCCCATTAAGCACCGCCTGATCGCGCAACACAACAAATAGACGGTCGCCATTCGGCGCCGCCCGACCGCCGACAATGAGCAGCATGACACCCATAACCGCGAGCACGCCTGCACCGATGGTATGTATGCGCCGGTTAGGGAGATAACGGATCAGCAGTATAGCGAGAATCGCCAGGATCGTCTGCCCGATTGCCGCCAGGATCGCAAGATGCAAACCTTCGGGAAAGCTACCGAACAGGAACAGGGGATGCAACGTATCTGAGTCGGTGAACGCTAGCGGCACACCGATATACCACACCCCAAAAAGCGTTCCAACCGACGTAATCGCAGGTATGGTTGCGTCCTTAGCCAACGACAGCAAGAGCCAACCCGCTGCCGGTGTGCTAAATAAAAAGATGAGCGCTGCGTGGTTCGGCCCCAGTGCACGACTGACTATAAGGAGCAGCAAGCCAATTGCGGCTCCTTCAGCTAGCCACACCCCAACGGTCGTTGGTTGCTGCCAGCTCAACGGTGGCCGCCACATCAGCAATCGGCCAACGATCCAGCCAACCACTCCGCCGAGCAAGAGGGCCAACCCCAGATCAAACCATGAACCAGGTGCGCCAATGACCAGCCATGGCAGACTGGTAAGCAAGCCAATACTCAACACCAGTGGCGACCAGTGCCAGTGAAATGGTTGGTGGCGGGTAAGCCAGGTGATCCCCAGTGCGTAGCACAGGCACACGCCGAGCTGTACCAATACCTGAAACTGACTCTCGACTGACGGAATAAGGCTGGTACCGGCCAGCAGAGCAGGCAGTGGCAAGGCTGCCAGCCAGCGCAACGCGACATCGCGTACTGCACCTCTGGTCAAGCCAACCCAAATCGCGAAGATGACTGCACTGATGGCAAGGCTGATCCAAATCACGATCAGCCGTCCTCCGCCACCAGCTCCAGACAGGCTTACACCGATTTCAACCAGACGCAAGAACCCGTTGATCGTCAATCCAATCGCCAGTATTACTATCAGCAGACAACCAACTGTCCACGAAATCCGCTGCGATGGTAATGATTGATTGAATGAAGGTTCCATAATCCGTGATATACTTTCTATAGCATGCAATGATGCAACCCGTCCCCAAACCTGCGCGCAGGAGGATACATTCTCATGAACGATCAATCGCTGACCGGCGTAGCTGATCGTAATGATACCATTGCTGAAGGTTTCGCAATCCCCACTGTATCAGACGATAAACCAGTTCACGAATGTGGTATTTTCGGGATTGTTGCCGCTGACGCCGACGTTGCCCGCCTGACATTTTTTGGTCTTTACGCGCTCCAACATCGCGGTCAGGAAAGTGCCGGCATTGCAGTGAGTAACGGCCGCAGTATTCGCTACTACAAAAACATGGGGCTGGTAGCCCAGGTCTTTGATGAAGAGAAATTACGTCCGCTGAGCGGCTACATGGCGATTGGTCATACCCGCTATTCAACCACCGGTTCATCAAAACTTGAAAACGCGCAACCCTTCGTGGTCGAGAGCGCATTAGGCCCACTGGCCGTCGGACACAACGGCAACCTGACCAACGCAGCGGTGCTGCGACGCGAATTGCTACAGCGCGGCGTAGGTCTGACGAGTAGCAGTGACAGTGAGGTCATTACCCAAATGCTGGCTGGGGGCGAAGGGCGCACATGGGAAGAGAAGTTAAAGGTCTTTATGGTGCGTGCCCAGGGTGCCTACTGTCTAACCGTACTGACTCGCGATGCACTTTACGCGGTACGTGATCCGTGGGGCCTACACCCCTTGTGTCTAGGGCAACTAAGCGATCAGGGCTGGGTAGTGGCTTCGGAAAGCTGCGCTCTTGGGACTATTGGCGCAACCTTTGTGCGCGAAATTGAACCAGGTGAGATTGTAAAGATTACGCTCGATGGCCCACAAACGATTACGCTTCAACCATCGTTGCGGACTGCTGCCTGTCTGTTCGAGTATATCTATTTCGCACGACCCGACAGCATACTTCATGGTAAAGTGTTACACGCAATTCGGGTGGCGCAGGGACGTGAACTGGCCCGTGAAGCACCTTGTGACGCCGATGTGGTGATAGCGGTGCCTGATAGTGCGACACCCGCAGCAATTGGTTATGCCCAAGAGTCAGGGATTCCCTATTCAGAAGGGTTAATCAAGAATCGGTATATCGGTCGCACATTTATCCAACCCGACGACCGGCTCCGTCAATTGGGTATCGCCCTCAAGTTCAATGCGCTTCCCGATAATCTTGCCGGGAAACGTGTGGTGCTGGTTGACGACAGCATCGTGCGCGGTAACACCAGTGGGCCGATTGTGCGATTGCTCCGTGAAGCCGGTGCACGCGAAGTACACGTGCGCGTCTCATCGCCACCTATTCGCCATCCTTGCTTCCTGGGGGTTGATATGGCGACCTACCCTGAATTGATCGCACACCGCCTGACGATTGAGGGCATTCGGCAACACCTCGGTGCCGATAGTCTGGCCTATCTGAGCCTTGAAGGTCTGATCCGTTCTACCGGTCGTGATCCGTCAACCTTCTGTACCGGCTGTTTCACCGGACATTATCCGGTTGAAGTCGAGCTGGTTGATAAAGAAGTTTTTGAGGTGCGGTGAAGGCAGCCCATCCGTGTGGGACACGCCGCTAAGATATATGGACTGCTGAAGCATCGTTTCAGCAGTCCACCGTCTCAAAACCTGATCAAAAACCCGGATTTTTCATTGGGCACGTACCGTGCCTGAACAACCATTTGGAACGTTGCCAACACTCTTTCGCTCCCGCACCCCACCTTTCCCCTTCCGCTCCCCGTAGCGGAGAGGAAGGAGGCCAGGGGGAAGGTGAGGGCCGCCAGCCGCGCTCCGCAGGACGGACACTGACACGGTTGCAACTCATCCTCTCAGCGTATTCAGATACACACTTAGAGCCTATCCGAATAATCGTCTCACGGTACGGCGGATACAACCTGATAAATGTACGGGCGCAGCGGCGCTGCGCCCCAACCGAATCTTCTTCTACGACAGGGTATTCCGGATAGGCTCTTAGTCATCACCCTCGATACGCTGACGATACGTTGGTGGTTCGCGCAATCGCGTAGCCTGCTCAAAAGCGTATGCCAATCGGATCAGCATCGGTTCCGACCACGCCGTACCGATGAAGTTGATCGCAATCGGCAAACTGAATGCCATACCTGCCGGCACGGTTACCATCGGATAACCAGCACGGGCAGCGAGTGAGCTACTCCCGCCAGGATAACGGTCGCCACCAATCAGATCAATCGGCCAGGCTAGACCGGTTGCCGGTGCAACCAGTGCATCGAGCTGCTGTTCGTAGAGCAGGGTATCAAGAGCCTGACGGCTGGCATCACGACTGGCCGTCAGCGCCTGCTGATATACTGGATCATCCAGGTCACCGGCGGCAGCGGCTCGCAGCAGCAATTCCTGCCCAAAGAAGCGCAATTCTTGATCGGCATGTTGTTCGTTAAAGGCAATCAATTCTGCTAACGAACGTGGTGAAGAAACCGATGCCTGCGGATCAGGAACACGACTCGCCAGGTAACGATTCAGCGCGGCTTTGAATTCGTAGATCAGCACGGTTAGCTCAGCATCATTAAACGATAGCACCTCATCGGGTAGCGAGACCGGATCAACCACATGCGCACCCGCATCACGCATCACCATCAGCGCCGTTGTTAACGCACGTTCAACGTGACGACCAAAACCGGCGAAGCGGTCACTGCGCAAAACACCGATCCGTGCGCCGCGTAGTGCATCAGCCTGGAGACAACTACGGTAGTCAGGACGAGCATGACCGGCAGCGGCCGCCGTTGCCGGATCGCGAGGGTCTGGACCGGCAATGATGCCGAGCACAGTCGCCGCATCGGCCACACAACGGGCATGAGGACCAACGGTATCTTGCGTTGAGCTGATCGGAACTACCCCTGCACGACTGGTTAAGCCAACCGTAGGTTTGATGCCAACCACACCACACAATGCCGATGGACACGAGATCGAGCCGTCGGTCTCAGTGCCGATTGCCGCAACACAAAGACTGGCTGCCACCGCAATCGCCGATCCCGAGCTCGAACCACATGGGCTGCGCGTCAGAACATACGGATTCCGCGCCTGTCCGCCACGAGCACTCCAGCCGCTTGATGAGGTTGTACTGCGGAAATTCGCCCACTCGCTCAAGTTCGCTTTGCCGAGAATAACAGCGCCAGCGGCCCGTAAACGAGCGGCAACGGTGGCTTCGCTGGCCGGACGCGAGCCAAGCAGCGCCAATGAACCGGCAGTCGTTGCGGTGTCATCCAGCGTGTCAATGTTGTCCTTAAGCACAATCGGTATACCGTGCAACGGACTACGCGGCCCACGTCTCGCACGTTCTTGATCAAGTGCAATCGCCGTTTCCAACGCTGTCCGGCTGACCTCGATGAGAGCGTTGAGGCACGGCCCAGCTCGATTAAGCGCTGCAATCCGCTCGAGGCAGGCCACCGTCAACGCTTCTGCCGTTAGGGTACCGGCTTCCATCGCTGCCTGTAGATCGGCAATAGTCGCTTCGTAAGCTACTGTTCCAATTGAGCTGGTCGGATCGTTGACCGTCATGGCCTCCTCCAGAGCAGTATCAAAGGCAGGGCGGTAAAGCAATTGCGCTACCCACTCGTCTATCGTCTGTTGATGCGATAGACGAGTGGGTGATATTGCAGTAGTCGCTTACAAGACCTTCACCGGGGTCAACAGGCCGGGTCGTTCACGATTGGCTGCCTCAATCGCTTCAGCCGATCCCAGCACCGCCACCTGACCATGATCGCGCAGTGCCGCAGCAGCTTCAGCAAAGGCCACAAAATCGGCAGGCGTTGTCGCTAATACCTGATCACGAATCTGCTGGCGATACTCATCACTGACACTGGTTAAATAACGCACCAGCGCCGTGTAGCCTTTGGCATCCGGTAACTGATAAGCATCCATATCGCCAATCGTTCCGATAATTGCTCGTTCGACCGTTGCTGGATCGAGAGCCACCGTTTGCAAGTACGTAGCCATCTCATCGTAGACATCCAGGGTGCGCAACAGGTTGGGGTCGCGGTACGAGGTTGTGATGAAAAGACCGCTGCTGCGATCATAGCTACCACCAGCGCCATAAGCGCCACCCTGAATCCGAATCCGGTCGAGCAGATAGTCAATCCGCAGATGCCGCAGAACGACCATCGCCGAGCCACTCGGACGAATGCCGTAGAGATGGAGGTTAACCCCCTTCGCGACATAGTTTACCTGCGCCGGAATAATCAGCCCTTCGCCACCATCAGTACTGATCGTCGGCCACGAGACGGGTGTGTACGGTTGATCAGGCAGTTCGGCGAGCAAGCCCTGCAACATCGGTACGACCGTCTTTTGCCCTTCAGCATCGAGCGTTAGATTTGCGACCAAGCCACGCCGGTTGATCAACGCCGAGCGCACATGCTCCAGATCGGCCAACACACCAGGCCAATCCTGGGTTATCCGCTGCTCGAGTTGGCGCAGGAAGAAGATCGCCGAAATACCACCCATCTGTTCATCAGCCCACTCAGCAGGCGTAAAACGTGCTGCCAGACGCTGACGAGCGTAGGCGTTTCCTGCCGGCACCAACGACGATTCCTTATTGGCACGAGCACGCAAAACAATCTGGCGGAAGCGCTCAGCATTGTCGAGATTCACCGTGAGCAAAATCTCACTCAACAACTTGAGCAGCTCCGACGCCTTTGCCAGCGTACTCTTACCACGGACTATCAGCCGACCAACCGGCTCAACCGAGACAAGATCAGTGGCGGTCATCGTTCCTGCCGAAATACCACCAGTTTCACGGCCAATCCGCTGTAAGAGCCGCACAAAATCGGAGGTAGCCGTTCCCATCTCGGTCAGAGCGCGGGCAAAGAGTGGGACGTAAGGCAAGAGATGTGGTGGCAATGCTCGCAAATCGAACGCCAGATCGAGATACACAATACCATTCGTGAACAGTGAATGGCGCAGCAATGGTACGCCGGCCAGTTCGTCAATCTCGGTTGGAATACGCTTGACATGGCGGTCAAGATCAGACAAATGCAGCGTCGGGATAGCCGCCAGCGCTTCTGGTGGATCAGGGGTCTGCTGCCATTCAGTCAGCGCCTGAGTTTCAGCAACCAGCGCCGCCCGCTTGTCGGCATCTAACGTGGCAGCAAACGCCTCGATTCGTTGTTGCTCGGCAGCCGCCAGCCGAGCGGCATGGTCAGGGTCAGGACGCAAGGTAACCCGTGTACGGTGCGGGTTATCGAGCAGCAGCTCGCGGATCATGCGCTCGAAGAGACGTTCGCCATTGGCGACCGCAGCGCGTACTGCGGCCAGCGGTGCCTCAAAGCGCAACGGCGCAATTGGATCATCGTCGTAGAGCCAGGTACCCAACGCGCGCATCATCAGCACCAGACCACGTGGGAAGCTACCGGTATTATTTTCGCGCAGACTGAACTCGAAGGTATTAAAGGCAGCGGCTACAGTTTCAGGATCGAACCCATGTTCAGCCAGATCGTGCAACGTGCGCAGAATCAGCTCCTCAACCTGTTCGGCCCGCGCCGGATCAATCCCTTTCATGCCAACCGAAAACGTATGCTGGAGCAAATCGCTCTCATAACCGCCCAAAACCTCTTCGCCCAGACCCGAATCGATCAGAGCCTTACGTAAAGGCGCGGCTGCGTTGCCCAACAGCATATAGCTCAACAGTTCACGCGCCATGAGCTGGGTCGGGTCGCGATTGTCATCGAGCAGCCAGTTGAGCATAACCATGCCCTTCTGCTGCTCTTCGCTAGCGGCACTGAAGGTATACTCAAGTGTCCGCGGTGCATCGAAGCGCTCCTGTTTCTCGATCTGCGATGGCGGATCGATCCGCTCAAACTGACTGAGACACTCATCGAGGATGCGTAACCGCTCCTCCGGTGGATCATCACCGTAGAAGAAGATACGGGCGTTTGAGGGGTGGTACAACGTCTCGTGAAAACGCTTGAACGCCTCGTAAGTCAGATCGGGAATAACCAGCGGATCGCCACCTGACGAATGACCATATGTCGTGTCTGGGAAGAGCGACTGCTGCGAGTAGCGGTAGAGCATCCCATCAGGCGAGGAGTAAGCGCCTTTCATCTCGTTGTACACTACCCCCTTAATCGTCAGCGGTGCATCAGGCGCCGGTAGCTCGAAGTGCCAGCCCTCTTGCTTGAGTATTTCGGGCGTGATACGCGGGAAAAACACCGCATCCAGATAGACATCAACCAGATTGTAGAAGTCTTTCAGATTGGTGCTGGCCACAGGATACGATGTTTTATCAGGAAACGTTATCGCATTCAGGAACGTATGTACTGATCCCTTAACCAACGTAAAGAAGGGGTCTTTCACCGGATACTTGCGTGAGCCGCAGAGCACCGAATGCTCGAGAATGTGTGCAACCCCGGTTGAGTCGCGGGGCGGAGTACGAAAGGTAATACCGAAGCATTTATTTTCATCATCGTTTTCGAGAGAGAGAACTTCGGCGCCGGTTTTGATATGGCGATACAAACGAGCGCGTGTGTTCAATTCGGGAATGAACTCATCGCGCAGTAATTCAAATCCGTGCACACTTGTCATGACCACCTCGTCTGGTACAATACGCTCAATGTTGGTACATACAAGTATTGTACCAGAAGCTGTTGATATGTGGCGACTATGAACCAGGTTACGGTTTCGATCATCTGTACGGTACGTGATGAAGCTGACAATGTTGCGGCACTGCTCGATTCAATGCTTGCCCAGACTCGTGCCGCTGATGAGATTGTGATGAACGATTGTCAGAGCGTCGATGCAACACCGGCAATCATAGCCGCCTATGCAGCGCGTTACCCGCAGATTCGGCTGGTGCGCGGCGGACATAACATTTCTTCAGGGCGCAACAATGCTATTCGGCATGCCCGTGGCACAATCATCGCCAGTACCGACGCCGGTCTAACCCTTGATCCGCACTGGTTGGCCCGCATCATCGCTCCTATCGAAACCGGCGAAGCCGATCTGGTCGGTGGGTTCTTTCATCCGACCCCCCGTTCGCTCTTCGCCCTGGCCCTGGGCGAGACGAACTACCGCCGTAGTTATGAGATCGATCCGGCTGCTTTCCTGCCTTTCGGTAAATCAATGGCATTTCGTAAAGAGGTATGGGAGATGGTCGGTGGCTTTCCAGAGTGGGCCAGTCATTGCGAAGATCTGCTCTTCGATTTGGCCGTCGAACGGGCCGGCTTTCGCCGTACCTTCGTCCCTGAAGCAGTAGTTCACTTTACCCCTCGTTCTACCCTGCGCGCTTTCCTGCGACAATACTACACCTACGCCCGAGGTGATGGACGGGCCGGCTTATGGACATACCGCCATCTCCTGCGCTATACCATCTATTCAACCCTGAGTGGATTATTAGCGATTGGGCTGAACAGGCCACGCCTCAGAGCATTCATTGGCCTCTTGATCGGGTCAGGTGTAGTATTCTATACCCATGGCCCCTACCGACGGCTCTGGTCACGGTTGGGCGGTCGCTCACTGGGTGAACGGTTGATTGCATTGAGCCTCGTGCCGTTGATTCGTCTGACCGGTGACACGGCCAAGATGGTTGGTTATCCGGTTGGCGTATGGCAGCGATGGCGTGCACGAGTATAGACACGTGATCCGATATGACGGGAAAGAGAAGAGTGAGAGCTGAAACACGAGCAGGGCGGAGAACCCTCGCTGATCTTTTTCCGGCCCTTTGCTGTTGTGGGTGAGAGGTGTCAAGTATCCTTCGCAGCATTGCCTCGGAAAACCCAGCTTTGATTCCCACCGAGGGTCACCGTGTTTGCCGGTTCCCTCGGTGATAACTTGGCAACGGCGATCAACATGAACTACGACTCACCGAACATTGCTGACCGACGCATGCGTTGGCTGGTAGAGCGCAGGATACGGTCGATAATAACGACGATTCCGGTAATAATGCCGATCTTGACCAGAGTACCCAACATGTCGCCTACGCCGTCCAGTGATGGCTCTTCAAAGTGGCGCTCACCACGTTCGCCAAACTCGCCGAAACCTCTTCCAGGGCGCATAAACCCCTCACGACGTTCCCCATCCACAAAACGCTCTGAACGAGCGGTATCAGGGTTGATCGGTAGCATGTTTTGCATTCGTAGCCAGTTCATCCCCATCACAATGAGCCAGGCAACACCCAGAATAATGAGGATACGTCCGATCAGCTTCATTGGTTCGCTCCTTCCATTTGGCGCGATACTGCAACCGACCGACTCGCACGACGGACAGGTATGATTCGGCGCAGCATCCCCATAATCCAACTCCAGTGGATCGCAACATGAAGACCCAACAAGAGTACGGTTATATCCGAGGCTTGATGGTGCAAAAACTCTAGGGTGCGATCACGAGCCATTGTAATCCCAAGCAGCGGCAAGGCTTCACGGGAGATTAAAATTCCAGTAGCGATTGTCACTGTAAAGGAGACGAAGAGAAGCGCGTTGAGGAGGTAATTCAAACGTGAACGCCAGGTCGTCTTCGTGAACAATCGCTTGCCAATGCTGATAATCCAGGTCCAGTGTAAGAGCAGGTGCGTGATAATCGCTGCGGCGAGTGACAGGCTCAACCACTCATGAATCGTCAGTCCGCTCAAACGAGGAGCAGTCGCGATTAAAAAGGCGAGAAACATCGCCCCATCGATCAGAAAGTTGATCCAATTCTGCTTCATCTTCATGGGAACCTCCGTCGATCAAATTGTCTAGCGTGATCTCTACATCACAGTCTGACAGAGGATTGTGAAAAACTTGTGTAGTCGCTGCGAGAAGAAAATGAAGACTTGCTGCATCAACCCGCCCATCCAACATTAGGGGCAAGATTATTCAACGTTTTCACCTTACCCGGCGGTGGTGAGGAAGAGGGGAGAGAGGAGTGAGGAGAGAGAGCGCTTCCCCCATTGCACTCTCTCCTACCGCTTCCGTTGAAAAGAGGACAGTGCCGATCAATAGCACTGTCCCCCAACGAATGCGCTACACCCTCTCACCGTTCTCACCCCTGGTAAGCGAGGGCGGGGGCCAGGGGTAAGGTGAGGGGGCCAGCCGTGCTGATGCGACGAACGCTGATTTCCACGCAAACCCAGCGGTTGGTTAGCCCATCACCCCTCGATTCCCTGAAAGCGGGGAATTCACACGCATTAAGGTCCTTCTCCAGCCTGACCGCACGACGCAAGCCAGAGGTAAAGGAACCCGTGCGAATCAATCGTAGAAGGGGGGAACGAAATTCCCCCCTTCTCCTCCTGTCTTAAACCAACTTTAGCCGACTAACGGGTTTTGATCCGAAACGGCAGATACAATGGGCAGAAACCTATCGCACTGGTAGCCAGGAAAACCACTGCCAGAATACCGGCAATCCACGCCCATACTCCCGACAGAACGTTCGTAACGATCAGCACGGCTACAACCAATGCCACGACCACACGTATAATGCGATCGATATTACCCATATTCGGTGTCATTTTCCCCTCCTTAATCAATGTTTTGCCCGCCAGGTCTGATTTCAGAATAGCAGAACGCTCGCAAATCATCAGTGACAAAGTCACACGAGCGCATTGATAAGAGCACTCCCAAAGCGCAGACCGCCAGCTCAGAGCGTAAGAGCCTATCTGAAATAGCCCGTTGCAGGCAGAGATCGGGATGCGCGGTTCGTGAACCGTCTGTGCATCAGGGTTCACTCGTGGTTTACCCTCACTCTGCTCACTTGTGGTATCGTATGGCAGACCTGACAAACGTGGAGCGTGGTCGTATGCGAATCCTGTTCATCACCGGTGAGTACCCACCTCAGCCGGGCGGAGTTGGCGATTACACCCAACGACTAGGCCAGACCCTGGCAAATGCCGGGCATGAGATTCTGGTCTTAACAATCGTGCAGCAGCGCTGGCGCATCTTAAGAGTTTCACCCGAGGGCGATCAAGCGCTTTCTTCTGATCGTGGAATGGCTAGTTGGCGCCTTATTGGGCTAGGGTCACTCATCAGACATATACGGCGACTCCAACCCGATTGGTGTCACATTCAGTATCAAACTGGCGCCTATGGGATGCACATCGGGGTGAACGTGCTCCCCACTATCTTACGGCATAGCAATATTGCCACTGCGATCACCTACCACGATCTGCTTCCACCGTACCTCTTTCCGAAAGCAGGGATGGTTCGCGAATGGGTTACTCTGCTGCCAGCACGGACAGCGACAGCAGTTATCGTCACTAACCCCGAAGATGAAGCCAAATTACGCACAAGCGGTCTTCAACCACACCTGATTCCCATTGGCGCAAATATCGAGCCGGTACTTCCGCCAGACTATGACCGCACAGCATGGCGTTCTGAACTAGGTGTCACCGGTGATAAAGCGTTGATCGGATATTTCGGTCTCTTGTCACCGAGTAAGGGGATTGATCTCCTGATCGACGTTGTGATCGATCATCCGCAGTGGCACTTACTGATCATCGGCGGCACAGCTACCTCTGCGACCGATCGTGCGTTTGCCGAACAGGTGTACCGACGCCTGAGCATACCCGCTCTCCGCGACCGAGTTATCGTGACCGGTCACGTGACTGCTGGGCAAGTATCTGCCCATTTGAGCGCATGTGATCTGGTTGTACTCCCATTTCGCGACGGTGCCTCACTCCGACGCGGCAGCTTACTCGCCGCACTGGCTCACGGTTGTGCCGTGATCACCACACCACCAGCCTCTTCTACGACCGCCGCTGCCTTAACCGGGGTTGTACAGTTTGCCGCCGCTCGCCCAGATGCCCTGACCACCGCAATAACGACCTTGCTGAAGAACCCGATAGCCCGTACCCGTCTGAGTGAAGCGGCACGCACCGCTGCGCGTCGGTTCGACTGGCAGGCGATCGGTGCTGCTCACATCGAACTGTATCAGTCGTACATGAAGTGCTGAATAGCTCTGCCTTTCCACTGTAGGGGTCGTCATCATTACCGGTTACCGTGATACCGTATCAGCGATGGCTGCGCCAGATCATTTACTCAATGCAAACGACAATCAATCCATACCCTTCACAGCCGACCGCAACGGCTGCCCCCACCAGAGCGCCGCACTCAACGGCACTAAACAGAGCATCGCACCGAACAGGCAAAGGGCAAGGTAGCCCAATCCGGCCAGGATGAAACCACTGCTCAGACTGCCAAACGCTGAGCCAAGGTTGACCAGCAGATCGCTAAGCCCCTGTACTGCACCACGTTCACCGGCTGTTGTGGCATCAGCCAACAGTGAAGAACCGGCAATGTAGCACAAGTTCCAGCCCAAACCCACCAGAAATAGCCCTACCGCTAACCAGGGGGTCAACAGGGATGCTGGCGCGATGAGGGCGCCGGCAATGAGGAGCCAGGTACCGATGATGATGGTCGGGGTGCGTCCCAGTCTATCGATAAGGCGTCCGGTGAGCATCGAGAGGCCAAACATCCCAAAGATGTGTGCACCAATGACTAGTGAAATGCTATCAAGGCCATGGTGATGATGACTCATGTGGAGTGAGGTGACACTCATTACCAATACCATCACCACTTGCCCCAGTACCATACTGATTAAACCGGTACGCACTGATGGCAGACGTAAAATGGCCCCTGGCGATCGGGTCACGGGTTGAAGCTGATTGACCGAAGTAGTGTGACGCCCTGGACGGATCGCTAACAATCGCGGATCAGGGTGCAAGAACAGGAACAGGGTCAACGCTGCTAGTCCAAAGAGGATCGCACCCCCAAACATTGGCCCGGTCAATTCAGGCAACCCACCGGCAAGCGCGATCTGACCAAGTGGCCCGACGAGCAGTGGACCGCCAACGGCGCCGATTGTGCTGGCAAAAACCACCGTACTGATTGCACTGGCACGTCGATCAGGATGTACGGCATCGGCAGCAGCATAACGACTCTGATCGGTAATCCCTCGTGCTGTACCGACCAGAAATAGCCCGATTAAAAAGAGGGGGAAGGAATGGCCGATGACTGCTATCCCATCGATTAGCATTCCACTTACGCCAAGGAGCATGCCGATGATCAACCCTGGACGACGGCCAAACCGCTGCATCGCCCGTCCGGCCGGATATGCGGCTATCGCTGCACCAGCCAACATCAGCGTCGAGGGTAATCCGGCCAGCGCATCGTTGCCACTCAAACGGGCGCCAACAATCGCGTTGACTGCAATGTTGGCAATAAAGGCGGCTGAGGCTAAGCTCTGCGCCAGGAAGAGGGCACTGATGATCCGGCGCGTCACTGCGGTAAGGTCAAGTGAAGATTCCTGCATGCATGTACTCCCTGGCACCATAAACTTCTGTGTGTATTATAAGAGATTTTTGTCTTGTCAAGTATCACTGATAACACGGCAACGATAAGTATCGCCACATGCACGAACAATCTGGTATGATCTTTAGTGGCTGTCCGGAATATCCTGTCGCAGAAGGAGATCAGTTGGGGCGCAGCGGCGCTGCGCCCGTACCGCTATCAGGTTTCGTCCGCCGTATCGTGAGACGATTATTCGGATAGGCTCTTCGCCACACAAAGAGCAGATGCCCCGTCTATCTGCCCTTCAGTACTGTCGCCGTGCAAATGCTCTGCCGAGAGGTAATGTGCTGCGTATCGCGAAAACCGAATCGCATGCAGAACATTTCCTTCACGGCATTCCAGGCCGAAAAAACTGTGTCACGATTATGAGAATGTTTCGCCGTTTACAACAGATGATCGCCCGTCTTTCTGCTACACGCCCTGGTGCCTGGGTTGTGCGAACGTGTATCCAGCCACTTGACCGATTTGTACTCTGGATCAGTGGTGGACGATTCGGTATCGTATCACTGTTTTATCCAACGCTTGTACTGATTACGACAGGCGCTCGTAGCGGGATGCAGCGCCGAACCCCGCTTATCTTTTTTCCTGATGGAAGTCGCCTGGTGTTGGTAGCATCCAATTTTGGGCGCCCGCACCATCCGGGGTGGTACTACAACGTCCTGGCCAACCCGCAGGTACATGTCAATATCTACGGTCACACCTTCTCCTGTCGGGCACGCGAAGCCGTTGGCATCGAGTATCTGGAGCTATGGGAACGGGCCGTGCGTTATTATCCGGGTTTTGCCGCCTATGCTCGCCGGGCCGGACGTACCGTGCCGATCATCATCCTCGATCTCAATACACCCACATAATGACCAATGGTGTGATCAGGCCTTCGATCAGGGCAGCCACCAGCACGAGTGGCGCAATCATTAGTAGCCAGACCTTGACCATCTGCGCTGCTGCCCACAACAAATTCTCACCGACCGTAAAATCGCCCGGTGTGCTCAACAGAGCGGCTCCCATCCGCAGACCAAGGGCTGCACTAAGCAGAAATGTGGGCAGTTCAATCACGCCGTGCGGGAGCAGGTACGCGATGATGAACTGAAGTGGATCGACTATCGTCGATCCACTTTGTGCGAGAATGCGCCCGCTGATATAGCCAATCTGCGCAAAGACAACCGCCGGCACGAGAAACGGAAACACTCCCAGACTGAACGGCGCCAGCAGGTTCGATAAGATGGATACGCGCAAGTTGTTGGCAAAGACAAAACCTGCCAGGAGTAACGACGGCGCCGGACCATAGGCGAGCATTGTCAATGCCTGTTCGACCGGCGGCAACACCAGCGTTTGCGACAGGGTAAGGCCAAGCACCGTTCCACTCACTGCGGCCAGCATACTGACTGCCAGTGGTAAGCGTAATTCGTAAAGCAGGGCTGGAAACTCATAACGGTAGAAGCGCCATGGCGAGAATGGTAATCCGCGATAGGCATAGAGCGGTGTTCCCGCTGGTTGATACTCGCTGAAGAAACGCCGAAACGTTGACCATATCCGTCGTAAGCTCATCGTTTCACGATTCCGCGAAAAGATTGCTGCACGTTGAAATGTCTGCATTCCACTGCGCAAAAAAGCCAGTGCTACCACCGTGATCGCCAGAATCGCCAACCAGACAACATCGAACCGCCGTGCAATAAAATATGGCGCCTGCGCCTGCAATAGCGCAGTGGTTGGCAGTAAGACTGCCGAGGCCATCATCGAGGCTTCCCGTACACTGCCGGCGTGGATCGAAAAGCTCACCGCGCCCGATACCAGACCAACTGCCACGACGATCGTCAACAGACTCATCAATCCCAATAGTGCCGGCGACATGCCATCGGCATAAAGGGCCGGAACATTGATCGCTACCAGGGCATAAAAGAGGTGCTGAGTGATCAGGGCAGTAATCAGCGGAATCAGAAGCGTTCCCACCATCTTCCCCAAAAAGAGCTGCCAATCAGAAATCGGCAACGCACAGAGCGCCTCAAACGTATTCCGCTCGCGTTCCCCAACGAACGACTCCAGCGCCGCCACTAGCGCAAAGCTCATCGGCACAAAGCCGGCCAGTACACCGACGAACGGAACCAGTGGCCCCAATGCCAGGGGATCATCGAGCTGGGGCAAGATAGCAATGATTGCTGCATTCAGACCGACCGGCATTAAAACGGCCAGAAAACTGAGCAACGTCAGCGAACGCCAGTCACGAGTAATTTCTATCATCTCGCGCCGGGCTACAATCCACACCGGATGACCGCCAAAGTGTGTTATCTGCCGCCGTGATCGCCGCTGCAACCACCCAAACCACGGACGACGGATCTGTTCACGAGCCAGCAGTTCTTCCCGACTAAACGCCCGCATACCTGTATGGATGAGCAGACCAACCAGCGCATTCAATCCCAACCAGATACCGAACACCCCATCCCAATGATTGCCGACGATCAGAAAAGCGATCACCTGTACCAACAACGCCAGGGGTACCAGGATCAGACTAGAGAGCAGACTGGCCGCACGTACCGTAGTGACGTGCGAAGAGATAATCACTGCACCACTCACCATCACCATTGCCATTGTCAGCACCAACGCCAACAAGAGCAGCAGACGTAGCGGATGAAAGGCAACCAATGCTACATCAGGCGCAAACAGGAGCATCACCACCCCAAAGACCACCTGACTGAGGAGTGCACCGATGAGCGGAAGCGCCAGCGCTGCTATCAGCTTGGCAAGGTACAATTCACGATCACTCAGCGGCATTGCCAGCAGTGTCTCAAGCGTATTCCGCTCACGTTCACCGGCAAATGACTCTAGCGCTAGAATGAGCGAAAAGCCAGCCGGTAAAAAGCCAACCAGCAAGATCGCGAACGGAATAATCTGGATAGCCAGTTCGAGTTGTTCGGTAAATCGGATCAGCGCAAGGGCTGCTGCTGAAACCAGCAACGGAAGCGCCAGCGCCAGCAAACCCAGTGGAACCAGTAAGCGCCAGTCGGTCAAGGTATCACGTAATTCGCGGCGTGTAATGAGCCACCACGCCGGGAGTGGCTGAAGCGGACGCAAGAGCATAACCGAACGTGCGAGAGAAAATCGTTTCATCACCTTCACCGGGAATGCGAGGCGTGCGGAGCCTCATCTTCTGCCACAATCCGCAAATAAAGGTCTTCTAATCGACGCGGTTGCTCCGCCAAACTGTACACACTAATCCCGGCTGTCGTCAATCGCTGGAGAATAGCCGGATTTAGCGCTTGAGGTTCAGCAGTTTGCCAGCTCAATCGATCACCGTCAATTATCTGTACATCCACCAAATCGCGTACCAGTGCAACAGCACGTTCCTGATCATCAGGATGTACCAAACGGAGTTCAAAGATTGGATCACCGAGTAACTGCTGGCTTAGCTCAGCAAACGAACCACAGGCAATAATCTGCCCACCACGAATGATTGCAATCCGGTCGGCCAGCTCTTCCGCCTCACTCAGATTATGGGTCGTCAGCAGAATACTCCGTTTCGCACCGCGCAACTCACCAATTGCATCACGCACAGTACGGGCACTCTGGGGATCCATCGCCGTTGTTGGTTCATCAAGAAAGAGCACCGGTGGATCGTGGATCATTGCCCGGATGAGCGCCATTTTCTGGCGCATCCCTTTGGAAAAACTTTCAAGCTGACGGTTACGCACCTCCCACAAGCCAAACTGACGCAAGAGCATCTCACTACGTTGACGGCACACGACTGCATCGAGACCGAGCAACGCGCCGAAGAAGGCCAGATATTCCAGCGCCGCCATCCGCCCGTACAAACCGGGATATTCGGTTAGCAGACCAACCATGCTCCGCACTCGTCGGGCATCACGTACCACATCGTAGCCACAGATGCGCGCCTGACCGCTCCCTGGTGGCAAGATCGCTGCCAGCATACGCACCGTCGTCGTTTTACCGGCGCCGTTTGGCCCCAGCAATGCTACTAGCTCACCTGGCTGCACAACCAGATTCAGATCGCGTACCGCAACAAAATCCCCGAATTGCTTACCGAGATGAATCGCTTCGATCATGGGAACTCATTCTACTGGAACTAGGGTTATGATGACCAGTTTCACATTCCGATTGTATTGTAGCCTAAAACCATTACCGGCGAGGGTGGAAACAGCGAGATGGAAACGAATCCAAAGCGCAAAGAAGAGGAACTTGTTCGGATAGAATATATCAGGGTATCTCTTTCAATCAGGCAGGGAACGTAAATCCAGACCTGCGCCTACCTAACCCTTCCCGAATCAACCCTGTGTCCGGCGTAACCGCACTTCAAGCTGGTTGTTATGTTGCGTGCGGATTTCAAACAGACTAACCTTTTGGCTACAATGAGCCACCAGCTTCGATAAACTGGCGTGTCCAAACCAATTCGGACGAAACGTTGGATCGATTTTTCTGAGTTCATGACCGATGACGGCAACACTCACCCAACCTTCCGCATCACGTTTTGTCGCCTGTAAAATAGCTTTACTGAGTAAAACAACAGCTTCACGCAACGGTCGGGTCGGCGCCTGCACTGGCGGAGATGTCACCATCGGGGTCCTAGTGTGCTGGCTGTTGCTGTTGTGAGCAGCGGGTTGCAGTGCAGTAGGCGGAAGATAGCCATCTGCGGTAGCGGGCTCTGGGGTCGTCTGTGTCGTGAGTTCACCCTGATCAGTTGGTATTGCAGGAGGGATAGAGGCATTGTTCGTCTTGCCGACTACTCCTTCCCCTTTGAGTGAAACAAAACGACTACTGACCGCTTTCAGGGACTCAGCAGTTCGTTCATCACCAATGACGATCACCTCTTTACCGGCTTTACGTAATCGTTTCACCAACGGGGTGTAGTCGCTATCACCGGTAATTAAACAAAACGTATCGATGAATTGGTTGTAAAGCATATCCATTGCATCAACCACGAGCAAAATATCGGTAGCATTCTTGGCGGCAGAAACGCGCTCGTGGTGAACCGGTTGCAACTGGTAGCGAGCCACCGGCTCAATCCAGGCCTGGGTACCCGGTCGTGACCAGTTTGCGTACACACGCTTTACCACCAGCCGACCTTGTTGCTCGGCAACCTTCAGAGTGGTCAGAGCACAGGTTGCAGCACAATTTTCACCATCGATCAGAAGTGCCACCCGCCGAGTGCTAGGGGGTAAAAATGGCAACCGCACACGACGCTGCACCCTGCAGGCTAACCACCACAACCACCTGAGCAGAAAAGAGTTCATAGAATA
>NZ_JPIM01000006.1 GCF_000735195.1 Chloroflexus sp. MS-G
GGGGCCGCCGCAGCTCACTCCTAAAATTCTCCGGCACTGTTAGCCCCTACCTGATAGTGATGCCAGCGTGCCCTAATCTTGATACGCAACCCATAGGTTCGCAGCCCGACACTGCTGTTTAGGGTCCTACGGTTCTACGCGAGTGGATACGGTTGAGATAGATATGAATGGATGTTACCCTCCTTTCCTGGCTGGATCAGGGATACAATACGATTGAAGTTACGCGAGAGTTGAATGGAGACACGGCATGAATATCGCACGTCACGCGGTGATTCTGGTGGCCGGTGCGTCAACGCGCACCCGTCCGCTGACCGTTCAGCGCCCGAAACCGCTGATCCCGTTGTTAGGGCGGCCATTGCTGGCGCACATTCTTGATGAGCTGGTAGGGCTGGTGGATCGGGTGACACTAGTCGTAGGGTATCGGGCCGATCAGATTGTGGCAACGTTTGGTCCTGTGTATCGGGGGATGGCAATCCGGTATGCTTACCAAACGACGATTAACGGTACGGCGGGAGCACTGATGGCGGCAACACCTCTCAATGAGCCATTTGTGTTGCTCTACGGCGACAATCTGGTTTCCCGAGCAGATATAGAAGGGGTGCGGCAGATGCGCTACGGCGTGGCCGGTCTGCGGGTCAGTGACCCTCGGTCATTTGGCATTCTTGAGCTGGTCGATGGGCAGGTACAGCGAATTATCGAAAAACCGGCGTACCCACCACCTGATGCGTTGGCGAATGCCGGAATTTATCATTTCGATAGTGAAGTAGTGCCGTTGTTGCATCAGATTACACCTTCCCCACGCGGTGAATTGGAATTGACCGATCTGATCGGTCTGCTGGCCGCCCGGCATCCGGTAGGATGTCATGTCTGCACCGGTCACTGGATTCCAGTGGGAACCCCATGGGAAGCACTGGTAGCAGCTCGCTTTTTGTTAGCCCAACAAGCCCAGCATCAATTGCAGCCACAGATAGCGCCGGGGGCGACCGTTGACCCGCAGGCCGAACTCGAAGGGTCAGTGGTCATTGGTGAAGGGGCGCGCATTGAGGGTCAGGTGCGGATTGTCGGCCCGGTGTGGATCGGGCCACGCGCAGAGATCAGGTCGGGCGCATTGGTGATAGCATCGGTGATCGAGACCGGGGCAACGATTGAGAGCGAGGCGATGGTTGGCGGTTCAGTCATTGGCCCGGCGGCGATTGTGGGGGCCGGTGCTACGATCAGTCACTCGTGGCTGGATGAAGGAGTGCAGATCGGTCCGCAAACGGTTATTGAAGCAGCAGCGTTTTCCGATCCACAACCGACAGCAGTAGTGAACGGTCTGCTCTCCCATGCCGATTTGGTCAATCGTGGGGCAGTTGTGGCGGCCGGTCTTACGATTGCGCCTGCAAGTAGGGTTGCTGCGGGGAGTGTACTTATGTGACTACTAGCAGTTTCGCCAGCGACGGATACGTTTGCCAATCGTTTCCCCTGCGTGTCTGACAAGGCGAGCCAGCGGCCCGCGCATTCAGGGACGGTGACAAGGCGGGTCAACGACCCGCCCACCCACGAAAGACATCCTTATCACGCTCCCACTCTACCCAAACTAGCGCAGATTACTCGGTCGCTCACCCAGGGTAACTGACACCTTCTGCTCTTGACCATCACGAAGGATGGTTAGTTCAACTGTATCACCAGGACGGTACTGCAACAACAGTTGACGCAGCGAGACATTGCCGTCGAGTCGTTGATCATTGACTGCAACGATGATGTCACCTTCTCGTAGACCGGCTTTGGCGGCGGCAGTATTGGGCAACACAGCCGACTGACCGTTAACACCAGCACTGATGAACGCACCATTTTGTACCGGCAGATTATACTCGGCGGCTACTTCGCCATCAATCATGAGATAGGTAATACCGAGGAACGGATAGCGCACCTGGCCGGTACGGATGATCTGATCAGCGACATTAGCGAAGATGCTGCTCGGTACGGCAAAGCCCAGCCCTTCAACCGGCGTCATTGTGCCAAAGCCTACGTCGTTACGTACCACTAAGGTATTGATACCGACCACTTCCCCTTTCAGATTGATGAGCGGCCCACCGCTGTTACCACTGTTGATGGCCGCGTCGGTCTGGATCAGTCCTTCCATCCCACTACCCGGTACCGAGCGGTTGAGCGCACTTACTACACCAGCGGTTACCGTATTGCGAAAGTTGCCGAGCGGGCTACCGATCGCCAGTACTGTTTCACCCGGTTGCAAAGCCGATGAGTCACCAATGACAGCCACACCAGGCACCTCGCCGTTTACTTTGAGCACGGCAATATCGTTGAGCGAGTCGGTACCGACCAACTCTGCCTGGCGACGAGTGCCGTCGGCAAAGAGCACGAAATAGCGATTACCGTCGCTAACGACGTGATTGTTGGTGAGGATATAGCCATCTTCGCTGATAATGACGCCGCTGCCACTTCCGCGACCGGTACGACCTTCGACCGTTATCGTCACGACTGCGGGGGCAACGCGCTTTACCGCCGCGACCATAGCATCAGAGATGTTGACAACAACGGCTTCATTGACTGTTGACGACGATGGTGGAGTTTGAGTAACGGTATTGACGGGTCGTGTATCGATGGCAGACACCTTAGCTGTTACCTGCGCCAGTGTCTGCTGCGAGACCAGAAACCCTACCAGACCACCGGCAGCGGCGCCACCGGCAACACCGATAAAGATGCCTAACAAGAAGGTAAAAATCAACGCTAGACGATTCCCGTTCATAGCCAGACCTCCCAAATGAGCCAGACGATCATGAACTCGCCTGTTTGCTAAGCATATCATCACGCAGTTATTTTAAAATTCGGTTAGAAGGGCGTAAGAAGTTGATGAGATGATGCGTAGCGGGTGAGCTATACAGCAGGATCAAACCACTGTCGGCCTTTCTCAGCATTGGATAAGAGTGTTGGCTTGAACCCTCAGCGAGGTGCTGAACACCGTCTTGCTACATTTGATGCCCCTTTCGCTCATCCGTTGGAGAAGGGGCATCGAGGAAATGGTACGTCTACCAGCCACACTTTTTCAGATACTCGATCAGAAAGATCATTGCGGCAACTTCAGCAAATCGCGCAGTGCCGGTTCTAAGGTTGGGAAACGAAACTGGTAACCGAGTTCTAGGGCCTTTCGAGGAATGGCGTTTTGGCCGTACACCACCAGATCAGCCATTTCACCGAGGGCAATGCGCAAACTAAACTCAGGGACCGGTAACCACGACGGCGAGCCGAGCACTTTGCCGAGAATAGCGGCAAACTCACGATTGGGGAGTGCGCCTGGCGCAACCGCATTGAGCGGTCCGCGTACCCGTTCATCTTCGAGGGCAAAACGGATCAGGCCAACTTCATCGGCAGGATGAATCCAGGGATAGACCTGGGTACCAGGAAGGATGGGGCCGCCGGTCATGAGCTTAAAGGGCAGCATAATTTGCGGTAACGCGCCCGATTCGGGATCGAGTAACAGGCCGGTACGCAACTGCACAGTACGAACCCCAAACGACTCGGCCCGTGCCGCTTCTGCTTCCCAGGCCACACAAACCTGCGCCAGAAAGTCATGACCTGGCGGTGCCGATTCGTCGAGTGGAGTGCTATCGCGATAGGGGCCGTAGTACCCGACTGCCGATGCACAAATGAAGACGTTGGGACGTTGGGAAGCAGCCGCGATGGCGTTCACAATACCACGGGTGCCGATCACCCGACTATTGCGGATTTCCGCTTTGTATTCAGGTGTCCAGCGCTTACCGAGCAAGCCGGTAGAAATAGGTGCACCGGCAAGATGGATGACACCCCAGGCGCCGTCAAGGGCCGCTGCCCAAGCACCCTGTTCAGCAGGCTGCCAGGCCACATAGTCAGCCGCGCCGGGCAGGGTATCTCGTGCTCGTGATGGATTACGACTAAAGATGACCAGGGCGTATTCGTTCTGTAATTCGGCAACCAGCTTACGCCCGATCAAGCCAGTCGCGCCGGTGATAATAATGCGTTTTGTGCTCATAGAGTTACTTCATAAGCGCAGCGGCAGGAGCTGGCAGCAGGTCGAGAACCCGCTCCTACCGCTGTGTGAACAGACATATCGGTAACGGTAACAGCTCTGTACCGCGTTCTACATTCAATGTGAATGGCTACAGTAGCATCGTACACGCTCTTGTCGGCTCTGTCAATGATTTGGTAGACCCGCTTTGCACCAGGTGAGTTTAGCGTTTCAGACTACGCAAGAGAGTAGCCATCTCGATAGCTGCTGTAGCCGCTTCAAACCCTTTATTGCCAGCCTTCGTACCGGCACGTTCAATCGCCTGCTCGATATTTTCGGTTGTGATTACCCCAAAAATACAGGGAACACCGGTTTGAAGACTCACCTGGGCGATGCCACTGCTGACAGCACCAGCGACGTGCTCGTAGTGACTGGTTGCGCCACGGATCACTGCTCCTAGGGCGATAATCGCATCGTACTGACCACGCTCGGCTAATCGCCGACACACCAGTGGTATTTCAAACGATCCCGGTACCCAGGCAATATCAATATGCTCTTCGGCTACACCATGCCGACGGAGCGCATCACGGGCGCCGTCAAGAAGACGATTGGTGATCAGTTCGTTCCAACGACTGACAACAATCGCGATCCGTAAGCCATTTCCTACCAGCATACCTTCATAAATGGTCATAGAGATGCTCCAGTTGGTGACCCATGCGATTCCGTTTGGTAAGCAAATACGCTGCGTTGTGTGGATTGGCCGTTACGTAGATTGGAACTGGCGTAACTACGAAGCCAAATTCACGTAATGCGGCAACTTTCTGTGGATTGTTCGTGAGCAGATGAACGTGGTGCAGACCAAGATCAGCAAGAATCTGTGCTCCGACTGTATAATCACGGAGATCGGCAGGAAAACCGAGCCGTTCATTTGCCTCTACCGTATCCAAACCCTGTTCCTGAAGCGCATACGCTCGTAGTTTATGATGTAATCCGATCCCGCGACCCTCTTGCCGCAAATACACCACTACCCCGCATCCGACAGCCGCAATCTGCTGTAGAGCAACGTCGAGTTGCTCACCACAGTCGCAACGGAGACTACCAAATACATCGCCGGTCAGACATTCCGAATGCAAACGTACCAAGACCGGTTGATCGGCTGTGGGTTTTCCCATCACCAGCGCAACGGCTTCGTAAGGTGTATAGCGAGCGGTGTACGACATGATACGAAACGTACCATACGGTGTAGGAAGATACGCTTCCGCCATGCGTTCGATGAGGCACTCGTGTCGCTTGCGGTACGCGACAATCTGTGCCACACTGATAATCTTCAGGCCATGACGGGCAGCGAAACGAACGAGATCGGGGCCGTGCGCCATTGTACCGTCGTCGTTCATGATCTCGCAGATAACGCCAGCCGGACGCAAACCGGCCAGCCGTGCTAAATCGACAGCCGCTTCAGTTTGCCCACGTCGCTCGAGGACGCCGTTGGGCGCTGCACGGAGCGGAAAGACATGACCCGGTTGGACGAGATCTTCCGGCTTACTCGCCGGATCAACCGCCACCTGAATGGTATGCGCTCGATCAGCAGCCGAGATACCGGTTGTGACACCGCTCGCCGCTTCGATGGAAACGGTAAAGTTGGTACCAAACGGAGCCCGGTTGTGCTGTACCATCGGTGCTAATCCCAGCCGATCGGCAATTTCGCCGGCAAGTGCCAGACAGATCAGTCCACGACCTTCACGGGCCATAAATGCGATGGTCTCGGCAGTAACGTGTTGGGCAGCACAGGCCAGATCACCTTCATTTTCACGGTCGGTATCGTCAACGATGATGATCATTCGCCCGGCTGCGTAATCTTGTAACGCCTCTTCTACCGATGCAAACATTAGTGCGCCTCCCGCCGGTAAGCTTCTACCAACCGTTCCACATACTTCGCGATAATGTCCACCTCAATGTTCACTAGCGCCCCTACCTGCTGATGGCCCATAATGACTGCCGATTGGGTGTAAGCGACCAACGCAACCGTAAACGTATCACGCCCCATTTCGGCTACCGTCAGACTTACACCGTCAACCGCGATGTAACCCTTTTCGACGATGTACGGCAATAAACGGGCAGGTGGGCGAATTGTTACGCGCTTCGAGTCGCCTTCGGGAACGATGGCGACAATTTCGCCGACACCATCGACGTGGCCCTGGACGTAATGCCCACCCATTCTGCTACCAAACGCAAGGGCCCGTTCGAGATTCACCGGATCACCGACCTTGAGCCGCCCCAAATTGGTGCGCCGCAGCGTCTCTGGACTCAGCCCAACCGTGAAGCTGTGATCGGTCAGCGCTGTCACCGTCAGGCATGTACCGTTGACCGCAATACTGTCGCCAATGCGTGTCCCTTCGAGCACGGTATGGCAGTTCACGGTCAATTGATTCGCCTGATCCTGATCACCGACAATGTGAGCAACTGTTCCCATCTCTTCCACAATCCCAGTAAACATCAGCAACCTCCTCGATATTCCACCATGGCGCAGCGATTGACGAAGCAATCAGCAATACGTCCTGGTCGTACTGTTCAATTCGACGCAAACGGTAGGGTTGAGCCAGGGCCATTCGTGGCACACCGGCGCCAGCCATGGGCGCTGGCGCCAGGGCATCATTAACGATTCGGGTACCAATGAAGGCCCAGACTTCATCGATTAAACCATCGGTGTGCAGCGCACCCAACAGCGTCGCGCCACCCTCAACCAACACGTGATTATGCCCCTGCTCTGCGAGATAGCACAGTAACGGCTTAAGAGCGACACGCCCGTCGGTGCCAGGTGGACATTGCACCACCTTTCCCCCACGCTCCTGTACGGCGCTCACCCAGGCCGGAGCGGGCTTCACCGTCGCAATCAGTGTCTGACCGGGGAGGTCGGCGCTAAGTACCCGCGCTTCCAACGGGGTTCGACCATGACTATCCACAATCACCCGCAGCGGATGGCGCGGCATCCGCCAGTGTTGATCGAGACGGGTGGTCAGTTGCGGATCATCTTTGAGCACAGTGCCGACTCCCACCATAATCACGTCAACCTGATCGCGTAGCCGATGCACCTGAGTACGAGCAGCGGAACCCGTGATCCAGCGACTATCGCCACCAGCAGTCGCAATCCGACCGTCGAGCGTCATGGCATATTTGGCCGTGACGAGTGGCCGACCGGACTGTACTCGACAACGAAACGGCGCCAGTTGTTCGGCGACAACAGCGGCGCCGCTTGTAATCTGGTGTACCTCAATCCCGGCGGTCTGCAACACTGGTGTTGCACCAGCCCCCATACGCGGGTCGGGATCACGGGCAATGAAAAAGACACGCCGGATGCCAGCAGTAATGATGGCTTCCGTGCAAGGCAGTGTCCGCCCATGGAAGGTACATGGTTCAAGGGTCGTGTAGAGATCGGCCCCTTGTGCGCGGTGACCGGCAGCCGCCAATGCGACTCGTTCTGCATGCGGGCCGCCAGCGGGTTGGGTCGCTCCCACCCCCACCACCTGCCCGTCACGCACGACTACCGCCCCAACCGGTGGATTAGGGCTGGTGCGACCGACAACAGCCGCTGCTTGCTGCCAGGCAAGGGCAAAAAAGTGATCTGGTGTGAAGCACTGGTGATGATCATTCATCGCGACACCCCTCTTCATAACCTTCGGGGCATCGCGGGGAGGACGATGAAGCAGAGAATATCAACCAACCGGTGCTGCACCGGTACGGTTGTACAAACAGACAAGAGCAACGAGGATGCTCTTGCCGCTGCATATGCCATCGTGCCAGACCAACCGCAGACCTTCTCCCATCCGGACTATACCGTCGGCCCCGGAATCGCACCGAGTCCTGCCTTGCGGCTCGCGGGCTTGTGTGGGCACGCCACCATTACCGCCGATCAGGAATTTCACCTTGCCCCGAAGGTCTTCGGATTATGTCGCCGTAGCGACATGTATGAGTACCATACCGCGAAAATCGGATGGTGTCAATTCGATTTACGGCGGATGAAACCTGATAGATTACGGGCACAGCGGCACTGTGCCCCAACCGATCTTCTTCTGCAACAGGGTTCTCCGGATAGGCTCTTAAAGCAGTGGGGACGGTTTGGGAACCGCCTCTACTCCGACCTCTCCCCGCGTTCCCTGCTCACGTTTCCGCCAAACATACCCCGCTCGTTACAGTCTAGCTACTGTTAATTGAGCAGCTATCACTTACATGCCTGCGCACGATGGTTTAGCTTTTTTCCAAAAGCCACTGAGGAAGCTATCTGATTTCAGCAACAGCATGAGCAATCTTCACATTGAATGGACAATAAGCTTGTTCCCGCCGGGCACTCGAGCAGTATTTTGGCAATTGCTCGTTACATTCGGCGTACCGGTGCTTGTGGTGGGTTTCTTTATTGCAATTATCACCACAGAAAATCGTTGGCTTGTTACGTTACAGGTGATGAGTATTGTGGCTGCTATTCTTGTGGTATTGCTCGTGCTGGCCGTCCTGATCTTGTGGCTGGTTGGCTATCAACAGCACTTTGTGCTCGACGGGCAAGGTGTTCGTGTTACTGCATGGGTGTACCAAAGCATTCTTTCGTGCGGCCCGATTCCTTCTTTTTATTGAGCGGACGACCCGGTGCAATGGGTTCAGCACTCCTTATGCGCACAGGTGATGCCATCGACTGGCAAGAAGTGCGGAAGGTGGAAGTCGAGCCGCGACAATATCTGCTGACGTTGCATCGTAAAAGCGGCTCCCCATTTCTGCTGTTCTGTCCCCCAGAACATTTCGCGACAGTGCGCGAGATTGTACAGGCGCAAACCGCTCTTCGTTGGTGAAGGTCAGAAGAACACTTGCTGGTATCGTACAACCTTAAATCGTTCTTCTGTCCGTACCCCGGTACTGCTAAAGAATGCGCTGCTCGCTACGCTCCGCCTATGCTACGCCCCAACCGCACTGTAACGGCGCACCCCGTTGTTCCAAAGCCAGTGCAATAACGCTCCCAGCACTACAATCCAACCGAGCTGATGAGCGAATCCCCAGATGATGGCTGTCTGATCAAGACGGCCAAGCAGTAATTCGAGGGGAAAAGCCAGCATCGCCCGAAAAGGCAACCAGTTCAGAACCGCCGTAACCGGTGCCGGTAACAGGTCGAGTGGTACGAGATATCCGCTGCAAAAGGCGTAGACGCCAAACCAAAAGTCTTGCAGTGCCAGCACCTGCGTCCACCAGAAACTGAGTACACCGATACAGCACTGGTTCAGAAAGTAAACGGTGAAGGCCAGCCCAATTGCCAGTGGTAAAAGGCTCCATCTGAGGAGATCAGGCTGCGGAATGGCTCCAGGAGCAATCAGACTGGCGATCAAGACGATAGGAGCCATCATCAGCAGGCGCAGTGGCTTGTCGGCCAACGCCATCGCCAGATAGCGCCACAGCGGATGCACTGGTCGCAGCAGGTGTGGCGATAGCTCGCCTAAGCGAATCTCGCGTTCCATATCCCAGATAATCCAGACCCCGGTGAGCTGTCGAATACAGAGGGCGCCAACGAAATAGGCAACAAAATCATCGCGAGCGTAACCGCCGATTGTGCCATCCCCCGCGAGAGTCCGCCAGATCGCTAGCATGATCAGTGGCAACATCCCGGTAGTTACCCAGATAAACAGTTGAGCGCGGTAGGCCAGCGCATCGACCCACGCTGCACGGAGCAAGACGACGAATTTAGCAGTCATATATTCTCCATCACGAAAATCTGTTCTTGTAGTATTATAAATTGAGGATCATTGAAACAACAGGTTTTGACATGCGTATTGCTTTTCTGGACTCATGGCTTCAGCAAGTGGCTGAAGGCAGCGGCACTGCTGCTGCTATCGGAGGGTTAGGACGCGCTCTGCGTATCCATGGCCATCACGTGGCTCGTATCTCGCCATTGGTGGCGTGGCCATCTAATCTGACGCTGCGGCGATTGCTGTTTAATCTCTATGTACCGGCACTCCTGCGTACATTACCCTACGATTTGATTGTGGGGGTGGATATTGACGGCGTACTGGTGGCCCGTCGGGTAACGACACCGTATATCTGTAGTATCAAGGGCGTGATCGCTGAGGAGCTACAGCACGAGCGCGGTCAGGTACGCCATGTGTTATGGTTGCTTTCGCGGCTTGAACGGATCAACGCCCGCCAGGCTCCAATCGTCATTACGACCAGTCACTATTGTCGGGTAAGTATTCAACGGCACTACGGCGTGCCGCTGGAAAGGATACATCTAGTGCCAGAGGGCATTGATCTGGCTTCGTGGCCCACACCACTCCCTCGTCACGACGGACAGACGATTCTGTGTGTGGCTCGCCAGTATCCGCGTAAACACATCGCTGATCTGATTCAGGCCTTTGCCCGAATCCGTCCCCGTTTTCCCACTGCGCGCCTGGTGATTATCGGCGATGGTCCCGAACACATCAATCTCCGTACCCTGGCGAATCGACTCGGACTTGGGGCAAGCTGCCAGTTGCTTGGTGCGCTCCCTGACGATGCGGCAGTGAAAGAGTGGTACTACCGCGCCGACCTTTTCTGTCTGCCTAGTGTACAAGAGGGGTTCGGTATTGTGTTTCTCGAAGCCATGGCTGCCGGACTACCGATTGTAGCCACAACCGCAGCGGCAATTCCCGAAGTTGTGCCTCACGGTCAGGCAGGTCTACTGGTGCCACCTGCCGATGTAACAGCCCTGGCCGAGGCGCTGACAACCTTATTAGCCGATCCGGAGCTACGGCGGCGCTACGGAACATTCGGTCGTGAGTACGTTACCCGTTTCGATTGGATGCGAGTCGCCGAGCAATTTCTGGAAGTAGCACGTGGTCGTTGAGTATGACCATTGAAGTACGTAATCTACGCAAATACTATCAGGTTCATCGCAAAGAGGCCGGCCTGCTGGGATCACTACGAGCGTTCGTTAGACGCCGTTACGAGACGGTCAAGGCAGTTGATGGGATCGATTTCACGATTGATAGCGGTGAGATGGTTGGGTTTCTGGGTCCTAATGGCGCCGGTAAGACGACAACGCTCAAGGTACTGGCCGGTTTACTACACCCGACGGCTGGTGAGGTACGGGTATTGGGCTATACGCCATTTGAACGGAAGACGGCCTTCCTCAAGCAAATCACGCTAGTAATGGGCCAGAAACAGCAACTGCTCTGGGATTTACCGGCTATCGAGACCTTTGAAGTAAACCGCGTTATCTTTGAGGTGCCAGCACATGAATATCGCCGGATGCTCAACGAGTTGACCGACCTGCTTGAACTGGGTGATCTGTTGAACAAGCAGGTGCGCAAGCTAAGTCTGGGTGAACGGATGAAGTGTGAACTGGCCGCTGCCCTGCTTCATCGGCCGCGAGTACTCTTTCTCGACGAACCAACCATTGGTCTCGATGTAACGATGCAGGCCCGTGTCCGTGAATTTGTCGCCGAATACAATCGGCGTTACGGTGCAACGGTGCTGCTAACCAGCCACTACATGGCCGATGTGACAGCGCTCTGTCGGCGGGTCATTGTGATCAACCACGGTCGCCTGCTCTACGATGGCAATCTCCAGCGAATGGTTGAACAGGTTGCCCCTCACAAGATTATTCACCTGACGCTACACCAACCGGTCGCACTTGAGACCCTGAACCGCTACGGCGAGGTGCAACGGTACGATGGGTTAGAGGTTGAACTGAAAGTGCCCCGCTACGAAACATCGCGCATTGGCGCCCAATTGCTCAGTGAGCTGCCGGTAGCCGATGTCAACATCGCTGAGCCGCCGATTGAGGAGATTATCAGCGAGGTATTTGGTCAGCCGGTGTAAATACCCAGATTTCTTATTGGGAACGTACCGTGGCCGTGCAACCGTCGCGTGAGGAGGCGCCAACGCTCTTTCTTGCCTGCCACACCACGTTCACTCTTCCTCTCCCCGCCTGGGAGATGAAGGGGCGAGGGGGAAGGTGAGGGGCGTCTCCCGTTTCCATCACGGTGAGGAGACGCCTGCATGAACGTTCTCCGAGCTATACCATTCTCATGGTCGAGCTTCATCAAAAGCCCAGCTTTTTGATGAGGTGCTTCGTTGCTCGCCACTTCAGCCGACGCTCCTGCTGAGCGCCTGATAAAACCACGAGTTTCTGAATCATGCACTCAGCAAAAATAGAATGACCGCTGCTGTGACGGGTAATTGCCGCCCAAATATTTGGGTGCGGAAGCCGATGTGTCCGCACCCAATAGACGGTGCTATTCTGTTTCAGCCAACTTCCCTCTCATGCTAGATGCATGGGTAGTCCAACACAGAGGGGCGCAGCGTTGCTGCGACCCTACACCCGTTCCAAAACACTCAAAATCAGATTGGGGAAGATACCCAATACCAACACACCAACGACAGCAATGGCCAGTGCTGCACCAATTCCACGTGGGAGCGAAACCGGCGTCAAATCGGTTGCCGGTTCGATGAACATTGCTTTGAGCAGACGAAGGTAATAATAAAGACTGACAATCGTCATTACCACCGCAATGACAACCAGCCAGGTTGCACCACTTTGCCAACCGACCATAAAGATGTAAAACTTAGCAAAAAAGCCACCAAGGGGCGGGATTCCGGCCAGCGAGAGGATGCAGACGGTAAACAGCAGCGCAAGCGGCAGATTGCGTCGCGAAAGACCACGCAGATGGGTCAGGTCGTCGCCACCAGTTTGCTGTCCGATCAATGCCAACGCGCCAAAAGCACCCAGGTTGGTTAGACTATAGATGAACAGGTAATAGAGTAGCGCCGTCAACCCTTGTTCCCGATCAAACGGTTGCGCAGCAGCCCAGGCCAGCAAGCCCAACACTACAAAACCGGCATGCGCGATGCTTGAATACGCTAACAGCCGTTTGACATTCGTTTGCGGCAGTGCAGCCAGATTTCCAATCACCACTGTCAGCAGCGCCAGTACCGCCAGCACTGCCGTCCATCCACCAGCAGTATCGAGCGTTGGCGATCCCGTCATAGCCGGGAATGTCTTTGTCAACAGTCGGAAGAGTAAGATAAAACCGGCTGCCTTCGAGGCGGTCGAAATGAAGGCCGTAATCGGGGTTGGTGCACCTTCATAGACATCGGGTGACCAACTGTGAAACGGGACAACTGCCAGCTTGTACCCCATACCGGCCACGATAAAGAGCATAGCCAGCGTTATCAGGCCACCACTTGACGCGGTAAAGGTACCGATCCGATCAAAACGAGTCAGGTCATTAAAATTGGTTGCACTACCGACACCGTTGAGTGCTGCGCCAAAAGCCAGACTCATGCCGTACAGGAGAATCGCCGACGAAATAGCTCCAAACAGGAAGTATTTAAGACCTGCCTCTGCCGAGCGCGGGTCGTTACGAAAGTAGCCAGCCAATAGATACAGTGGGATCGAAGTTAACTCAATAGCGAGATACGCCAGCAAAAATTCGTTGGCACCCACCATCAGACACATACCGAGGGTGCTAAAGATGATCAAGGCGTAAAACTCACCAGGATGAGCACTAGGCCGAACGTCAAGGCAGAGCAGACTGGTCACCAGCGCAGCTCCGATGATGAGCAAACGCGCAATCATCGTTAAGTGATCGGTAGCAAACGCCCCGGCAATTGGCTCACCACCGGGGCCACCACTCTGAAGGTTACGGATAATGTTCGTGAAGAAATTAACTGGCGCCGTCTCAGGCAGGCGGTAAATATAGCCACTCTGTAGCAACGCGACAAACAACACCATCCCCAGGCCGATAGCGGTAAGTGAGGCTGAAGATTTGACGCGCTCAAGCTGTGCGGCCGGTGTTCGCCCCCACCGCTCAAGGATATCCGAACCCAGCACCAGTAACGCCAGCACCAGGAGCAAAATTTCTGGCAAAAGACGTGGGATGTCGGTCAACTGAAACATACGTCCCTCTTTATTGCTACAATCAGCGTAGCGCTACAACCACCTCATTGAGACGCGCCACCAATGGTCGCACACCGGTATCAATCAGCTCGGTCATCCACGCCGGATACAATCCCAACCCAACCAGTACTAACGCCAATACCAATGCGCCGCTGTATTCCTGCCACGTTAATTTGGGAAGATGTAGAAATTCGGGATTTTTTACCTCATCGTAGAAGACGGCCCACACGGCGCGTAGAATATAGGCTCCCGTAATTGGAATGCTCAGGGCCGCAATGACGGCGACTAACGGATACCGTTCCCAAACGCCGATAAAGATGTTAAACTCGGCCCAAAACCCAGCCAACCCCGGCATCCCCATCGATGAAAGGCCGCCTAGAATGAACATTGCTGCCGCAAAAGGCATCACCCGACCCAGCCCACCCAATTCGGGCAACTGTCGGGTATGGGTGCGGTCGTAGATCATTCGTCCCACCACTGCAAAGAAGAGCGCGGTCATAATCCCGTGCGCAAACATCTGGAGCACCGACCCCATCACTGCAATCTGGGTTCCGGCGGCTAATCCCATCACGACCAGTCCCATGTGGCTGACCGACGAATAGCCGATGATAAACTTCGCATCGCGTTGTACCATCGCAATGCTGGCACCGTACACTACGTTGAAAATGGTTAAAATCACGATAATTGGAAGCCATTCACGGGCGCCATTGGGCATGAGCCACATAGCCGCCCGTAAACAGCCGTATGCTCCCAGTTTCATCAAAACTCCGGCGTGCAACATACTGACCGCCGTCGGCGCGGCGACGTGACCGGTCGGACTCCACGTGTGGAAGGGAAACATACCGGCCAACACCCCAAAACCGACGAATAAGGCGGGAAAGAGGAGGCGTTGCAAATCTCCGGCAATGAAACCCTGTTCGGCCAGCACCAGCATATTAAAGGTGCGCAGACCGCTCCCAAAGTAGAGACCGATCATCCCGATAATAACTAGCGCACTCCCTGCCATCAGAAACAGGGTCAGCTTCATTGCACCGTACTCTTTGCGAGTACTACCCCAAATGCCGATCAACAAGTACATCGGCAATACGGCTAACTCGTAGAAGACAAAAAAGAGAAAGAGATCAAGCGCACTAAAAACGCCGTAAACACCGGTGGTCAAGAGTAACAACCAGACCCAATACTCTTTGGCGCGCTCTTCGATATTCCAGCTCATCAGGGCGCCGGTAAAGATCACAATACCGTTGAGCAGCAGCATCGGTAGATTGATGCCGTCAACACCCAACAGATAACTCATCCCAAGCTGCGGTATCCAGTCAAGTTGTTCGATAAATTGAAAACCGCCTCGAACTGGATCATACGCCAGAAAGACCAACAACGACAGGACGAGCGAGATAAAGGCGAATCCTGTCCCGACCCAACGCATCAGATCGGGATACCGATCAGGAATGAAGGCAATGATGATGGCCGGTACGAGCATACTAAGCCAGATCAGGCTCAACCACGGTATATCGGCGGAAAGCGTTAGCAACCCCATGTGGTCACCCTTGTGCAATGCATCTGGTAAGCCAGATGGCGATCTGTTCTCTAACTAAATGCACGGGCAAAGATAGCAACCAATTGTCCTGCCGCAGCATTACCCAGATTGATGAGCGGGCCAGGGTAGACTCCAATCAATAATGAGAGGCTTAAAATTGGTACGATTGACCAAAATTCTGGTGCGCGGAGATCGGCAATCGTGCGTGGTGTGCCGATGGCTGGCCCCAAAAAGATACGCTGGAACATAAGTAACAATGCCAGCGCTGTCACGACCAGCCCAATCACGGCCAGCGCCGTGAAGAGCGGTAACGTCGCCCAGGCTCCGCGAAAGATGAAAAATTCGCCGACAAAGCCGGCCAATCCGGGAAGACCCAGGTTAGCGAAGAGCGCAATGCCCATCACACCGGCAAAGGTTGGGGCACTGGCGCGTAAACCACCCAGACCGCTGAGTTCCCACCGACCAGTACGTTCATACAAGACGCCGGCCAGGTAGAAGAGAGCACCGGTGCTGAGACCGTGAGCGACCATCTGTACTAGTGCCCCATTGATCGCACTCGCCCGTGCATCAATACCCGCTTCACCTGCCGCTGCCGCCCCGGCGATTGCCAGCATGACGTACCCCATGTGATTGATCGAGGTATAACCAATCAGTCGCTTAATATCGCCATTGACCTGACTGAGTGCGCCAAATGCACCGGCAACCACTCCCACTACTGCCAGTGCAGCCAGCACCGGCGCAAAATACTGAGCAGCATCAGGCGTGAACGGCAAAAGGAGCCGCAACATTCCGTAGGCCCCCATCTTGCTCATCACCGCTGACAGCAGAATACTCGCTGCTGTCGGGCCTTCCGCGTAGGCATCGGGGAGCCAGGTGTGGAACGGCCACACCGCCAGTTTGATAGCGAAGGCAATGAAGATTGCCCACATCGCGATACTACTGTAGAGCATCGGATAGCGACCAAGCACATCGGTTACCCCGAGTTGATCCATGTAGGCAAAAAGAATATCGCGCAGCGTCCCTTCAACCCCGGCCACCGCTAATCCCTGACCTAAGCGACCAAGGGCGATCAGGTCAAACGTTGGCATCCCAACCTGACGCATCGCCAGATAGATCAATTGGAAGAGCAGGAGCATCCCCAGCGAACCGGCCATTGTGTACACAAAGAACTTGAAAGCCGCATAGCGACGCTGTTCACGCCCCCAGCCCTGGATCAGGAAGAAGGCCGGTACCAGACTGAATTCCCAGCAGATGAAGAAAAAGAAGAAGTCAAGCGCAACAAAGTAACCCAACATCGCCGCTTCTAGCAAAAGCAGCAATGCCAGATGCGCCCGCAATCGCTCCTGCACACCCCAACTAGCGATGATAGCGAGCGGAGTCATCACTACGGTCAACAAGACCAGCGGCAGGCTTAGCCCATCAATGCCGAGAAAGTAATCAACCTGGACAGCTTGAATCCAGGGAATCCGTTCGACTAATTGTACTGCCCCCTGGCCTCCTGCCACAGCCTGCGGGTCGAACCGCATCCAGATCATAATGGCCAACAGCAACGGCACACCTGTCCAGGCCAGTACCCCAACCTTGACAATCCGCTCGTTGAGTCTGATCAGCCAGGCCAACCCGATCAGTGCAATACCGACCAACGGCGAAAGCATCAGCAATGTGAGCCACGGAACGCCATCGGCGGCAGGAATGAGATACTCCGGCAGATTCATACGCTATCGTCCAATTACATATAGCCAGAACATAGCTAGCGCGAGCAGACCACCAAACACGTAGATCAGATAATCTTGTGCTTTCCCAGTTTGCAAACGTCGAACCTGACGACCACTCCCCTGCGTGCCGCTTGCTAATCCGTCCGGCCCATCGTTGAGCAGGGTGTCATCGATGATGAAGTTCACTTTGCCTAAGCCGAAGGTAAAGCGCCCTATGCCATCAATCAACCGATCAATGACCGCTCGATCCAGTAACGACCAGGCTGCGGCCAGGCTGGCAGTCAATTGACCGAGGGTAGCCGCGTACAGCTCATCAATGTAGTATTTAGCGTTGAGCAGCGTAAATAATCCCGGCGCTCGTGCAGCCAATGGATCGGTATCGGTTGCCGACGTAAAGGCCTGACGATACCCGTACCAACCAACCGCAATACCGGCCAGCGCAATGATAAGTGATAGACCGGCCACCAGCGGATCGAGTTTCGCGGCCTCTTGCCCCCAGAGAGTGGCCAACCAATGCCCAAACGGTAGGTCGAATGGGAGATTGAGCAAACCGGCAGTGAGCGCAAAGCTCGCCAATATGACCAGCGGTGCAATCATGCGTGGGTCTTCGTGCCAGTGCTCGCCATGCTCATGATGATCGTCATGATGGTGATCTCGATGATGACCGTGTTCACTCACTGGTGCATCGGGATTCACAAACACCACTGGCTGAGCACCACGATACTCACCGAAGAAGACCAACCACCACTGGCGCGTCATATAGACTGCGGTCAGGAAGGCGGCAACACTAAGCGTCACATAGACCGCGATATTATGTTTGAAGGCATCGAGCAAAATCTCGTCTTTGCTCCAAAAGCCGGCAAAAGGAACGATCCCGGCCAGTGCCAGATAACCGGCAGTGTACGTCCAGAACGTCCACGGCAAACGGGTACGTAAGCCACCCATATTACGAATATCTTGCGCGGTCTGCTGGGCCGCGTATTCATCGTAATGATGAATCTGCCGGATTGATGGCTGCTGTTCCATCGCATGAATGATCGACCCCGAACCGAGGAAGAGCAGCGCTTTGAAGAAGGCATGGGTGATCAAATGGAACATTGCCGCCACCCAACCACCGACACCTAGCGCCGCTACCATAAAACCGAGCTGCGACAGCGTACTGTAGGCCAGGATGCGTTTGATGTCGAATTGCGCAACGGCAATTGTTGCGGCAAACAGAGCGGTAAAGGCACCGATAAAGGCAACTACGCCTAACGAGGTAGGATCGGCGGTGAAGATGGGAAATGTGCGGGCAACAAGAAAGACACCGGCAGCAACCATCGTTGCCGCGTGAATAAGCGCCGATACCGGCGTGGGGCCTTCCATCGCATCTGGTAACCAGACATGCAGCGGGAATTGCGCTGATTTCCCAACCGTACCGGCAAACAACAACAAGGCAATGCCGGCTGCATGGCTCAGACCCAATACACCCGTCTCACGTGCCAGCCGTTCGAGCAGCGGCGGAAAGAAGATGCCATGCTCATCCTGACCAAAGGAGATGCCACCAGCCTGCGCGTACAGGTACACGATGCCCAGTAAGAGGAGCACATCACCTACGCGAGTAGTGATAAACGCTTTCACTGCTGCTCGTGCTGCACTGGGACGTTCGTAGAGAAAGCCGATCAGCAGGTACGAGCAAAGCCCCATCACTTCCCACGCCATAAAGAAGAGGAGCAGATTATCGGCCATACTCATCAGCAGCATGGCTGCCGTGAAGAGGGCTATAAAACTAAAGAAGCGACTCTGGCGTGGATGCGCAGCCATATAGCCAATTGAAAAGAGATGAATGCAGGTTGAGGCAATGGTCACCATTGCCAGCATAGCGGCAGCGGCGCCATCGATATAAATACCCATTTGTAAGGCTGTCTCCCCGGTCGGTGCCCATACGAACCGCTGTACCACATTCGGTTCAGGAAAAGCAAATGCGCCGTGTTCACCGTGGTGTACAGCAAGCTGCACCAGTTGACCATCGTGCAGCGCCCAACCGTTGGCGACTGCCGCCAGCAATCCCAACGCCATGACTGTTGCGATCATCATCAGGCCGGTCGCCAGCCACGCACTCGCCATCGCTATGCGCCGTATTGGCGTCAGGGTGATGAGAGCGCTAGCCAGTAGCGGCCAGAACGGAATCAGCCATGCATTTTGCAGAAAAAACGCCATATACGTTCCCGTCATTTACATTTCTGCAAGTCTTCCTGTCTTCGGTCCCTCATCTCGCCGACGTTGCTAACCTTCTGGCCCACCACTGTTCCGTTATCCGCGCAGGCGATCAATTTCATCGGCCTGAACGGTGACATAGTGGCGGTAGACGGCAATCACCATTGCCAGACCTACGGCTGCTTCTGCTGCTGCTACAGCGATAATAAAGATGGCAAATGTCTGACCGGTAATGTAACGGGCCTCGAAATAGCGCCAAAAGGCGACCAGATTGATATTGACGGCGTTGAGCATCAGTTCAACACCCATCAAGACTCCGATCAGGTTCCGCCGTGAAAGGGCGCCAAAAAGGCCAATACAGAAGAGAGCAGCAGCCAATGTCAATACTGCCGGTAATGGAACTGCATTCAGCATAATTACCTCTCACTTGCCGATCGCGACTCTTGCACAACCGGTTCTGCCTCGACCGGTGCTGGTACGGTTGGCGACGTTTGCTCACGCAGGCGCTTCAATTCCAGCTCTTCAGCTAGGGTCAGCACCTTACGACGGCGTGCGCGCTCTTCATAGGCAATCACAATCGCCCCGATCAACGCAACTGTCAACAAGACCCCTACCACCTGAAACTGGATGAGAAACTCGTTGACAAAACCGCGTCCTAGCTCTGCCGGGCCGGCAATCGGCTCAGGCGTACCCAGAGGTGGTGCTGGTGGCACATTCCATTGCTGGTTGATCAATGTGGGGGCCAGCACCGTCGCAAAGAGCAATGTGGCAATTGCCAGTACAACCGGCCAGCGATTGGTAAGCTGACGCACCCCTTCACCGGTAATCTGGCGGGTGAGCATGATGGCAAACAGGATCAAGACCGACACAGCACCAACGTAGATCAACACCTGCACAACGGCCAGAAATTCGGCTTCAAGGAGCATATAGAGCGCACCGACGCCAAAGAAACAGGCAATCAGCCAGAGTGCAGCGTGAATCACATTCCGCACCGAGACGACCATCGCCGCCGCAACCAGAATAAACACGGCAATCACGCCAAACGTTATTTGCACAACAACTTCCATCACTCGTTCCTGCCCCAGCCTTCCGCTGCCATTATCATTGCCTCTGTTCGCAACCGCTTACAACGTGGCACTCAACTCCTCTAGTTCCACTCGTCGTCGTTCGGCTTGCGACGCCGCATAGACTTGAGTCAACCAGAGGTACACACCGATATTAATAGCCAGGGTGATGATAAATGCCGCCAGCCAACGCAGTACCGGTGACCAGCCAACGGTGATCAACATTCCTTCAGCCGCCCCCCAACGGGTAAATGCGACCCACACCGCAGCACTGAACAAATTAGCCAGGGTAAGTGGAATGAGAAACTTCCAGCCAAAATCCATAAGTTGATCGATCCGCAGCCGGGGAAACGCACCGCGTAGCCAGACCATCACGAAGAAGAAGATATACGTTTTAAGCAGGAAGTAGAAGACACCAAGCGCGCCGGCCAAAACGTTAAAGAGACCATTGCCATCAGGGTTAGTCGGTGTGATCGCCTGTGCATAGAGCCAATTCACGCCTGGCCCCTGCCACCCCCCAAAAAAGAGGATCGCAGTGATAGCGCAGAGCAAAAAGTTCAATACATACTGGGCTAGATAGAACAGACCGAATTTCATCCCACTGTATTCGGTCATATAACCGGCGACAATCTCAGAGTCGGCTTCTGGAATATCAAACGGCGTACGCTCGCCTTCGGCTAAGGCGGCGATAAAGAAGGCAATAAAGGCGACAAAGCCAACCGGTGTGAAAACAAACCACCCTAAACCGAGATCGGGAATCCCTGGCAGATCACGATTGCTGATCAACAAACCGGCCTGGTATTCGATAATACTATTAATGGAGAGCGAACCAACGATCATCACAATCGCAATCAGTGACAAGACGGCAGGAATCTCATACGAGACCATTTGGGCGACGGCCCGCATCGCACCCAAAAGCGAGAATTTGTTGTTGCTGGCCCAACCCGCCATCATTAGCCCGACTGCACTGATTGACGATACCGCGAAGAAGAAGAGCAGACTGGTCGGCAGATCAACCGGCGTCATCCCCGGCCCCCACGGAACCACGGCAAACATCAGGATGGTAGGAGCGACCACCACACAGGGCGCAAGAAAGTGAACAATTCGATCGGCGGCTTCTGGCACGATGTCTTCTTTGGTAAACATCTTGACGCCGTCAGCAATTGGTTGCCAGATACCTTCTGGGCCAACACGGTTGGGTCCAATCCGATCCTGCATACGTGCAATAACTCGACGCTCATAGTAGGTGAAAAAGAGCATCTGGAGCGGCGCCACAACCAGTATGATCGTCACGACGACAAGAGAACTGATCAGATAGATCAGCCAGTCAGGCCATCCCCAACCGAAGGTCCCATTGATTAGTGCCTGTAAGATATCATACATCGAGGCTTCTCCATCGGGTTATGATCCCTCTTCCGTATCAACACTGTCAGCAGCTTGCTTGCGCTTCGCGGCGTTAGCCGCCCGGATTGCCGCCAGGCGCGCTGCTTTGTCGTCGGCGGGTGTGGGCGTCGTCGGCTCACCTGTCGCTGCCGGTGCGGCATCGGTGGCGGCTGCCTTCTTCGCGGCGTTGGCGGCCCGGATTGCCGCCAGGCGCGCTGCTTTGTCGTCGGCGGGTGGTGCTTCGGCAGGGGTGCCTCCTTCAGCCGATGGTGTGACACCATCACCAGCCTGGGCTGCCTTTGCCGCCCGGATCGCCGCCAGCTTCGCTGCTTTCTCTTCAGGTGTCAGCTTACGTGCTTCGGTTGGTGCTGAGGGTGCTGGTGGTGATGCAGGCTCTGCTGCTGGCGATGGCGCAGCCGCCTGAGCAGCCAGTTCAGCTCGCCGTGCCGCAATGCGCTCGGTAAGATGCGGTGCAATCCCGATGACATCAGGACGACGGCGAATATTCCCTTGCAGCTTCTTCAGAGCACTCTCGCGCACCTCTGCCCACATCGTTGGGGCAATGCTCGCGTAGTAGCTAATTGGTCGGTTTAACTGGGCTTTATGCACAGTCAGTTGGGCGTGATCGTCGGTCGACAACTCAAACTCGTGATCCATCTTGATCGCGTCAAATGGACACACTTCCGCGCAAAAGCCACAACTCATGCAGGCGTCATACTCGATAATAAACTCTGCCACTGCCGGTACCGGTTTGCCGGTAGCCGGGTCCTTGGCCTGCGTCATATGAATGACTTGCGGTGGGCAGATACGCTCACACTGGAAGCACGAGGTGCAGAGTTCGTGACCGGTCTCGTCATCGTAGAGGAGAATGGGCATGTTGCGGTAAGCCTCTGGAATCCGTGGCTTCTCTTCAGGATACTGGATCGTGAACGTACCATGAATCTGGCTATAGCTGCGATTCAGGCGAAATGACTCTTTCCAGTGTTTCCAAATCACCGCCATTCCACGGAGCAAACCGCCGCCGCGTCGCACACGAGAATCATCGCGTTGCACTTCGATAACGCGACCGCGTGGAATCTCTATCTCAAATGGTGGTTCCATCATCGATCCACCTCTCCCATCACGATGTCAATACTGCCGAGGATGACCACAATATCGGCCACCTTGTACCCGCGACACATATCGGCTAGGGGCGTAAGATTGATAAACGACGGTGCGCGCACTTTATAACGGTACGGCTTGCCGCTACCATCGCTAACCAGGTAGAAACCCAGCTCGCCCTTCGGCGACTCTATCCGGGCATACGCATCGCCCACCGGTGGTCGTACATTCTGGCGTGCCTTTGGATTGATATGACCACCCTTTGCGTCAGGCAATTGCTCGAGCACCTGCTCGATAATCCGCTTACTCTGACGCATCTCCTCAATTCTCACCAAAAACCGGTCATATACATCACCCACCTTACCGATGGGAATATCGAAATCGAACCGGTCGTAAACACTGTAAGGTTCGGCTTTACGCACATCGTAGGGAATACCCGAACCGCGTAACACCGGTCCAGTCACACCATACGAGAGGGCAACCTCACGTGGCAGTATCCCGATACCGACCGCTCGCTGTAGTAAAATCTCGTTATCGCGCAGCAGGCGTTCAAGCTCGTCGATATATGCCGGCAAAGCGACGAGCAGCTCACGCAGGTTCGGGATAAACTCAGGTGGCAAATCTCGTGCGACACCGCCAAAACGAAAGTAGTTGCACATCAGCCGGGCGCCGCTCGCCATCTCGAAGAGATCGAGAATCTTCTCACGTTCGCGCATGCCAAAAGCCAGCGGTGTCTGCCATGCCCCCATATCATTGATCATGAAGCCAACCGCGCTGGCATGGTTGAGAATCCGCGTCAACTCAACCATCAACACCCGAATGTATTCAGCGCGCTCAGGCACCTCGATCCCAGCCAACCGCTCGACAGCCATTGCATAGGCGTGGTTATTCGCCATCGAATTAAAATAGTCGAGCCGGTCGGTGTAGGGCATATTTTGCAAATATGTATTCGCCTCGGCGATCTGTTCGTGATTCCGATGCAGATAACCGAATACGGGCTTGAGATCAACCACCGTTTCACCGTCAACCGTCACCAGCATGCGAAACACACCGTGCGTTGACGGATGTTGCGGACCAATATTGACTTGCAACTCTTGGGTTTGGAGCATAACGGTACCGATCCCTCATCTCTCAGCTTCTTACTCATCGCCACCCAGATACTTATCGCCCTGGCGAGGAAAGTCTTTGCGCATTGGAAAGCCTTCAAATTCATCCCACATATAGATCCGCCGTAGGTAAGGATGACCGACAAACTCAACACCGAACAGATCAAAGGCTTCACGTTCGTGGAAATTGGCTGCCGGCCAGTGTGGAGTCAACGATGGCACCTGCGGCGCATCACGTGGCACCCGTACTCGCAAGACAATTCCTGGCCCACCGGAGGGATGGTAGAAGCGGTAAACCAACTCAAAACATCCTGCGTAGAGATAATCGACCACCGCAATATCGGATAGCAACGCATAACCGAGCGTATCACGCACGAAGAGCGCTGCCGCGACGAGATGATCGGGATGCACAAACGGATCGGGTGGATGAAACATGCCAGGTTGAGGACCATGGGCAGGTGGTGGCGTCATTGCCAGGGGAGCCACATCAACCAACGCATCCGGCAGCGCTGCCGCCAATCGGGCACGAAGCTCGGCAGGAGACATCTCAGGCATCGTTCACCACACTCCGTTTCAGATCATCGGCTGCGATCTCAGGGGCCACCCCGCGTGCCTTCAGTGCATTCTCAAGTTCTACTTCCGGATCCATAATTGGGAACTGGCGCACAATCTCCGGGTGTTCGATCTGCCCTGAACGGTGTTCGCCGTGGCTCGGCGAGGTATACGGGCTGAGGAGCGGTAAACCGCCAACCGGATCGACCAGTTTGCCGTCAATCTCCAGCCCCTTTGCCCCGAAAGTCGGTACCGGAAAATCGCTGGTTTGCGGTTTGTCACTACTACCGTACCAGCGCACACGCCCTAATTTTTGCCGGTCAATTTGCTCTTGTAGTGTCATTAGTGCGTGCAACAATGCTTCAGGACGCGGCGGACAACCGGGCACATAGACATCCACCGGAATAAGCAGATCGATGCCGCGTAACACGTTATAGCCGTCGCGGAAGGGGCCACCAGAGGTAGCACACGCGCCCATCGAAATCACATAACGCGGCTCGGCCATCTGATTGTAAAGCCGTACCACTTGTGGTGCCATCTTCTTCGTCACCGTACCGGCAACAATCATCAGATCGGCCTGACGCGGTGATGCGCGAAACAGCTCGGCCCCAAAACGAGCTACATCATAACGACTCAGGCCAAAGGCCATCATCTCAATCGCACAACACGCCAACCCAAACGCCATTGGCCAGATCGACGAACGACGCCCCCAGTTGTAAAACCGGTTCACGGTCGTCAATAGCACACCCTGTCGTTCGAGTTCGAGTTGGGTTGGATCGATTTCAGCCATACTCACACCCACTCTAGGGCGCCTTTACGCCATTCATAAAGCAAACCGGCAAATAGCATCAAGAGAAAGATCGTTGCGGCAATGAGACCGTAGAGCCCCACTACTTGAAATGCTACTGCCCACGGATACAAAAATATCACCTCAATATCGAAAATAACGAAGGCCAGGGCGTACAGATAATATTGAACCTTGAACTGCACGTGTACATCACCAATCGCCTCCAGCCCACATTCGTAGGTACTGGTCTTCAGGGGCGTTGGTCGCTTGGGACGAAGAAAGAAAGCTAACACCAACGGGATAAGTGGAAAGCTAATCGCAGCAACAAGAAAGATGCCTACTATAGCATAATTGGCCAGCATCGCCTGTCCTCCGTGGTTTACGTGAATGAAGGTAATGAGAAGTATATCACAAATGCGTCTGAACGCTCACAGCGATCACCGCACACAATGGTAAAGTCTTAACAATTCAGGACAAAGATCTGCCCATTCTTTGCTCAGTATAAGCGCCAGGAATTGCAGTGAGCGGGTTTTTCGGTAAAACAACGATGTTATACCAGATTTCTATGAGACCTATAACAAAAAAGGTATAGATACTGTTCAATCTGTCGATCAGCCCATACCCTGTTCAAGGCGTAACTCCACACGACCGACTTGAATTGCATCACCAGGATGCACTTCGGTAGGACCACTCACTTCAAAGCCATTGAGAAAGGTGCCGTTCGTGCTATTCAGATCTTCGAGCCACCAGACTCCATTCCGCCGCTCAAGCCGGGCATGCTCGCTCGATAGAAACGAGTCGTTTAGCACAATATCGCAGTTCGGATTACGCCCGATCACTGTTACTACATTCAGTGGAAAGACTTTCCCAACAGCAATTCCACTTTGCCCAGACCTGGTTACCACCAACTGGCCATAGGGACTGACAGGCGATGACAGCGGTGACGTTTGTGAGAGATCGCGTTTGATAACTTGAATGACCTGCCACAGGAAAAAGTAGAGCAAAAAAACTACTGCCACCCGCAACAAGAGCAAAATGACCCCGATTGAGATGCTGGCAATATCGAAGAACATCGATCAGCCCTCGCGAAATATTAGTTCAAGACCACCCAACGAGACCACATCACCATCACGCAGGGCACGTTCACTAATTCGCTCGCCGTTCACAAAGGTTCCATTTGTACTGCCGAGATCGGTCAGCCAAAACCGACGCTGACGGTAGCGTAATTGGGCATGCTTTCGTGAAACACGAGTATCTTCCAGGATAATGTCGTTATCCAGCCCTCGCCCAATAGTCACGGTTGTCGTTGCAATAGGTAACGCTTGCGGCTCATTGGTGGCTCGTAAGAGAAAGAACGCGCCCGATGATCGACCAGCCGCCCGCTCACCCGGCATCATCATCGTCATTGTCGCCCGATCTGCTTGCGCATCACGCATCTCGGCTACAACCTGAATTGAGCGTCGTGGTACTGCTGGATCTTCGGTAATCTCAACCCGTGGTAGATCGAGCATCGTAAAATTACGCTCGGCAGCCAATTCGCTCAGATAGGTTGCCAGTTCCTGCTCGATCTGCTGCCGCACCGGTTGAAAATTGGCAAAATCCTGCGGGTTCAAAAAGACGCGATAGATGCTGGGGACGATAACCCGTTTCACGCTGAGCGTCTGGTTACTTTCCATCGCCTTCTCTAAGCGACGGGCAATTTCGACCGGCTGAATCGAGCTACGGAAGATACGAGCTACCGACCCCTCAACCATTTGCTCCATAAATTGTTCAAATCGGCGTAGGGCAGACATTGCGTTCCCCTCTCGCAAGGTAAACGATCCGGTTAGCATACGTCTTTACATGATATACCGTCATTATCGGTTACGTACAGTGGTGTGGCAAGTTGTTTAAGGAGTTTCAGCGCTTCACACTACCTGACAACGGTGAAGAGGGAGAGTTTCCTAACCTGTTTACAACTCTTTTTGCGGGAAAGTGGGATGTACTGGGGAACATGAAGGGAGGACAGCTTTGCAATACCGACCTTGCCGTACCCCGTCCAACACAGCAGCTCCTAGGTTGACTTACTACTCGGCGCGATGGCTACCCACTTGTGGCCGTACCGGTTCACCGAGGTAGATCGGTTCGAGCGTTGCCAGATCATCGTAGCGTTGGGCAATATGGCGCTGCCAGGCCAATTCGGCCAGAAAAGCCGGACGACGCAAACGCGCAGCCGGCGATGGCAGTACCGCACGATCACCTAAGCCACGCTGAAGGCTGGCGACAGTCGCCGGATCGAGATCACCGCAAAAGAATGCCGGCTTATCGACTTCAGCACATAATTCGGAAAGCGTGAGATTGCGATCAGGCGCTAACCGCTCAAACCGTTCATGAGCGGCAAAGGGGGCCGTCGCGTAGCGTTCGCGTCCCAACCGAATGAGTGGGTAGACCAGTAGCGGTGTCGGTACGTACTGGTAAGCCAGGGCTTCGAGGGTGGAAATGCCGATCAACGGCAGATCACCGGCCAGTGCCATACCCTTAGCCAGACTCAAACCTACCCGTAATCCACTCCAACTACCCGGCCCCAGGCTTACGGCAAGGACAGTAATATCGCCCGGTGATGCGCCAATGTAGCGCAACAATGTATCAATCTGGGGTAAGAGTTGAGCAGTATGGTTGCGTCCCGACTCCCAGATACTCTCAGCCAGGGGGCCTTGCGGACCGTAGAGCGCCAGACCGGTAAGCGCAGTTGCGGTATCAATCGCGAGCAGCATCAGCCGAACGTCTCCTCCTTGAAGGTGGTCAGCAGCTCTCGGTAACGCAGACCTCGTGGCATCAGCCGTATCCGCCGTTTGGTTTCGCTGATATAGCTGAGCACAATGTGCAGATGTTCAGGCGGCAACGCGGCTGCCGCTCGTTCTGGCCACTCAATCAGACAAACACCTTCACTCAACCAGATTTCATCAAGACCGATTGTCGCCAGTTCGGTAACGCCACTCACCCGGTAGAGGTCTACGTGGTAGATCGGTATTCGGCCATGCGCAACATCAGCGCGATACTCGTTGATCAAGACAAACGTTGGACTGGTAACCGGGCCGTCGTACCCCAGACCACGGGCAATCCCTTTGATCAGATGCGTCTTACCAGCACCGAGCTGGCCGGAGAGTAAGAGCAAATCACCAGCCTGCAATAAATGCCCGAGCCGAAAGCCGATTCTTTCGGTTTGGTTCGGGCTATGACTGATAAAATCGAGATCGTGTGGCGTTTGCGCCGCTGATAGCAGTTGATCGGTCATGGCCCTATTGTACCATAGCCGACCGCAGCGAACGTAAAAAAAGAAGGATATACCTCATCGAAGCAGTTGTTGCCACGACGTGTACGTATGCTTGATACGAACTAGAGGTTCTGCTCGCTCGTGGTTATCCGTTACTGGCAGACCTTCACGACAATATACTGCCTGGAATCAATGTCACCTAATGCAAATTGACAACCGGCTGGAGACCGGCTGCCACCAAAGCATTCGCTGGTGGCAATTGCGTGGTTAGCGTAATCATAGCGTGACGCAATTCTTGTGCGGTGCGTCGCGCTTCATCGCTGAAATGACCGTCAACTGCGACCAGTAATCCGCGATTCAAACGACGGAGAAACAATATCTCGGCAAAATCCTGGACATCAGCGGCAGTAATGAGAGATCGTTGCTGCGCTAACACTGCGAACGGTTGCACATCAGGACCGGCCAATACCAATAGACAGCGAGTGGCGCGCAATTGTTCGGCGACAAGAACCTGGTAACCAAGCCGACGAGCATGGGCGGCTGCCTCACGGACACGTACTTCCATAAATAATCCTCCTCCATTGAGGATCGATCCTCGTGCGTTAGCAACAGGGCAATGACGCCTAAGGGGGAGATTTCTCCACTATTGTAACATATATTCCGGTTTGGGTGAGGATGGAAAGCGAGTGGCCATACATTGCAAAACAGAGCCAGAGGCATCGTAGCCGCACCTGGCAACCGGTAAGTGATCAATACGCATTTTCCTGCCGACCGGTAATGAAGTTAATAATCGTGCGCAAAATAATTTTGATATCGAAGAGCAACGACCAGTTTTCAACGTAATAAAGATCGTAGCGGGTACGCTCTTCGATACTGGTATCGCCACGCAAGCCATTGACCTGCGCCCAACCGGTCAAACCGGCCTTCTCTTTGTGCCGACGCATGTAACGTGGGATCTGCTGTCGGAACTGCTCAACCCAGCGTGCCTGCTCAGGACGCGGCCCTACAATTGACATCTCACCGATCAAAACATTAATCAGTTGCGGTAACTCATCGAGGCTGGTACGGCGCAAAAAACGCCCCACGCGCGTTACTCGTGGATCATTCTGCACCGTCCACGTGCCAAATTGCTCGGCATCGGGGCGCATCGTGCGAAACTTAATCATCCAGAAGGGCTTACCATCAAGCCCTACCCGCTCCTGCAAAAAGAAGATCGGTCCCCGTGATTCAAGGCGGATCGCTAGTGCAATGAGCAGCATCACCGGCGCCGCGAACAGCAATACGACCGATGCAACAACTAGATCGAGTGCACGTTTGAGCATCCGATTCCACGGATTATCGAGCGCCGCGTTCTTTACGCTTACTAATGGTAGATCGCGCAAGTCGCCAATTGAGATACCATTATTGGTAATCAGTTGAAATGTATCAGGATAAATCTTAATGGCTACCGACTCATCTTCGGCTAGCGCGATCACGTCAATCAGGTCTTGTGACGAACGACCAGAGAGCGCAATAATCACCTCGTCGGCGTGAGTAGCCCGAATGACTCGGCAAATGTGATCGGTACGACCAAGAACCGGTAATCCATCAACAATCTCGCCAATCGGCACCGTATCTGACAGAAAACCCTGAACGCGATAGCCTAACTCAGGGCGGCGCCGGATCGTATTCCAGACCAGTCGTCCAGGTTCACGAGCGCCGACGATCAGTACCCGACGAGTGTCAATATCAAGGCGGCGCAAGATCGAGACCAGCCCACGATGGAGAAACCGACCGGTCAGACACGCTGCAACCGCCAGCAACCAGCCTTGAAAGAGAATCTCGCGCGTCCATGGTATCTCTTCACCACCGAACTCACCGATCAGCGCATTGACGAAAATCACCAACACCATCGTTAGCGACACGGCGGTCAGCACCTTCACCGCTTCATCAAGACGTGAGGCGCCGCGCTTCATCTCATAAAGACCGTTACTGGCAAACACGATCAGCGCAATGACGCTACCAATCACGCTTAGACGCAGCGGCGTCAGCGGATCGGCAGGCATACGAAAGCCTGCGCCAGATAATGATTCGGCGCCGAGCGCATATGCTACTTGGGTTGCCAGATTGAGCGACGCCACATCAATCACGATCAGTAACAGGCGTAACAACGCCTGCCAGGCTCGTGGGCGCAGCAATGAGCGCGTTCTAACCGACGTGACGCGCCTTGGCGGGGAGGAGGAGATTGCGGCCAAGTGCCCACAGCTCCTTTACAGTAATACCTAGCTCGATCAGACCATTAAGTAGGGCGGGCGTCGTCGCTGCATAATGTTTCCGATGAAAAAGACGCATTGCATCATAGAACGCCCGGATCGATGGGATTGGACGACGACTGGAAGCGGCACGTTTATAATGGTAGACCGTTACCGCAGGGTAGTAGACAATCTTCCAACCGTACTGTTTGATCCGATAGGCCCAATCGAGATCTTCGCCATACATAAAGAATGCTTCATCGAGCAAGCCCACTTCTCGCACAACTGCTGTGCGTACCATCATACAGGCGCCAACCACTGAATCCACTTCAGTTTCAACATCAGGGTCGAGATAAGTCAGATTATACGCAGCAAAGCGGCGGCTACGTGGAAAGAGACGTGACAGCCCAAATAAGCGGTAAAAGGCAACTGCTGGCGTTGGGAAACTACGCCGACAGGCCAGATCAAGCGATCCATCGGGCAATAGCAATTTTGGCCCAACGGCACCGACCGTTGGGTGCTTGTCGAGATAATCAACCAAACCGTCGAGTGCACCTGGCGGTACCACTGTATCGTTGTTGAGTAACAGAATGTAAGTCGGCGGATCGGGTAACACCAGGATTTGACGTAATGCTAGATTATTTCCAGCAGAGAAACCACCATTAACTGGGCTTTCGATCAGGTGAACCCACGGAAATCGCTCGCGAACCATTCGGGCACTGCCATCGGTTGAGGCGTTGTCAACTACCCACACCGACAACTCACAGCGGGTGGGTGCAGCGGCAATCGACGCCAGACAATCCGCTAACAGGTCGGCCCGGTTGTAGTTGAGAATAACGACTGCCAGACGGCTCATTGTTTTCCTGTGCGTCAAAACTCATGCTGCTATTCTGGCTCAGTATACCACAGGTTGCTCTTGTTTTATATGCAAGAACGTATCGATGGCATAGATCAACGATAGAAAAAGATTTAAGGCTTTATAATGCAGAATTAAATATTAAAAGCTTTGGCTTGACAATGTGTACCGGGCATATTATACTGACCGAAAAGGCAAAAATTTTTGCTTATCATTACACGTCATCCGAGTCAGGTCAACCACAAGGCGCGATGAAGGTATCGGTCGCCGCGCCAACCGCTACTAGAGGGAGTCGCTATGAGTAGAGCAAAAGCGAAAGACCCCCGCTTCCCCGACTTTTCGTTCACCGTCGTCGAAGGTGCGCGAGCTACACGGGTACCGGGCGGGCGGACGATCGAAGAGATCGAGCCGGAGTACAAAATCAAAGGACGGACTACCTTCAGTGCTATCTTCCGCTATGACCCGTTCGATTTCTGGGTCGGGCCATTTTACGTTGGCTTCTGGGGTTTTGTCTCGGTGATCGGGATCATTTTTGGTTCGTATTTCTACATCAACGAAACAATCCTCAAAGGGCCTTATTCACTGCCACAAAACTTCTTTGCCGGACGCATCGATCCACCACCTGCCGAACTTGGTCTGGGATTTGCTGCACCAGGGGAGCCGGGGTTTGCCTGGCAGATGACGGTTCTCTTCGCTACCATCGCCTTTTTCGGCTGGATGATGCGTCAGGTTGACATCAGCATGAAGCTCGATATGGGCTATCATGTGCCGATTGCCTTTGGGGTCGCCTTCTCAGCCTGGCTGGTCCTACAGGTCATTCGCCCAATCGCACTAGGAATGTGGCACGAGGGTTTCGTTCTCGGCATTATGCCACATCTTGATTGGGTATCGAATTTTGGCTACCGTTACAATAACTTCTTTTACAATCCGTTCCATGCGATTGGGATTACCGGTCTATTCGCTTCAACTTGGCTCCTGGCCTGCCACGGGTCGCTGATCCTCAGTGCGGCACAGTATCGTGGCCCTGAAGGCGGCGACATCGAGAACGTCTTCTTCCGTGATGTGCAATACTACTCGGTTGGCGAGTCGGGTGTTCACCGTTTGGGATACATCTTCGCTATCGGTGGCATCCTCTCAGCAGATTTGTGCATCCTGTTGTCAGGCTGGCCAGTACAAGATTGGGTAAGCTTCTGGAACTTCTGGAATAATCTGCCCTTCTGGAGCGGCGTCTAGAGAGGAGCGTTACGATATGGCGACAATAAATATGACGCCGGGTGATCTGGAGCTGGGTCGTGACCGCGGTCGTATCGGAAAGCCCATCGAGGTTCCATTACTCGAGAACTTTGGCTTTGATAGTCAGCTCGGCCCATTTTACCTCGGCTTTTGGAATGCAGTGGCGTACATCACGGGCGGGATCTTCACGTTTATCTGGCTGGTAGTGATGCTTGCCCAAGTCAATTACAATCCGATAGCGTTCATCAAGTATTTTGTAGTGTTACAGATCGATCCGCCTTCATCGCGCTATGGCCTGAGTTTTCCGCCATTGGAGGAGGGCGGTTGGTGGCTTATCGCGACTTTCTTCTTGACCGTTTCAATCTTTGCCTGGTACATGCATATTTACACTCGTGCCAAGGCCCTTGGTATCAAGCCGTACCTGGCTTATGGCTTCACGGGTGCCATTGCTCTCTACCTGGTGATCTACATCATTCGCCCTATCTGGATGGGTGATTGGTCGGAAGCCCCCGCCCATGGGATCAAGGCTCTGCTCGACTGGACGAACAATGTGAGTGTGCGTTACGGCAATTTCTACTACAATCCGTTCCACATGCTCTCAATCTTCTTCCTGCTTGGTTCGACACTCTTGCTGGCAATGCACGCCGGCACGATTTGGGCACTTGAGAAGTACGCCGCACACGAAGAGTGGAATGAGATTCAGGCTCCCGGTACCGGTACTGAACGTGCGCAGCTCTTCTGGCGCTGGTGCATGGGCTTTAATGCGAATGCCTACTCGATCCATCTGTGGGCTTTCTGGTTTGCCTGGCTATGCGGTATTACCGGCGCACTTGGCGTCTTCTTCTCAATGCCTGATTTCGTGAATAACTGGTTCCAATGGGGTATTGAGGCCGGTATCAATTATCCACAAGGACCTACACCACCGGTTTCGTTGCCGTAGGCTGAACGTATTCCCGCCCTCCTCCCCGCCTCCCATCCGTTACAAGACGGATGGGAGGTTTTCTCTGGTCAGCGGAAGGGTGATACTTCCGAGACAAGCGACGACTCTCAGTAGTGCCTCTTCGTGAGCAATCAGGTTGCCTGGAGTCCACCCCTTCCGCTCACTTTTATCGCCTCTGCTCTCGTGCGCCTATCACGCCCGAACCATCACTCACCCGTTCAACCGACATTCCCAGGGCCAGCGCCAGAGCGTTTACGACTGGCTGTAAAGCAGCTGGAACTGCCGCGCTGTCGATGATCCACACCTCTTCACCAACCAGCATCTCGAGCGTAAGGACCGTTTGTAAGCGACGAATCAACCCACCGGTGACGATTCGATAGGGGCGCAGCCGTAAACCGCTGATGGCAGTACGGACAACGCGCTGTTCACGTGGTCGTCCGACTCGACTCGTCTGCCGCATCGTGAAGGATTCGTTATCGAGAATGATCTCGTTTGTCGTTGTGGCAATGGCGTACCCGCCGACAAGCCGTTGAATGCCTAACCCGCCGAAGAGTCCGGCAATTGCGGCACTGATACCTGCTGCGGCAAATCCTAGCTCTTGCAGGGCTGCCAGCACACCGGCAATGAGAACAGCCATAGCAACGAGCATCAACACTCCACCACCAACCAGGAGCGGCAGCGCCGCCGGACGATTCGCCTGAGGATATGACCGCAGGTGCAACCGATCCGGTTCAGCTACGAGTACCTGGTAGTATGGCACGGCACTTAAACGGCGACCTAGCCGTTGACGTAGTGATGATGTTGTCATAGGCAGAACCTTGTAGCCTCGTATGATCTAGCAACTTCACAACAGGTTTTACAACGATACGTGCTCTGATCGTATCACACTTGCACGAATTATCGGATTGTGCTATACTCTAAACGCGATGCGGGAGTGGCTCAGCTGGTAGAGCGACACCTTGCCAAGGTGTAGGTCGCGGGTTCGAATCCCGTCTCCCGCTCCATTATAAGCCGGTGCGTAAGCACTGGCTTTTTCGTTTGAGTGAAACGTACAAGCCGTAATCTGAAGAGCCTGCCCGAACATCTATCTACCACATTGACGTGATGCACAGTCCTTCCGCATCGCAACGGATGACGCGGATAGATCTGGCAACACCGTGTCTCGTATGGTATACACCCGTGATCGTGCATTGGGTATCACCGGCGGCGACGTACCAACGTGACGAAACACTGTTCAATACCGGTATAGAGGCGACGCATGCGTCGCCCTTACGTGATGATACTTTGTTCATCTGAAAATACAGGCCGCAAGCCCACGCCTGTGTCAGGTGTCTTGAAATCATCGCTCACCGCATCCGCATGCCCTTCAGAATCGGTTGCGCACCAGAAAGCGTCGGCGAGGATAGGCTGTATTCTGCTCACGATGCAGAGATTGGCAATCTATGATATAGTTCATGACGTAAAGATGGCAACGGCAATGTCATTCTACGAAGATCACCGTTGGCACTCAATCTGTGCGTAGCAACGCATTGTGAACCCGTGACCACAAGTTATCCCGAACAGTCCAACACCTATATCAACAGACACCATGACCCTGCTAAGTGCTAACAACCTGAGTAAATATTTCGGCGCTGAACTGATCTTTCACGACGTCAGTTTTCAAATTGCCCGTGGCGAGAAAGTGGCAATTGTCGGCTTAAACGGCGCTGGCAAAAGCACTCTGTTACGTATCATTGCCGGTCACGAGACTCCAGACAGTGGTAGTCTCAAACTGGCGCGAGGGGTGCGTGTTGCCTACCTCGCTCAGGAAGCGCGCTTCAGTGGCGAGCGCACGCTCTGGCAAGAGATGGAAGCGGCCCTGGCCGATCTCAACACCTGGCGCACCGAATTGCTGGCCCTAGAGTCAAGGCTGGCCGATACCTCGGCTGCCGATTGGGAAGCGATGATGGAGCGCTATGGTGAATTGAGTGCCCGCTTCGAGCACGCCGGTGGTTACGAGATCGAATACCGGATCAAACGCACACTTCACGGGCTTGGCTTCCAGCCCGAACAATATCATCAGTGTCTGCATCACTTTTCGGGTGGGCAAAAGACGCGGGCAGCTCTGGCTGCCGCCTTGCTCAGCGATCCGGATCTGCTCTTACTCGATGAGCCGACCAATCATCTTGATATGCAGGCGCTCGAATGGCTGGAACAGTTTCTCCGGAACTGGGACGGCACGTTGATTGTCGTCTCGCATGACAGATATTTCCTTGAACGAGTAACCCAGCGCACGTTGGAGTTGAGTTTTCAGCGTCTTGAAGATTACCCTGGCAGTTACGAGAAGTATCTGACCTTGAAAGCCGAACGTATGGAACGACGGCTCAAGGAATACCAGGCGCAACAGGCGTTCATTGCCCGCACCGAAGAGTTTATTCGCCGCTATCGGGCCGGACAGCGCGCACGTGAGGCAAAAGGGCGTGAAAAACGACTGGAACGTTTGAAACGTGAGCAGATGGTTGAACGGCCTAAAGAAGCGGCAAAACTGCGCATATCACTCGATCATCAACTCCGGTCAGGCGAACTGGTATTACATCTCGATGGCCTGGTGGTTGGCTACCGTAGCCAAAATGGTGGGGCGCAGGCGCTCTTAAGAGCGGATGATCTGACGATCCGGCGCGGCGAGCGGGTTGGCTTGCTTGGCCCAAATGGATGTGGCAAAACAACCTTGCTCCGCACCCTGGTCGGACAACTACCGGCGTTGCAGGGTATGGTACGTCTCGGTCACGAAGTGCGGATCGGATACTATGCACAGGGTCACGATATTTTGCAGTGGAACAATACTGTCCTTGACGAGATCATGCGCGTAGCCCCAGGGCTTGGTGAGGCAGCGGCACGTCATCTGTTGGCGCGTTTTCTCTTTACCGGTGACGATGTGTTCAAACGAATTGCCGATCTGAGTGGTGGTGAACGATCACGAGTGGCGCTGGCCCAACTCACCCTCTTGCCCGGCAATATGCTGCTGCTCGACGAACCGACCAACCATCTCGATATTGATGCACGTGAGGCGTTAGAGTCTATTTTGAAAGAGTATCCCGGTACGATTTTGTTTGTTTCGCACGACCGCTATTTTATCGACACCCTGGCCGATAAGCTCTGGATCGTTGATCAAGGTCGAATCCGACAATTTATCGGGAACTATAGTGAGTACGTTGCTGCCCAAGCCGCGCTACCCCAACCGTCACCGCCAAAACAGTATGAACAGCGGCCAACACCAACAAAGCCATCACGTCCCAATGATGCCGAACGAGCCAGGCAACGTCGTCTAGCAGCGTTGGAAGCTGAAGTAACGGCGCTCGAGCAAGACCTGGCCCGACTCAGCAGTGAACTCGATGCGGCCAGTCAGGCCTGTGATGTTGCGCGGCTAACGACCCTGGGCGCGCAATATGCCGAACTAGAACAGTTGCTGGCAGCTAAATACGCTCTGTGGGAACAACTGGCAGCTTAAGGATGTTCATTTCTAGCATCGTAATCTAATCCTGCCCGCGACAATGAATTACCGTGCATACGCACCAATTTATCATGCTGCCGGTCAGGCGACCTTCGGTGCCACGTTAGCCAGTACTATTCTCGAGCATCTTCCGTTACCGCAACGGGTGCTCGACCTTGCCTGTGGTACCGGCGCGGCAGCGCTGGTTTTTGCCGCAAACGGTGCGATCGTTGTCGGGGTCGATTTGTCGCCCGATATGCTGCGCATTGCCCAAGAGCAGGCTGTTCAGCGCGGGTTAGACATTGACTGGATCGAAGCCGACATCCGTGCACTCCCACCTGATCCACGTCTGGCACCGGCCAGCTTCGACATGATCACCTGTCTCTTCGACAGCCTTAACCAGCTTCTCAACGATGCCGATCTGACAACGGTTTGTCGAACAGTCGGCACGTTATTGCGCCCCGGTGGACACTTCATCTTTGATCTGAACACACCGGCCGGCCTTCGTTCATGGCACGAATACGATCAGGTAACCTTCGACGGACGTGATCTGCTGGTCATCAACCGGCTCACCTTCGATCCGGTGCAGCAGCGCGCCTATGGTCGCATTATCTGGTTTCGCCGCGACGGGCAGCGCTGGTGGCGTGGCGAAGAGACGCATTGCGAACGACCGTGGGAGGAAACAGACATCGCGGCAGCCTTGAACGCCGGCGGACTAGTCTTGACGGCGCGTCTCACTCCCCACTGGACACCGGCAACTACCGCTGATCCACGAGTGGTCTATGTCGCGATGCGCCCAATCGGCGACGAGTATGTTTGAACGTTCTCTTGGGTGGTAGGGGCCAACCATCCCCCCTTCCTCGCCGCGTGGAGGAGCGGCAAGGGGGTGGGAGAAGGTGCAGGTCTCCTTCTCCCATCCCCCCTTCCTCGCCCGCAGCGCGGGATAGGAAGGGGGCAGGGGGGGAAGGTGAGGGGGCAACCCTCCCCCTTTAAGAGCATCCCACTGCCAGACATAACTACCGGCGTACTACCGTTAACCGCAGCTTGTGTAATAAGAGTTCAGCCAGGTCACATGCGTACACATTGGTCAGCAACCAACCAGCAGGATGCGACTGAACAATATGGTTCAGAACTCGACAATAGTTTGATGGCAAGGGAAGTTCGGGCAAAAGCCAGCCACCACCAACCGAGGTGAGGGAAATTGGCGGCGGATCGATCAACTGACCGTAGGCAGTCAAGAGTGCTTCATCGGCAGGCACAGTTTGCCAGCCGGTTGCGGTAATACGCAGATATTCCGCCGGGCCACGCCCAAGACGACGGCGCACAATTTGTTTTTCAGGCAGCGTCACAGTACCGGTAGGCGATGGGCATAATCCACGCCATCCGCCGGGTACGTTCAGATCGAGCAGGCTAAGCTGTTGTTTCGGTCCTACGTGAATGACGCGGAGCGCACCAGGTGATACGATAGGAGGCGAAGGGAGCGCAGCAATCCGATCGGCAATCGTCAAAGTAACGAAACCACGGTTTGCCAGGCGTGCGAGCAAACCTTCACGTCGCCAACTGGTCAGACGGAATTGAAACCCTTCACGCTCGCCTTCACCACGTAAAACAGGACTTAATGCCGGATTGTGGATTAGAAACAGATTAGGCCGAATCTCTTCAAAATCGGCGGGTGCACCAGGGCGACGACGAGAAGCCATAGGCCAAGGAAACTATAAGTCTGACGTCAGCTAGCCAGATACCGCCCTGATTTACGACAAGCCAAGTCGCTGACGGTTTGGCGCAGAATAAGCATGGCAAATAGCGATTGCCAGAGCATCGGCAGCATCGTCAGGCCGTGGTACCGTAGCCAGACCGAGCGTCAGCCGCACCATCTCTTGCATTTGTCGCTTATCGGCGCCACCATAGCCGGCCACAGCCTGCTTCACGGCCAGCGGTTTATATTCGTAGACCGGTACACCAGCCTGTGCCAGGGCCAGTAACGCCACACCACGTGCCTGACCAACCGATAGGGCGGTATTTACATTCTTCCCAAAAAACAGCTCTTCCACTGCCGCGGTATCAGGATGTAGCTGCTCGATAATTGCTCGTAGGCCATTGTAGAGCTGCAATAGCCGTTCAGGTTGTGGCATACCGGCTGGAGTGGTGAGCGCACCAACATCGATCAAGCGCAAATGACGGCTGTCGAACTCAACGACGCCCCACCCCATGGTCGCTGTCCCAGGATCAATACCAAGTGCCCGCACAATATTCCTGTTGGTGGGTAAAGTTCACGAATCGAAACGTGCCACTAATTCGGCGGTAATATCGAGATTAGAATAGACCTTCTGCACATCGTCGAGATCTTCGAGCTTCTCGATTAAGCGCAGTGCCGCCAACGCATCTTTTTCATCGGGTTGGATAAGCGTCTTAGCACGCATAATCTTCTCGGCGTTGCTTACCGGTACACCCTGATCAATAAACGCCTGCCGGACAGCATTCAACTGCGTCCAATCGCAGTATACTTCAAGCGTTTCATCATCAACCACCACATCATCGGCACCGGCATCAATTGCCATCAGTTGCAATTCATCGGGATCGCGCTTGGTGGCACTCAAATCAATCGTAACCAGTCCCTTCTGTTCAAACATCCACGCCACGGAACCGGGTTCACCGGGGCTACCACCATTTTTATTAAATGTAGCCCGAATATCAGAACTGGTTCGATTGCGATTATCGGTAGCCGCTTCGATCAGGATGGCAACGCCACCAGGCCCGTAACCTTCGTAGAAAATCTCTTCGAGCGCTGCCTCATTCGACTTACCCAAACCACGATCAATGGCGCGCTGAATATTCTCATTTGGCATGTTGTTGGCGCGGGCCTTTTCAATTGCCAGCCGCAGGCGAAAGTTCAAGTCTGGATCGCCACTACCACCCTCACGGGTTGCAATCGTAATATCACGCGCCAGTTTCGTAAAAAGTTGACCTCGCCGCTGATCGTTTACGCCTTTGGTGCGGCGAATGGTGTGCCATTTTGAATGACCTGACATATCCTCTCACCTCCCTGTGATAGAAGGTTATACTATGCTCAATTATAGCATGGCTCGTTGAAGGTCTCGCATCGTACAATATTGTTACTAGTTCCGTTTTGAATCAGTAGCGGTTTTCATCTGCCGGCAGGAGGGGCATATGTCAACGGTGATAACTGATCGAGTACATTGTTTGCCGAACGATATCTATGTCGTTACGACTGCTGCTGGCGATGTTATGGTAAACAGTCCACCGGAGAGTCTGAAGTTTTTGCTGGCACACGGCGTGAACCCACCCAGGTATGTCATACTCCCCCTTGATGCTCTACCGGGAAGCGAGCCAAGCTCGCGAGGTTTTGTCTATCGTGGTATCAATTACGCGAGCGTCGAATTTCTCATCTATGCCAATTTTTTCGGGCAACAACAGAAAATAACGCTGATTACCCCAACCATAGCGCAAGCCCAACGATTGCACGCACTATTGAGTGAAACTATCAACGGCCCAACAGCAACTGAAGAGTGGCCCAACCCATGGCTCCGGCGTGAATGTGCAGCGGTCGCCTTCTTTCCTCCCCTGGGACGCGCACCAACGATTGACGATATGACAAGCATTGTGGCTTTGGAAGCAGGAGGTGGTGATCTTGGTCAGGTGCAGATTACCTGTGATGGAAGCAACTTTATCTTCACCGAAAACGGCGCTGAAATAGCTCGTATTCCTACGACAATCTCTGCTGTCGCCCATCCGTTGACGGTAGCGCCACCACGTCCATTACCACGTCAGGCTCTAACCCTCCAGTTCATCGGTGGCAGTGATGGATTTGACCCCACCGGTATTACAACCTGCTTTCTAGCGTACTTTGGCAATCGTCAACCTCTCTTGTTTGATGCTGCTGCATACATTAATGTACGCCTGGCCCATTTAGGACTATCGCCAAGGCAGATCGACCTGGTTATCATCTCGCACCTTCATGAAGATCATATCGCCGGCTTGCCCGAATTGATTCTGACCGGTGGTAAACGAGTTCAACTTGTAACCGCGCCAACCATTTACCGTTCATTATTGCGTGTCCTGAGCGAAATGCTTAATCTGACACCAGCGACGGTCGCCGAACTATTCGACTTTTACCCGCTTGAGCCAGGCCAACCCCTGGAACTGCACGGTTACCAGTTTATCGCCACATATGCAGTCCACTCGGTGCCGACCATTGCGGTAAAGGTCAACGGAGTCGGCTATTCAGGTGATATGCGGTACGATGAGGAGTGGTTAGAACATCTGCATCAAACCGGGTATCTGAGCGCCGAACGGCTCAATGAACTACGCCGCTTTGCCGACGGAGCCGAATTCCTGGTTCACGATATGGGTGGTGGTGCTATTCATACAACACCGAGTGCACAATTGTTACGCACACTTAGCGCTCGCAGCCGACGTCTTATCCTGGCCCATACCAGTCACCGACATCTCGACGTAACCGCGGACGTGGCCGACCGGGTAGAAATCGCCGTTAGTGGTCATATTGTTGGCACAGGTGACATCGTGCAAGACGACGAACAACGCCAACGGTTTGAAACGCTCACCATCTGCCCGATCTTTGCCCGTCTGAAGGCTTCTACCCGATCAAAGCTAGCCCAACAGTGTACAGTCCTTACGTTCTCAGCAGGTAGCGTTATCGCACGTGAAGGTGAAGCCTCCGATGGCTGTGCGTATGTTATCCATCGCGGGATCGTCGAGATAGTTGTTGGCAGTGAAGCGGTGCGTCTCTTGGGGCGTGGTCACAGTTTGGGGGAACGAGGCGCCTTGATCGGCGAACCGCGTACCAGTACGCTGGTGGCACACAGTGACGTGCAACTGCTACAGATCACACCTGAGCTATTTGCCTTTGTAGCCGATCAGTTGGGATTACGAGCCGCTTTTGCCCGCGCCGAATGGCTCTGGCTGCATTCAACGTTGGGGCAATTGCCTTGGGCTACGCTACTTGATCTAGCGCTCGATTTTACCCCTCACCCGATCGCCACCGGTGATGTTCTCTGTCAACGAGGCGAAATAGGAACACACGGTTTCTTGCTGATAAGCGGTCGCTTGCACTTCAGCGGTGAGACCAGTGGTGAGAGTGAACAGAGCGGCCACTGTTTTGGTATGCGCTCGGCGTTGCGTGGCGAACCCTACCGGCTTACCGTGCGTGCCCTGACCGAAGGGATGGTCTGGTCAATTGATGCCGCGGCCTTGCAACGTTTCTACCTGATGTATCCTGATCTCATCCTCCACTGGCAAACGATAGACCGATAAGATATTCACGCTGTATTCATCTGCACGAATAACGAATGAGTGCCTATCCGAATATCGTATCGTCACGTCCATGACGGATTAACTCTGTCAGGAGGGGTACAGCGGCGCCGTACCTCTACCGGTGCCTCACCACCCGTCGCATCGACTACCTCTATGCTTCCCACCCCGCATCACATGACCATTGTACCGGTGGGGTGGTGCGCACGCCAACTCCCCATCATCGGTGGATGGAGGTAGGGTTGACAACTGCTGGAAATTTTATTATCATTTATTTCAGCCATAAAACTCTCGGATTGGGCTCGTCAGCAGGGGATCAGCTCTATCACTGCCTGGCGGTGGTTTCGGGCGGGGAAGCTCCCTGTCCCTGCCCGCCAATTGCCTACTGGGACAATCCTCGTCGAAGCACCTCGCTCAGAAGGCACCACGGTGCTCTACGCCCGAGTGTCCTCCGCTGACCAGAAAGAGGATCGGGAACGGCAAGTTCAACGCCTTCAGGCCTTTGCTCAAGAGCAGGGTTGGACAGAGGTTACAGTGGTGACCGACATCGGCTCCGGGGTGAACGGAAAACGAAAGAAACTTCTACGGATCCTGCGGGATCCCCAGGTGGTTCGGATTGTCATGGAGCATCGCGATCGGCTGGCCCGGTTCGGATGTGACGTGCTGGAAGCGGCTCTGGCCGCTTCGGGGCGACACGTGGTGGTCATAGAGGATGGGGACGTGACAGACGACCTGGTGCACGACGTCCTGGACATCCGCACCTCGGCCTGCGGGCGTCGGTATGGGCGTCGGTCGGCCCGGCACCGAGCGAGGCAGGCGCTGGAGGCAATGGGATGCGGGTGATACAGGCGTTCCGCTTCGAGCTGGCCCCCAGCCGGGAGGCCCGGATCGCCCTGGCGAAGCACGTGGGTGCCGCCCGCTTCGCCTACAACTGGGGCCTGACTCGTTGTCTGGAGGCCAAAGAACGCGGCAAGCAGATCCCCTCAGCGGTGAACCTCCACAAGGACTGGAACAAGTGGAAGCGAGAGAACGCCCCCTGGTGGGTGGAGGTGTCCAAATGCGCCCCTCAGGAGGCATTCCGGGATCTGGAGCGGGCCGTCCGCAACTGGCGGCAGGGCCGGGCCAACTTCCCCCGCGTCAAGCGCAAGAAGGCCCTGGCGGACAACAAGGCGAGGTTAACCGGCCATATCCGGGTCACGCCCCGGCACGTGCAGCTCCCTCGCATCGGCAAGGTCCGCACCAAGGAGCGGACGGATAAACTCCTGGAGCTCCTTCAGTCCGAGAAGGCCCGCATCCTCTCGGCGACCATCTCCCGAGAGGCGGATCGCTGGTTCGTGAGCCTGACCTGTGAGGTGGAGCGCCCGGATCCCGAGCCCCGGGAGGTCCAGGGACCGGAGGATGTGGTGGGCATCGACGTGGGGCTGAAGGCTTTTGCCGTGCTGTCGGATGGAACGCGGATCGAGGCCCCGAAGCCTCTGGAGAAGGCCTTGCGGCTGTTGAAGCGCCGTTCGAAGCAGCTCTCGCGGAAGCAGAAGCGAACAGTTTTCTCCCGCAACTACGAGAAGGCCGTGTTGCGCCTGGCCCGGTTGCATCGCCGCATCCGCAACATTCGCCAGGACTTCCTGCACAAGGTCACCACCGAGCTGGCGACAGCCAAGCCGGTTCTGGTGGTGGAGGACCTGAACGTGCGGGGCCTGGCGCGGAACGGGAGTCTCTCGCGGGCCATGCTGGATGTGGGATGGGGGGCCTTCCGGCGGATGCTGGAGTATAAGTACGCCTGGTATGGGGCCGTGCTCCTCATTGCGCCGCGGAACTTCCCGTCCACGAAGCGGTGCTCGGGCTGCGGCTGGGTCGGTCCTGCGCTCCCCCTTTCCCAGAGGGTGTTTCACTGTGAGGCGTGCGGGTTGGAGGTTGATCGGGATCTCAATGCGGCGTGCAACCTGAGCGCATACGGGCTGACCCACCTGACGGGTCCTACCGGGAGTTCCCCGGGAAGTGACGCCTGTGGAGATCCCTCTGGCGGCGGAACGGCCCGCGAGGGTCGGTCTACGAGCTATGGGTCGATGAAGCAGGAAGCAGCCCGTCATGAGTTTCACCTTTCGGGCGGCAGAACGGTGAAATAAATGACGATGCGCGGCAGAACGGTACATAGATGTCAGCACCGCTGCGCCCTACCCTCTCGCATGATAGACGGCCGGACCGGGTGCGATGTACATCCCGGGGCCGCTGCCGCTGCATCAGGACGGCGAGGGGCGACCTTCATGGGTTGGAACGAGATATATCGGATCGGCTCTAAAGAAACACGAATGCCCTCTTTAAAAGAGTCTTCGTTGAATTCTTCCCATAAGAAAGAACTCTACACTTTACGGTAGCGGTACAGGCGCTTCACGTCATCGCTTGATAGCGTAGTTTTCGAGTTGCAGAACCAGGTCTGGCAAGGAAGATAACTTCTGTGCAGAAATCCCGTCAGGCATTTCAACATCAAAAATAAGTTCTTTCAATCGCTCAGTCCTCCTGATTCTCTCTCAAGAAGTCAGGTAAAAACCAAACGCTTTCGTGCAGCGTGTGATGACCTTTCCAGTCAAGATGCCTGGCATTTAAGCGATCCGATTGCTCTGCAAGAGTCCTGGAATCCATTTGACAAAGGACGTTCGTCGTAGTATTATATGTTTCGCGCCGAGCAAACGGCTCAGGCCGAAGTGGCGGAATTGGCAGACGCGCTACGTTCAGGGCGTAGTGAGGGTGACCTCGTGTGGGTTCAAATCCCACCTTCGGCACCACGTTGGGGGATAGTTTAAGGGTAGAACACCTGGTTCTGGCCCAGGCGGTTGGGGTTCGAATCCCTGTCCCCCAGCCACAAAACTCAACCAAGTGACCCCTTCTTCACAATGGCGTGAAGAAGGGGTTTTGCTATCAAACGGCTGATCTTCACTTGCCCACTCGTGTCCCACAACTCGGACAGAAAATCGCTCGCGCCGGCATCTGGAAACCGCACTGTGGACATATCTTTGGCGCATCAGATGTAGGCGGAGCTTCGCTAATTGGAACCGACTGCACCGTTGGCGATGGCGGTGTTGGCGGAACGTAGACCTCGTTTTGCGCCTGTTTCAGCTCTTCTTCACGGGCAACCAGTGTCGAACGCAGTTGATCGAGTGCGGCTGCCAGTTCGGCCAGTGAAGGGGCGTGAATCTGACCTGCCCGTTGCAGGTCATACGCACGCTGACCAAGCTCTAACAGTTTCTGATCGATCAGGCGGCGAAGTTCGTTGATTTCACTTTGCAGACGTGTCGTCTTCTGAAACTTCTCAGCCTCGAACCTTGCCCGATCACTGACATTGGCAATGGTCTTACCCAGTTGGTCGAGAATGCTCATCAAAATCTCCCTCCTACGCTCGGCGAGAAATCTTCTCAAAGGATTTTCGCTATGTTTGACGATCAGCAATCGTCAGTGGATGCAGAATGTCACTTTCAGGTATGATGACAGCAGTGATGAGCATAAACACAGATCCGGACGGTATATAAACCTATCTGGCCCTGTAAACCCAGCAGGCCGCGACCGACAACAGGGTACCAGGCATGTTCAGTATCTCTGTGATTTGGGATAAGGGAGCCTCCTTCCTGAAAAACCACTGTCTTGCATCCGCTGACGATAATCCCCACCCCGCACCGTTGGCCGAACATCATCGTTTGGCGTGTCAGCACATTACGGTGGGCGTACTTCCCAACATCTTCCGCTTTCACACCTCCGACCGGATATGGTATAACGATAGATATACGATGTCGCCAACAAGGTCTCTACAACGCAGCATGTAGCAATTATTGTATCATCCTTAACATGAAGCAATTTGTGTTCTTCTATCAACAGATCGTCCGGTGGCTGTTTCATCGTCTCTACCACGAACTGGCGTGGAGTTACGACCTCATCGCGTGGCTGGTTTCCGGTGGCTACTGGCAACGCTGGGTACTGGCAGCAGTTCCTGTGTTACGCGGACGGACGCTGGAGTTGGGATGTGGGCCGGGTTATCTGCAACGAGCACTCGCCAGACGTGCCGATGTTATCGGACTAGACCTCTCGCCGTTTATGCTGCGACGAGCAGCACGTTTCAGCCGTCGGTTGATAAGAGCTGATGCGCGCCGCTTACCATTTGCCGACGCCAGTTTCGATACGGTATGTGCAACCTTTCCGGCAGAGTATATCCTTGATCCGAACACACAGGCCGAGATACGGCGAGTGTTAACTGCTGACGGACAATTAGTGATCGTTGACGGTGGACGCCCGGAAGGATGGTACGGTCGCTTGATTGATGCTCTCTATCGTTTGGTGTGGCTGAGACGGCACACCGATGAGCTACCGACTGTTGTTGAGTTCGGGGATTTCCGCTTGCAGGTGCAGCGTGTTCGGGTAGGAAACAGTAGTGTCCTGATGATGATGGGAAAACCGTATGCCACCGAATCTGAGCGTTGAGTTCGCCTGGCGCGCACGAGGTTGCACCGTACTGGCAGGGGTTGATGAAGCCGGACGCGGTTGCTGGGCCGGTCCGGTTGTTGCAGCCGCAGTAGTGCTCTCACCAGCCGTATACGATCAGCCCGACCTGTTACGTATGGTGAACGATTCCAAACAATTGACGGCAAACGCCCGCGAACAGACGTATACCGTCATCAAGACGCACGCAGCAGGGATTGGGGTTGGTATCGTGCCGGCTTTTCTCATCGACGCTTATGGCATCGTTCCGGCGACCCGTCTGGCAATGATCCAGGCGTTGTTGGCGCTACCCTGTGCGGTTGATGGCGTGCTCATCGATGCCGAACGGCTACCCGGCATCACACTTGCTCAGGAATCGCTCATCCGTGGTGATTCGCGTTCACTCTCGATTGCGGCTGCCTCAATTGTTGCAAAAGTCACCCGTGATCGGTTGATGGTAAGCGCCGACCGCTGTTACCCGCAGTACGGTTTTGCCCTGCACAAGGGTTACGGTACAGCCGTTCATCAACGTGCACTCGCTCGATACGGCCCATCACCGTTACATCGCCGCACTTTTCAGCCGGTCATGGACGTTCTGGCGCAACTAGAGTGCACAGCGACTGCGGAGATTGTACCGACAATGTTAGCGGATAGATTGCCGTAAATATCAGAGTGTGATCAAAAACCCGGGCTTTTGATGAGGCGAGACCATGGTATCTCCAGAATGGTTCGGGGAATAGTGGCGGGCAACTGGCACCCCTCACCTTCCCCCTGGCCCCTTCCTCCTCCACACGGGGCGAGGCAGGGGAGGTTGGCCCCGCACCTTCCCTCCTGGCCTCTTCCTTTCCCACACGGGCCGAGGAAGGGGGCGGAGCGTGGCTGGCGCGAAAGCATATTGGTACACCTCACGCAATGGTTCGCACGGGTACGTGCCCAATGAGAAATCTGGCTTTCTGATCAGGCTCTAAGACGTTATGCTGTAGCGGGGTGAAACCTCTGAATTTTATACTCACGACGTTCTTAGCGTAGCGGAGCGCAGCATGCGATTTGATCAACATCTCGTCTCTTCAGCCGTTCTGGCGATGTGTTTATATCCACGGCAACCTTTATCAGCAGCCCTACTCATTGCCGGTGGTGTCTTGATCGACCTCGATCATCTGGTACTGTACATCAGTCGTACCGGCGATTGGAGTATTAGCGGTGCCCTCCACTACAATCGTTATCGCAATCGACTGCCGCAGCGTGGCGACAACCGGCCAAGGTACGGCTCATTACGTTCGTGGCTGCATCAACCGCTCCTTGTGGTACCAACACTTTGGGCATTGGCGCAGCACCATCGATGGATTCGTCCACTAGCGGCGGGGGTAACATTGCATCTGTTCCTCGATCATCTGGCAATGCCGGTTATCTGGGCTACATACCTGCGTGCCGGTGGGTGTTGCGTCCGTTGTGGAACGAACCAGCGGATTGATGTCTACCGACGGCCAGTGCAGCAGGGGGAAGATTGGCGCTGGGTAGTCTTATGCCGACGCTGTGCGAATGATCGGCGAACGTTTGCCGATGTGCTCGATGGGTGGCATCTATCACAGCGTACAGTCCGGTCGTAATTGCGGTAAGATGCAGCGGGCAGCCATACTTGCCGCACGTTGAAGATGGATTGTAAAGGGATTATCCCTTGGCCTGGCGTAGATGACCACTGCTCTGCATGATAGGTGGTGCGTTGTCGTAATGACGGTAACGATCATCATCCACAACCTGTTACGATTCACCACCGAGGACTCCTCTAATACGTGGTACACTGAAAAGAGAAGCTAAAAACTTGCAAACACTCACTATATATCTGACCGTCAGACGGTAAGGAGTTGGTGATGGATCCAGATGATGAGTTCCTTCCCGAGGATCCCATAACCGAACTAAGCCGCCTCGCCAGCGAAGCAATAGATGGACAGGCCAAAGGGGCGTCGTCGGCTGAACGGCGGCGACGCTGTGATCGCGTACTGGAAATGGAAGCGCAGGGATACCTTACCGACGAGCGCGCATATTTTCTGGCAGGCCTGGTCATGATCTGTGGTGAAACAGCAGCCGACTTTCGTCATGCCCATCGCTTTGCCCGGCGTGCCACAGAATTGGGTGACGAGCGGGCGTGGACACTGCGAGCGATGGCATGGGATCGCCTGCTCATCGAACTGGGCCAGCCACAGCACTTCGGCACGCAGATTATCCGCATCGGTGGGCGCTGGTCGCTTGGCGAGGTCAATCCACGAGTGACCGATTGGGAACGGGCCTTATTCGGTGTTCCACCGCTCTACGTACAGTTGCAACGGGTTGAGGAGTTACAGCGTTCGGAACGAGGTTGATACACGTTCCTTGTAGTTCACTACACGACTCACCATAGAGAGTAAGACAGCGCGCCGAACAAGATGATTGCAGGCGGAAATCTCTGTAACCTCTCTGTGGTGAGATTACTTTTTGTAGTATGTTAAAATCTGTACATTTTTTCACCAATTTAAACCGCATTTTTACTCATAAAGTCTGTTCCCGTTCTAACAATGCTTGTAACGATAGCGTAATCTACACAGATTGCTCGTTGGACGCAGTGAATTGTACATTTTCATCATCCTATCAGGTTTTTCTCAGCATACCAGGGAGGGGGTTATGAGAAGACTTTCACTGCGTTCCGCCTTTGCATTCGGATTCAGCATCTTTATTCTCGTGATTCTTGGGGTATTTGTGTATGGTTCAGCCGCTTCTCAGGCACGTGTCGAAATCTTTACACCCCAGGGATTCGCACCATGTGCAACCACCAACGCGCCAGCACCGGCTATCTTTCAAACTCAGAGCCTGCTTGCTCGTTTCGATTATTATCGGGTCCTTGAGCCACCTTTTGGTCCAGAACCGGTAGAAGTTGACATTACCTTCCCCGACGGTCGTATCTTTACCGTTGGTGCCAGCCAGTTGCTCGACGGCGTGATCGATATGCCTACGAATGTGCAGTTTGCCCGCTTTACCAACAATGGCGGTCAACTTTCGCTGACCATTACGGTACCGGGTACCTGGCCGTATGGCTGCTACCGACTGACCGGGCGCGGTTTGAGTAGCGGCGGGGCAAATACGGCATCGGCCTTCTTTGTTGTGATTCCAGGCGGACAACCAGGGCCAAGTGGTAATGCCACTATCCGGGCGACATTGAATGGTCAGGAGACGAATGTCATTCTACAGGGGCAGATCCTTGAGGTCGATGGTCGAGGCTTCATCGGCGGTGAATTGGTGTCGTTTTGGCTTACAGCACCCGACGGTACCGTCATCGATTTTCCGCCCGGCCAACAGGTGATACGGGCAACACCCGCTGGCGCAGTCTCAACTTCCTTCCAGTTTGAGGGTAAGAATCCGGTTGGGCGCTACACCGTAACCGCACTCGGTAATACCAGTGGGTTTCGCGCCTTTGCCCACTTTGAACTACGCTCACGACCGGTAACACCACGTGGGCCAGCCCGTCTGTCGGTGGTCGTTCCCTTCGGAGCGCAGGCGCCGCAACGCTCCATCTTTTATGCGAATGGCGACCTCTTCTTCCCTGGTGAACGAGTGGATTTGTGGTTAACAATGCCAGACGGCGCGGTGCGAGGCTTTCCCTCAACCTTTGCCGATCCGATAGCCGGTCAGTTCATGGTAGAACTGTTCCTCGATGAACGGTTGCCGGTTGGTTTCTACCAGCTTACCGCCCAGGGTGCGGTGAGTCAGCAACTGGTTATTGCCACCTTTACCCTGACCCAAACCAGCGACACGATTGCCAATCCGCAACCGGTACCGCTGATTGGGTTAGACAACAATCCCCTGACTCCACCTAATATTCCGTTCAACGATCCGAATCCTGCTGACATTAATGAGTACGGCAACCCAGATGAGTAAGTTGACATCTCATTAGCAATAGCTCAGCGGCACGTTCGTGCGTGCCCCCGGTAAGGCACCACCGGGTACGTGCGAGAACAGTTGCGCGTCGGTAGGCGAGGTAGTACCTTGATGTGACAATTTGCCGATAACGACAGGGCACTCACCTGCCGAGCGCCGATCCGACATATCCTGTTCCGAGCGATGCGGGTTAGCGCAGGTTATCCTCACTGAGATCGGTGTGCCATCCGAAAGCGTCATCTTCCTGCGCTGCGACGACGTTCGATAGCCTAGGCGCCACGACCATCGCCGTGGGATCTTATCTGGACGAGGCGGCGCCTCGCCCCTCCTTGTGAATCGTCTTGCATCCATCGACAAGGTTCATCCGTTGTGAGGTGATGATGGATTATTCGGATAGTCCTTGGCGCCTGATCAAAAACCTTGCTTTCTCATTGGGACATACCGTGCCTGAGCAATCCCTTTCTCGCCTTGTTTGGGAGCAGAAGGGGGCCAGGGGGATGGGTGAGGTGGCACCCTCTCCCTTCCTCTCCCACACTGCGGGAGAGGAAGGGGCCGGGGGTAGGTGAGGAGCCAGGCGTGCTCCTCGTTGCTCGCCACTTCAGCCGATACCCCTGCTAAGCGCCTGATCAAAACCTCGAGTTTCTGATCACGCTCTTAAAGCATGGTAGGAATGAATGTTCAATGGGCCGGTTTTCGGTCGGGTTTGATAGGCCGATGAACGTCATACATCAGTTCACGTCGTAACAGTATACTATCAAGGGTAAGTTCCGAACCTGCCTCCCACACTCTCCTGATGTCATTCACTGCCTTCCCGATCAGCTTCGAGTGGTTTGGTCGGATCATTCCCCCACTCATTCCAGGAACCATCATAAATCGCTACCCGACGTCCGCTGACGATCTCGAAAGCCAGTGCAGTTGGCGTGGCTGAAACACCGCCGTTGCAATAAGCAACTACTTCACGATCATTGACGGCATCCGGATCGATACCAGCAGCGCGAAAGCGTTCACGGAGTTGATCAGGGGAAAGGTAAGTTTGGTGCGGCCCGCTGACCAGGCTCTGATAGAAAACGTTGTGGGCACCTGGAATGTGACCGCCACGGGCAGCACGTGATTCCAGACCGCGGTATTCTCGCTCGTGGCGAGCGTCGATCAAGAGCAGATCACGCTCCAGGGCTTGCAAGACTTGATCGGCTGTTTTCCGCAGGTGCGGTTGTGGTCGTGGCGTGAAAGTTGCCGGTGGGTAATTGGGAACCTCCGTAGTTAGCGGACGCCCCTCGGCCAGCCATTTCACCAGCCCACCATTTAAAACCCGAACGCGCTCGAAACCATAATAGCGCAGCACCCACATCAGACGACCGGCAAACATTGAAAACCAGTCATCGTAAGCAACAACCACACAATCGTCACCGATACCGCGCTTCCCTAGCTCGTAAGCAATTTTGGCCGGTGGAGCGACCTGCACGGGCGTCGGGTCATCAAGGTCAACAATGTCACGTGTCCAGTCAATGTAGACGGCGCCCGGAATATGACCGGCGGCGTAATCGTCGTGGCGGGCAAAGTAGTGCGGTTTAGGTGCAGTAGGTGGCAAGACGGTTCCACGCATATCGACGATCCGCAGTTGCGGGTGACCGAGATGGGCTGCCAGCCAGTCAGTTTCAACCAGGGGCCCTGATGGTAGCTCTATCTCTATACTCATACGGCTCCTCGGTAATGGTCATGACAAGCGATGGTTCAAACACACTGTGACCTCGGTGTCATAGTGGTTGGTTGCACCACAAGACACAAAGGTCACAGCGACCGACAGCAATGCGTCTCACCTGCTCGTTAGACGATGATATTCATCGGTGCTTCGAGCAGTTTACGCAACTCTTGCAGGTACTGCGCGCCGACCGCCCCATCGACAACCCGATGATCGGCACTGAGGGTAAGGTTCATCACCTGACCAATGACGATCTGGTCGTTGCGTACCACCGGAACTTTACGCACCGCACCAACGGCCAGAGAAGCTGCCTGCGGTACAGAGATAATCGAACCGAACTCGACAATGCCAAACATGCCAAGGTTGGTGACCTGGAAGGTAGCTCCTTCGAGTTCCTGTTGCTTAATCTTGCCCTCGCGCGCACGCAGTGCCATGTCACGAATTTCAGCACTGATCACGCTAATGCTCTTTTTGTCGGCATCGCGGACAACCGGCGCCACCAGACCATCGTCAAGAGCAACGGCTACACCGATGTTGATCTGGCTATGACGCACAATACCGGGTTGACCGTCAGCAGTCTGACTGTAACTGACATTCACGGCTGGTACCTTACTCAGAGCCTTTGCTGCCGCCTTGACCACAAGATCGTTAATTGAAACGCGAGTTCCACTGGCGGTAATTTGCTCACGCAATGCTACCAGTGCGTCAGCATCGACCTCGATGGTCAGATAGATGTGCGGTACACCAGGCTTGCTATCGGTCATTGCGCGAGCAATAGTCCTACGCATCCGACTCAGCGGTTCGGCGCCGGCCAGTGTCGGTACTGGTGCAGGTGTCGGAGCACGTGCTGGCGCTGGTGGCTGCACTGGCGTTGGTGGTGAAACCGGTACAGGCGTCGGCGGCGGAGTAGATGGGGTCACGGTCGGAGCTGGCACGGCAGCACCACGTCGGGCCGCAAACTCTTCAACATTCTCCTTGATAATGCGACCGCCTGGGCCGGTACCTACTACCTGGCGCAAATCAATCCCTAGCTCTTCGGCCAGGCGTCGGGCAACCGGTGATGCCTTAATCCGACCATTGTCATCACCACCGACAGCCGGTGCGGGCGTAGCCGACTCTGCTACTGCTGCTGGAGACACTGCCTGAACGGTGACTGGAGTGACAGCCGATGCCGAGGGAGCCGATGGTTGCGTCGTGACTGGTGGTATTGACGGTGTTGGCGCAACGGGTGCCGCACTATCACCGATGATCGCGATCGGATGCCCAATCGGCACGGTCTGTCCTTCTGGGATCAAAATCTGTTGCAGAACACCGGCTTCAAAAGCTTCCAGTTCCATTGTGGCCTTATCGGTCTCGATTTCGGCGATGATGTCACCAACAGCAATCTGATCGCCGACTTTCTTCAACCAGCGGCCTACAGTGCCTTCCGACATCGTGTCGGAGAGACGAGGCATGGTTATTTCACCCATGGAGCCTCCTATTCCTCATAACCGTATCGTTATCGCATGCGCTTCGTGCCACGCATGACCTGCCGAATGGCGTAAATCAGATTATTGGCATTTGGTTTTGAAGCTGCCGACAGCTCTTTGGCGTAGGGCAACGGCACTTCAAGGCCGGCGACCCGGTAAACTGGCGCATCGAGATAATCAAAGGCTTCTTCCTGAATTGTCGCCGCGATTTCAGCCGTTACACCGTATGAGTACCAGTCTTCCGCGATCACAACGGCGCGATTCGTCTTCTTCACCGATTCGATGATGGTGGGTCGGTCAAGCGGGCGGAGCGAACGCAGATCAACGACCTCGACACTAATGCCCTCTTGTTCCATCCGCTGCGCAACTTGCAATGCTACGGCTGTCATTCGTGAATAAGAGACAACCGTCACATCGGTACCCGGTCGCTTTACGTCGGCAATCCCAATCGGAAGGACGTAATCATCATCTTCTGGTACTTCACCCTTAGTATCGTAGAGCGCCAGCGACTCGATAAAGATCACTGGATCATCATCACGGATGGCAGCCCGTAATAAACCTTTGGCATCGTAAGGTGTGGCCGGTGCAACCACCTTGAGGCCAGGACAGTAGGCAAACCAGTTCTCGAATGACTGCGAGTGGGTGGCTGCTAGTTGGCCAGTGCCACCTGAAGGTGTTCGGATCACCAGCGGCACACTGACCTGCCCACCGAACATATAATGAATCTTCGCCGCATGATTGACGATCTGATCGATAGCGACCAGGATAAAGTTGATCGTCATTATCTCGACCACCGGACGCAGGCCGAGCATCGCAGCGCCGATAGCGACTCCAACGAATCCCTCTTCCGCAATCGGGGTATCAACAACGCGCTTGGGGCCAAACTCGGCCAGCAAGCCCTCGGTGACCCGATACGAACCCTGAAACACGCCAATCTCTTCACCCATGAGCAAGACATTTGGATCACGGGCTAACTCCTCGCCAAGGGTGTCATTCAGGGCCTGGCGATACGTAATAACAGGCATAACAACCTCTTTAGTCCATGCAACATCCGCTACACCACACGGAACATCGGGAAAGCGGATGACACTCCACTATAACCGGCTATACGTCAAACTCACCGTGATTGATCTTTACCGCACGAATAGCATCTTCGGTCGTTGGTGTATTTGGTACCGGTGTGGCATACATATACTTGTAGAGATCCTCAAACTTCGGATCGGGACTGTTGTTGGCGAAATCAATTGCCTCCTGTACTTCGCGTTCAACCCGTTCGGTAACCGCCTTAAGCCAGGCATCATCAATAACGCCGTGCTCAAGCAGGAGCGTGGCAAATTTTCGGATCGGATCGTACAATTCGCGACCCCGGCGGACTGCTTCAGGATCACGGTAGCGATCGGAGTCAATAACCGAATGACCACGGAAACGAAAGCTAACCGCATCAATAATCGCCGGTTCACCCTCGGCTTCGGCTCGTGCTCGTAATCGGCGCACGACATCGCGCACCGCGAGCACATCGGTGCCGTCAACACGCTCACCGTAAATGCGGAATGATGCACCTTTCTTCCATAGATCGGGTTCTGATGAACCGGCTTCCACTGAAGTGCCCATACCGTAGCCGTTATTGACAATGAAGAAGAGCACCGGACATTTCCAGAGTTTAGCTAGATTGAGTGACTCGTAGAATGCACCAATATTGGTGGTTCCATCACCCATTTGCGCAACGACCACACCCGGCTTATTCTGATAACGCAGCGCGTAGGCGGCACCCACGGCCAATGGCACCTGTCCACCAACAATGGCATAGCCACCCATAAAGTTGGTCTTGCGGTCGAACAGGTGCATCGATCCGCCACGACCACCGGATACACCGGTCTCTTTACCGAAGAGTTCGGCCATTACTGGGCCGGGTGGTACACCACGGGCAATAATGTAACCGTGCTCGCGATAATTGGTGAAGATATAGTCGTCGGGAGTCAGCGCTGCCATCAAGCCAACGATGGTAGCCTCTTCGCCAAGATTGAGGTGACAATACCCGCCAATTTTGGCTTTCACGTACATCTCGCCGGCGCGCTCTTCAAAACGTCGTAACAGAAGCATCTGGTAGTAGTAGTGCTTCAATTCATCGACAGTAGCACGCTCAAGCAGTGGTTGAGTCGTTTCGGCAACTTCGGCCATTGTTGTGGTCTCCTCTCTTATGCTGGGCGTTCCGCTCCGGCAGGAAGGGGATATGAGCCGGTTTGGTGCGCCATCTGTTATTGCTACCACACTCCCGCGAGTGTGGGTTGCGCTCTAGGTGCTACCCAAACCAGAGGTTTAGGCTTGCGCCTGATACCGACGAAGGCAGATTGTTCAAACAGGTAAGAAGCACCCGCTCTATCCGTATCGTGTAAGGGTTACCGTTCTGACAAGCAATGACGGTATCGCAAAACTGATTGACACAATGCTTTTTACACGAGTACCTCTACAAACGCGACAGTCGTGGCTTCGTTGCAATTGTTCTGTGCCGCATTACCATGCTTCGCCGATGATTCACGAGCCGGTATAAAGGTTGGGGATGTCCTTACCTGCTTAAGGTTGTTAGGTTTGCAGACGGTCATTACATCCCCGGTGGCACAACTTCGCGTGTGAAGGCATGGGTGTCGGCGCCACAGCGTGGACAATGCCTAGGTGGATCGAGGGTACGTACAATCTCACCACATACCCCGCAAACCCAACGCATAGCAATCTGGCGCACAAGATCAGAACGGCTGACAATCCCAACGACTTTACCATTCTCAACGACCGGTACCCGTCGGATGCGCTGGTTGGTCAGGAGATGTTGGATATGTTCGACTTCGGTGTCGGCACTCACACTGATGACACTCCGAGTCATGATTTCTTTGACGGTACGTCCTTCTTTGGCAATCAGGTCATGTTCGGTGACGAGGCCAACCAGCATGCCATGGGAATTGATAACCGGCAAACCACTGATCCGGTTGCGCGTCATCAGACGGGCCGCGTCTTCAACAGTGGCATCATCGTTGACGCAAATCACATTGCGGGTCATGATCTCGCGCGCTTTCATTCTGAGTTACCTTTCGTTATCTTCAGTCGTGATATTATTCACGAGAATAGTTGCTCAAACAACTCAATTCTAGTATAGCAGAGATCGTCAACTTGGCGGCGAGGTGAATCGGGGCGCAGTGTCGCTGTGCTATCATGCTAACGAAACATTAGCGTTTGGTGCCCCGAACAAAAATGTTGGGCCATGGTTGAAATGTCGTGGGGATAGTGTCACGGAGATGTACCTGATCTCCTACGTAGACGGTGCGATAGATCTCAACCCGTAGTCCGTCACGAGCAGTATCGGTTTGCCGAATCATACCGCTCGGTAGAGTAGGATCATCAACGTACACCGGTTGAGTCGGTGCTGGCATGCGTTCGAGAATACGGTAGGTATACTCGACCCGTCGATTGGTTGGCTGACCGTAGAGAGTGATCGTCAATTGTTGACGACGGAGATCAACTGTCCCACTCAAGAGCAACCACCCCCCGGTATCATTAACAAAGCGCAAGTCGTTGACACCGGTAAAGATGGCAGCATCGAGACCAGGTGGTTCACCGAGTTCTTCATACCAACCGATGCGAAACGAATGGGCATGCCGTTCGGTGATGGGTAAGCCGGCAAAAAAGGCTGCGCGAAAGACGGTTGTACTGACCTGACAAAGCCCGCCGCCCCACTCTTTTTGCGTTCGATTGTCAACGATGGCGTAGCCTTCGACGAAGCCACGCTCGGCGGTGACCGGCCCAAGGGTGGTGTTGAATGAGAACGTAGCGCCGGGTGGTATGAGGACTCCGTCGATCTGTCGGGTACCCGCCTGAATATTTGTGATCCGGTAGTCAGCCGAGTTGCGGAATGAGCTGACTCCCACGCCAACCGGTGCTCTGATGCCGAGCATCGCTAGATTTTCGGCAGTAACCGGTGGTGGCAGATCACGAAGTGGCAGGATAACCGTCCGTTCGTTGCTGTAAAGAGCAGCGTTGATTCGGGCAAGCGTCTCTTCAACTGCCAGCCCACGACCAGGGGTGCCAGGAGTACGAATTCGCAAATCACCGTTGTTCCAGTCGACTCTTGGTAACCCTCCTTCTTCCCGTAAGGCAGCCGCAATGGGGTTCAACATGGCACGAATAGCAGACTGATCAATCGTAACCGCGAGCGCCGGACGCCCATCAATGGCAGTTAACCTGCGTAGTTTGATCCAGGAAGCAATCTGATCGAGTGACCATTCCCAGCGACATTCGGGTTGACATCGTCCACCCCGACCTTCCAGCCGGAGCGGGCCACTAAGGAGTAGACGCAATTCGCTCACTGTTGGGGCAAGATCACTGTCACGAACGGTTGGTTCGAGGATTCGGGTACGGATCGTAACCTCTTGCGGTTGCAGATGTTGCACAGCCGCAGCTATATCAGCTAGGGTTTCGTCAATCAACGTCTGGCGACCCCATTGTTCAAGGCCGACAATTACTGTACTTCCGTGCAGATCGACGCTGGCATTTTGCGGTGGCCGATCAATTTCAGCGGCAATAGCTTTGAGAGTTTCCTGCGCAACCCGCTGATCGAAGGTAAGACGGATCGGCAAATCAACGCCATACTGCCAGGTTGCGGCTGCCATTCGCAGGTTCACTGACCGCTCTGCCTGATGACCAATGGCAAATGCTACATCAAGCGCCTCATCAATAGCCAGTCTCAGGCCAAGGTCTTCGGCTGCCGGTCGCCAAATCTGATCGTTGAACGAGAGCGTTATCGGTGTTGCAAGGAAATCGGCATAACGACGCTGCAAAGCAGCTCTTGCCTCGGCTCGAGTCATGCCGCCGATTGGGAGACCGCGCACGCTGATGTTGGGGTAAATGCGATCAGCCAGGATACGCTCGAAGAGCAGGAGACTACCGTAGACCAGCACCCCAACCAGGCTGACAAGCGCAAACATTACCAGCAACCATTCCACAAACCGCCAGAAGGACATCCGACGGTGATGATGAACGTTGGCCGGTAGTTGGTGTTCCATACATTCATGCACGGCGTCTCAATGGGAAGGAATGCGGTTGTGTCTTTAGTCTAACGTTCTGCTGTACATGTGTCAAGTGCTATCTATATTGCGGGAGAGCTATGCAACGTTTTCCTCCTTCTCAGCAGTCGCAGGCGAGCGACGAGAGCAACGAGTGCAGGAGCGACAGCTTCCTGTTCCGATAGTGCTCTGCCGCCAGGCTTTCTTCTTGGTACGGTGATGATGCCTGTTACCGTATTGTAGGGGCGGATTCTCCTCTACCCCTTGGGGTAGAATCGGCTGAGATGTACGGGTGTCTGTGCACCTATCCCTCGCTCCCCTTCCGCTCCTCTGCCGGGAGAAGAAGGGGCTGGGGGAGGATGAGGGGGCAATTTCCCGGTCTGCTATGGGGGAAGGGGCGTGGGCGATTTCCCCCCTTCCTCATCCCCTGCTGGGAGAGGAAGGGGAGGGTGCGGGGGGGCCTGCATTCTACGGAACGAACGCATAATGCATAATGAAGTCAGGGGAATAGTGATATAATTGCTGTATCCGGTACTCGCCGGCGCAAAGGTATTCAGGGTGGTCGCATGCCGCGATTTGGCGCACACATGTCGATTTCGGGCGGTGTCTCAAAGTCATTTGCCCGCGGTGAATCGGTTGGCTTAGAGGCGATGCAAATTTTCGCCAAGAACGAACGGCAGTGGACGGCGAAGCCCATTTCTCCCGAGGAAACTGCGTTGTTTCGAGCTGAGCAGCAGCGAACCGGTATTCATCCGGTCATCGTTCACGACTCATATCTTATCAATCTGGCTGCTCCTGCCGACGATCTGCGCGAAAAGTCGATTACGGCGTTCGCCGATGAGCTAGAACGCTGTGCCCAACTCGGCATTCCATATCTGGTGACCCATCCCGGTGCCCATACCGGTAGCGGAGAGGAGGCTGGCCTGGCGCGAGTCGCTGAGGCAATTTGCCGGTTACTGGCTGATGGTGTGGGTGGTAACACGGTGATTTTACTTGAGACGACCGCCGGTCAGGGAACGGCGTTGGGGTATCGCTTTGAACATCTAGCCCGTTTGTTCGAGTTGATTCCATACCACAACCGGCTAGGGATTTGCGTTGATACCTGTCATATTTTCGCTGCCGGTTATAATATTCGTGATCGCGCCTCTTATGAGGCAACGTTTGCCGAACTTGATCGACTGATTGGCCTTGAATGGGTTAAATGTTTTCACCTGAACGACTCACAGAAGGAGTTGGGAAGTCGGGTTGACCGCCATGCGCATATTGGTCAAGGATGTATTGGACTCGAAGCGTTCCGGTTGCTCGTCAATGATCCTCGTTTTGCCAGTTTGCCAATGATTATTGAGACACCGAAAGGCGAGGACATGGCTGAAGATCGTATGAATCTGGCCGTGTTACGCTCGCTCGTGAGTTCGCCAGTATCATAACAGGGTAGGTGCCGGGAACAAGCTTTGGAAATGAGCGGGGAGCAGATTGCTATGTGGCGTAAATTGCTGTTGGTCGTTTTACTACTGGGAATTGGGTATCTGATCTGGCGACGAATGCAGAACGCCGGTGGATCAGCACCGGTGACCGATCTATCGGCAAAGCCACCGATGCCAGTGCCATCGACACCGCCACCATCACCTGCGTCCTCACCGCCAGCACCGTCAACACCGTCAGCAACCGGCAGTGCACCACGACCGGTTGTTACGCGCATTCATCGTGGCGCACCGCCGTCAACTCGTCGAAGTACGGCTCCTCCTTCTGGTGATGCTGCTTCCGCCAGACGTAACGGCGTTGATAGCCCGTCAGGGAAGCCAGCACCAGAAACAGCGGCGCATGCTGCGTCGGTGACAACACCTGGGCTATCTGAAACGGCAGGTTCAGCCTCGTCGTTACCAGAGACGACGCATGATCAGGGGACATCTCCCGCCGAAACAGCTTCTGCGGAAGTGAGTGTTTCAGTAGCAACCATCCCTGAACCAGATCAATTAGTTGTCCACGGTGAGGTGGCAGATTCGACCACCACAACGACCACTACCACCTCTGATCAAGCAGCATCCGAAGCTGAAGCGGTAGCTGATCCTATGTTGAGCGATTTCACGCCGATTGACATCAATCGGGCAGATCGCGAGGCATTGATGGCATTACCGGGTATCGGGCCGGTATTGGCTGAACGCATCATCGCCTATCGCGAAGCTCATGGCCCCTTTAAGAGCGTTGATGATCTGACAGCGATTGCTGGTATTGGTGAGCGTAATATCAACATCTTCCGCAAACTAGTGCGCGTTGATCCCAATGATTGAACCATTCTTGTTGCAGGGTGGCGATCACGCCTGTCTTCTGGTACACGGTTTTGTCGGCGACCCCGGTGAAATGCGCGATCTCGGCGAATATCTCGCCGGGGCTGGTTTTACGGTGTTTGGCATCCGTCTCCCCGGCCATACTGGACGACCGGAAGACCTTATGGATGTGCGCTGGACGGATTGGCTGGCGGCGGTGCGTCTCGCATTTGATGCCCTCACCAGGCGCGCAGCTACCGTCTCGGTAGTTGGTTTTTCGCTCGGCGGTGCCCTATCAGCGCTGTTGGCTACTCAGCGTCCGGTGCAACGGTTGGTCATGCTGGCAACGCCGTACCGTTTGGGTGGTGACTGGCGAGTCGATCTGTTGGGCATCGCACGCTACGTAACGCCCTGGTTTTATTTGCTAGAACGAGCTGATTTCAGCAGCGATGAGCTGCGAGCGTCGATCTGGCGTCGTCAGCCCGATCTCGATCTTGATGACCCCGCAGTACAACAGATATTACGTCGCTCGGTCAAGGTGTCGGTTGCTGCTGCCGATGAACTACGTCTAGCCCTGGCCGCAGCCCGTCGTGCTTTACCACAGGTGCGTGTACCAACCCTGGTTATGCACGGTCACGATGATAACACTGCCGATCCGGAGAGTGCGGCTGCCATTGCATCACGGCTTGGCAGTTCGCGTTGCGAACTACGCTACTGGCCAGCGACAGGGCATCAACTCCTGCTTACCGGCCCGTACCAGACTGCTATCTTTCGGCGGATTGAACGTTTTCTGAGACGATAGCAGGTGTAGAATCCGATCCATCATCAACGACTGTATCTCATTACTCCCGTTTAATCACGACGAGCGTAATATCATCGAACGGCGGTTGACCGTGACTGTGGCGGGCAATTGCCGCCAGAATGGCCTGCACCATGGTACTTGCCGGTGCTGTGTGGTAAACCTTGATCACGGATCGTAACCCTTCAAGATCGAAAGGGATCAGCAGTTCATTAATCGTCTCCGTCACGCCGTCGGTGTAGCAGACTAACACATCCCCCGGTGCGAGTGTGGTTGTAGCTTCAGGTAAGGTTATTTCGGCAATCACACCTAATGCAATACCTGGGACTCGTAGCTCTTCAATGGTACCGGAAGCTGCCCGATAGATCAGCGGCGGATTATGACCAGCACTGGTAAAATCGAGGCGTCCAGAGTCGAGATCAAGTCGACCATAAAAGAGCGTGACAAACATGCCCGATTCGGAGTCGCGGTACAGCCAGCGGTTTGCGCGTTCCATTGCCCGTGCCGGGGCTGAACCATCGAGAGCGGCAGCACGCACCAGCGAACGGGCCATTGCCATAAACATAGCTGCCGGAATACCCTTGTCGCTCACATCGGCGATCACGAAACCTAATTCCTGAGAACCACCTGCACCCGATGAAAACGTCCAGAAATCGTAGAAATCACCACCGACCAGACGTGCCGATTGCCATGCGGCATCGATCTGCCATCCTCTGGCTGTGGGTAGACGTGTCGGGAGCAGGGTACGCTGAATCTCACGGGCAACGCGCAATTCCTGTTCAAGACGAGCTGCCTCTGCTGCCTCAACCGCCAGCAGCAGACTTTCGAGAGCGCTGGCAATTTGGGCCGCAGCTCCGATACACAGATTCTGCTGACGAGAACTGAGGGAGAGGAATGGATCGTTGTAATCGAGCACCAGTACTCCAAGGAGCGTTGTCCGCACTTTTATCGGTAATCCGATCAGCGTTCCGCTTTCGGCTGCCGCAATCAGTGTCGGCCACTGATCGACATTATCCCGTGCCTGCCAGAGGGTCTCGATGCAGAGTTGATCTGTCTCCATCGTATGTTCGCGTAAACGCGATAAAAACGGTGAGCGGGTTGGCTGGTCGATCAGTGTCGCTCGGACGCTGCGTGGTAAGCCATAGGCTGCGTGCAACACAAAGTCATGGTGTTCACGATTCCAAAGGGCCATGTAGCACCGTGGGCAGCCTAACAGAAGCGGCGGCAAACGTACCACGGTTGCCAGCAGGTCTGGAAGTGTCGTTGCCCGACCGATATTTTCAGCAATTTGCAACAAGGCGTTGAGGGTCCAGGCTTCTTCCTGTTGCGCAGTATAAGCGTTCGCGCTCTCGATGGCAATCGCAATCTGATCGGCTAGCGTGCGAATAATGAAGAGATCATCGTCATCAAAATCATGCGGTTTGTCACTCTGTACATCCAGCACACCGATCACCGTTGAGCCAACACGCAACGGCACTGCTAGCTCAGAGCGCGTATGTTGGGTGTCGCGTATTACCCGACTATCGTTGAACACATCACCGGCCAAAACCGGTTCACCACGTCGGGCAGCCTCGCCAACCAGCCCCTGCCCAATACGGAGCGGCAAGGCCCGAATCCGTTCCAGATCAGCACCATCGGCCGTCGAAGCTCGAAAATAGATGCGCTCATCATCAGGTGAAATCGTGAAGATGTGAACCGGGTGATAGCCGAAGCGTTCGCGGATCAGTCGCACAATAGATGGCAGCAACTGGTCAAGATTGAGGATCGCAGTAATTTGCTGGCTTACTTCGCGGATCGCTTGCAACTGATTGGCACGCTGACGAGCTTCATTAAAAGCGCGAGCACGGGCTATGGCAACCGCAGCCTGATCGGCGATCAGCGAGATAAGTCGCAGATCATTGGTATCAAAAGCGCCTGGTTCATAGCTCTGAACTGAAATGGAACCAATGACCGTCTCGCCGGCAATCAATGGCACATAAATTCCCGACCGGGGTGGCCGTTCGCTTTGATAGCGTGGACGCGCAGGCAAGCGATCCATCTCGCGGGCAAAATCCTCAACCAGAATCGCCCGCCCGGTTTCACGAATCCAGCCGATTAGCCCACTATTTTCCGAGAGATCGACGGTCAGGCGGGGGAGACGCACCCGATCCTGGATTCGTACCATCAGCGTGTAGTAATTGCCATGAAACAGACCAAGATGAAACGACGAGGTATCGACAATCCGACTCGCTTCGCGGTAGATCAACTCGCAGAGTGAGTCAACATCGAGTTCGCTGCGAATGATGGCGCGACTCACTTCATTCAGCCGTGCTAATTCACGTACCGAACGGCGTTGACGCTGGAGGTTGAGTGATAATCGGCGTAGCATCGCTGCTGATGCGATCAGAGCAAGCCCGGCAAGCCCGAGATGGAGCAGACCCAATTCACGAGCAATTGCCGCGCCCAACCAGGCTAGCGGCAAGGGGGCAATTTCCGCACCAACAATCGCCGGCCATGCCGAACGCCACCACGTTGCCAGACCGCTCTGCCCACCCTGCAACAGCTCGCGGAGTAGACGTCCGGTTTGGGTAATCAGGGGAAAACCGATCAACGTCGCAATCCATAACACACCGATCTGGCTATTCGTCAGCGGTTGGTCGCTCAGCGTGCCTGCCACCCAACCGCTTACCAGGAGACCCAGCGTGCGCAACCCGCTGCGCAAAAGTGGTCGACCTAGGAGCGAAAACGATGTGCGGGGTCGATTGGTGAGTAACGGAATGACAATGCCGGAGATCAGACCCTCAATTGCCGCCAACCATGCAGCGTTGACCGGCCCCAGGGCAAGGCTGGCAGTGATTAATACCAGCGGGGCAAGACTATGGACATCGGCTGGTGGAGTGCGAAATGCCAGCAGATCAACAACGAACGCAAGAATGGCAAACAGCAAGACGTAGAGTGGGTCTACCGGTGAAGTGGGTAGGGTCAACAACCACAACCATGCCACGATACCAATGATAAACCCGTACCATGTCAGAATCTGTTCGCGCGACACTCAACGCCTCTGAGAAAAAGCAGCGCGGGCTTCAGAAACTGAAGGATGAATGTTGAATACCTGCGTGAAGCCAGTAATGGTAAAAACCTCGTAGACCTGCGGTTGGAGCGCTGCCAGCCGTAATTCGCCCCCCAGTGTCATCAGCTCTTTACGAATGAGCAGTAGCGCACGCAACCCACTGCTTGACAGAAATGAAACATTACTCAGATCAAGCACAACCTGGCGTGCACCGTTACTGATTCGCTCGTTTACCAGCTTGCTCACGCGAGGAGCAGTCAGCGCGTCGATGCGGTCGTTGATCGCGATGACGACAACTTCGTTCGCTTCTGCTGGCTGGTCATGAGGCAAATATTTAACCATCGTCAACAAATTCCCGCCTTGGGGAGAAAACTCGAAATGCACTTCGTCCATCAAGCGGGTAATCAGATAGATTCCCAGCCCGCCTACCTGCCGTTCTTCCAACGGCGAGGTTATATCAGGTACTGGCACGGTCGATGGATCAAACTGTCGGCCATGGTCACGGACGGTCACAATGAAGCGATGGTCATGACACTGCCAGCTCAGAGTCAGATCGCCAGGTTGATCGGGGTCATACGCATGCTGGATCACATTGGTGACAGCTTCATCGACAGCAAGCTGTACCTGCCAGGTAGCCCGTTCGTCGAGACCACAACGTTCGGCAGCGGCAGTAATGAAAGCACTGATCTTAGCCAGTGCATCCAGGTCGGCGGTGAGGGTAATACTCTCCATGGCGATCGTAGATCCGGACACGTGTATCCGGTAATATGGCAGTACTAAAATGAACCAACTGCTTCGACGGTATCGCCATAGATCTCGAAGAGCGAACTGAAGCCGGTGAGATCGAATACCTCTTTGATACGGGGTGGTAAATTGGCGATCCGAATATCACCCCCCTCAAGGTCGGTAATTTTCCAATCACGCGCTTTTTTGCGAGCTTCAATCAGAACACGTAAACCGGGGCTGCTGATATATTCGAGCCGGCTGAGATCCAACACGATGCGATAACGACCGTCGGCGAACAATGACTCAATCAGTTGCTTGAGTTGTGGTGCAGAAGCCGCATCAACGCGCCCAATGACCTCAATAAGGTCTACTCGATTGAGTCGGCGATGATTGAGTTCCACTGGTAACCTCCTCTTTCAGCGCACACGGCGCGTTGTGCATACTAATTGCTATTATAACACAGAACGAAAATCACTAATCGGACGTGCTATAATGACTTCTGATGTACCTCATCGACACTACGAAGGTCAAGGATATGCCCGGTTGGAATGGCTTGAATATCGCCTGGAATACGCTGCGCGAGATCAACGTTGAAGATATTCGCAAAGAAGCTGAGTTACCGCTTACCATTGTGTGCGCTGGCGCATCAGAGGTGTGTCAGAGTATTGCTCGCCGGTTAGAGCAAGGTACGCAACGGTACGGTCAGACCGGGCCATCTCCTATTCATCTGGTCAGTCTGACGACGATCATCCCAGATGAGCTACGGCATGCCGACCTTGTTATCATTGGTCTGGATCGAAATGTCCGGCTTTCAGCTCGTGAGCTAACGGTTATTGAACATCTGGCTACGCTCAACCTGCCAACAGTTGTCGTAGTGTGGGGAATGGTATTACCCGCCGACGCTGGGCCATTGCATCCGCGTGTTGCTCATGCGCGTTTACTGGTTGTTCCTGATCCAGATTCACCTGATACTAACCGGCAATTAGCCGAGGCGATTCTTGATCGTCTACCAGCCTCGTTGCATCTGGCGGCAGCTCGCCGGTTACCCGGTTTGCGGTCGGTAGTGGCGCAACAACTCATTAGCAGTGTTTCGTTTACCAATGCCTCGTATGTGTTGGCTACGGCATTACCAGAGCAAATCCCGATCCTCACTCTTCCCTTTGCCGCTGCTGACACGCTGGTGCTAACGAAAAATCAGGCGATGCTCGTGTATCGTCTGGCATTGGCGTATGGCGCTCCACCTGATATTCGAGAACGATTGTTTGAAGTGCTCCCGGTGATTGGTGGTGCCTTTATCTGGCGACAATTAGCACGCACCTTAGTAGGTCTCATTCCAGTTTGGGGGGTTGTACCGCGAGTAGCAATTGCATACGCTGGCACCTACACAACGGGAGTGGCGGCATGGCGTTGGTTTGCTGAAGGCGAAATCGTTAATCGAGAGCAGTTGCAAGCGATTGGGCGTGAAGCGCTGGCGCTGGGGAAGGCTCAGGCTGCTGACCTGGTCGCGAAGGCACGCAATGCTGGTAATCAGCACATCGGGCGCTGGAAACGATTCGGGCAGAATTTCCTCCAGAAATGGCGACGCAAAAAAGCGCGCTAAGAGCCTATCCGGAATACTCTGTTGCAGAAGAAGAGCAGTTGGGGCGCAGCGCCGCTGCGCCCGTACATCTATGATCAGGTTTCATCCGCTGTACTGTGAGACAATTATTCGGATAGGCTCTAAGAAACGGTTTCATGCGATCTGGAAGCACAGGCCGGTTCATACTGTTGTGCAACCGTGCTCATCAACATATGCATGCTCAATGGAGCAGGCGATCTCAACTATGAGTCCACTGCAAAAACTCACCACGGAGCACACAGAGCACACAGAGCGTCTAGGATTTATGAATGAAAGGGTAATTTTTGGCCATTGGGTGCATGTAAGAAAAATTTCACAACCCTATGTTCAATGAAAGATAACATTATAACATTATCGTTAGTCTCTGTGATCTCCGTGGTCTCTGTGGTGAGAAGATCACCTTTTGGCAGTGAAGTCAACCATCTTTTCCCTCCAGCGAGTGAGGCTAGAGCTTTTTTTAAGTTTTCATCGTGCATCGAGAGTATGCTGGGGGTTGGATGACGTTCATCATGCATGATGAATGGCACGCTGTTCACGTGCCGACAAGTGGTGGAGATGACACCGAAAACTGAAATCTCTGCAAACCCCTCCTGTGATCTTCGGTGATGTTGGCAAAAATCGGGAGAGGTGCGATCATTAGGTGAGCGTGTACGTGGGTACACGTTGTTGAAGGTTGCGAAGGAACATGCGTATGGATCATTTTGTGATTGAAGGCGGTCATCGCCTGTCAGGTGCTATTCGCCCCGCTGGCAACAAGAATGCGGCTCTTCCTTTACTGGCCGCCAGTCTATTGACTGACGAACCGGTTACGATACGTAATCTTCCCGACATTGGGGATGTGCGCACGAAATTAGCGTTGCTCGCTCATCTCGGTGTGCAAATCGAGCAACCAGAGGCCCATGTTGTCCACTTGCGTGCCAATCAGTTGGCAGCCGTTGAACCAGACACCACACTGGCGCGCCGTATCCGTACTTCACCGTTGCTTGCTGGCCCGCTGTTAGCCCGACGAGGATACGTGATGCTACCCCGTCCTGGTGGCGATGCAATTGGACGTCGTCGACTCGATACACATTTGCTGGCGCTGTCAGCGTTGGGGGTGCAGGTTGAGGTTACACCGAGTAGTTATATTCTTACGACCGATGGCTTGCGGGGCGCCGACATCTTTCTTGATGAGATGAGTGTAACCGGTACCGAACAGGCAATCATTGCCGCAAGTATTGCCGAAGGTCATACGACCATCGCCAACGCTGCTTCTGAACCACACGTACAGGATTTATGTCATTTTCTCAACAGTATGGGTGCGCGCATCAGTGGCATCGGTACGAACCTGCTTGAAATCGAGGGAGTCAGTCGGTTGCACGGCACCGATTACACCATTGGCCCCGATTATATGGAAGTAGGTTCGCTGATCGGGTTGGCGGCAGTGACTCGCAGCGAGTTACGGATTATCGGTGCACGGCCACGTGAGCATCGGATGACGAAGATCATGTTCGGTCGCCTGGGTGTGACGTGGCGCGAAGAGGGAGAAGACATTATTGTGCCAGCAGATCAGGAGTTGGTTGTGCGCCACGATCTTCACGGTGCTATTCCAAAGATTGACTCGGCGCCGTGGCCTGGGTTTAATCCGGACCTGATCAGCACCGCCATTGTGATTGCGACCCAGGCCCGCGGCACTGTGCTCATTCATGAAAAGATGTTTGAGAGCCGCTTGTTCTTTGTTGACCGCTTAATTGGTATGGGGGCGCGGATTGTGCTCTGCGATCCTCATCGCGCCGTGGTTGTTGGGCCTTCGCAATTGTATGGCGAACCCGACGGCTTGCCCAGCCCCGACATTCGTGCCGGTATGGCGATGGTGACGGCCGCACTCTGTGCCAGGGGACGGAGTGTGATTTACAACATCGGTCAGATTGACCGTGGTTACGAGCGGATTGACGAACGATTGGCCGCACTTGGGGCGCGCATCGAACGGGTACGATCGTCGTAGCAGATCAAAGCGAGGTTGTCAAGCGACGAACAGATTTTAGCATCTATTTGCCTGGGAGCGCGGGCCTCTGGCCCGCATATGGGTGCGTGGGGGTATACCTGGCTATGCTGTTGCCTGACCGTGCTCCTCCCCACCTGACCACACCGCACACCTAACGACCTCACCTTCCCCTTAGAGCCTGATCAAAAACCCGGATGTTGCATGAGGCTCGTACCGGGCATATCCGACCATTGCGTGCGCGGGCCACCATGCGTTCGCGCCAGCCCCCCTACGTCCCCCTTCCGCTCCCCGTGTGGGCAAGGAAGGGGGCCAGGGGGAAGGGGAGGGCGCGCCAGCCGTGCGCCGCAGCACCGGGACGGAAGACGTTGCACACCCCTCTCATCGCGGAAGGGCGACGCATCCCCTGCCTGCCAACGGTTCTCATCAGCAACGATCCGGTACCTATCGTTTGGAATGCCATTGCAGAACCGCATTAACCATCCAGGTTTTTGATCATACCCTTAGCCCCCTTCTCCTCCCGAATGGGAGAGGGAGGGTGTGGTGGAGCAGATGAGCCTTGTAGGGCAGAAAAATAAGATCATCGCTGCACCAGCGGTACATCCAGTCGGTAAAGTGGGCGTGCTGCTGCCGAGGTGAGTGGGTCGCCGAGCAGCAGAAATGTGCGCAGGGAGGCAGGTGCTTCACCACTGGCGGCCAGACGGGCATATCCGGCAGTCACGAGCTGACCGAGTGGCGTTGGTGACGGCGTACTCCAGAGAGCTTCAACAAAGCCCAACAGCAGTTGGCGATGACCATAAGCGACGCCAAAGCCGCTTGAACTCCAGGTAGCAATCGCCCCACCTGCCGGATTCAACACCAGTGCTTCATCAATGGTTGTACCGCGAAACGATGGATGTTGAAACGCGCCGGTCAGACAGGTCATACTCAACACAATAGGGAGGGCCGGTGCGTTGCGGAGTTCGGTTGCCGTATCAACATTCAGCAGAAATGGCCTCTCGATACCCACGGCGGTAAAAGCCCACTGAAACTGTAACCCATGACCTGCATAAACGAGTAACCCCGCGCCCTGATTAAACGCAGCAAAGGCTTGCTCACGGGCGACATTGGCATCGTCAATCCGACCTGTACCGCCGTCAGGATGGTAGTATACACGAGTAGTACTCGTCTGTGGTGGCTGCAACGCAATGGCCTCCTCAAGGAGAGCGGCAAAATCGCCGCTGCTGTCAGGGTTGTCAGCCAGATAGACTGCATGCCGTTGCCATACTCCGCTACTCTGCTCGTAGCTCAGCAGCTTGCTCACCAGACGACGTAATTCCGCGCTCGTCTTCACCGGCAGCCGACCGAGCCAGATGTCAGCCTGAAAGAACGTTTCGCTGGTCGGATCATCACCATCCAGTTGCGCAAAACAGGTCTCACATGCAGTTTCGCCTAACCATGGGTCAACCATGGCCAGGTATGGCGGAATAAGGGTTGGCCAGCCGCGTTGGAGATAATCGCGTGGATCGGAACTGCCATCACCGACCAGAATAGCTGCTATCAGATTAGGAGACCAGGTCGTTACTACGTAGCGCAAGAAATTCCGAATTGCGCGTGGGTCTGGCTCGCCGCCGCTCCAACCGGCGTAAATGTCTTCAACCGCAACTGCAATCGGTGACCAGCCCTGCGCCTGCCGATGATTCAGCAACGGTGCAAGATCGCTTAGAAATGCGCGAGGAGCGATATAAATGGCACGAGTATGACGCGGCGTGGTCAGATCAACCGGTTGATGACGCGCTACCGTCGGTGTGTGCAGTGTTGCTGAACCGGTTACCAGATAACGACGCGGTGTCGGTGCATCATCGGCGAAGACTGTATCATCGAACAGCAATCGTACTGGTTGCCAGGGATCGGTGATGTCGTACACGGTAATGCCCGTTGGTGCACCGGTTAATAAGTAACGAAAACGACCAGTCTGACCGTTGAAGATCGCACCAGCAGCCGTAAACGTCGTCTGAGCCGGTGCGGTAAAGTGCATCCGATCCAGATAGACACGATCAATACCACTGACCGGATCGAGCGTCAGCGTAATGATCGTGGTAGGAGATGGCAAGATAACCGTTGCCTGGTGACTGCCAGAACCGCTCCACGTGACGGTCGTCTCCCAGGTATTGGCGGCAACATGGAGGCGGTGTGTTCCGCTGTGTCTGACCAACGTCGCCAATTCGAGCGAGATACTCATCTGACCACTACTAGCAAGAGGGAGCATTGGTGTCAAAGTGATAGTTGTGCTCATCGGCGCACCAGCACTGGCATCAAGCTGCCGACTAAAAAAGTGATCGCCATCGAAACCGGCCAACGTTGACTCGTACAGCGTTGGTGAGTCGGTTGGCCAGACATCGCTAACCGTCACCAGTGCCGGTTGATCACCAGCCTGCGGTTGCGCAGTTCGGCTTCCCATCAAGGCAGGACTACCGCTCTCTTCAACCGTCAGCCAGTAACGATCGCTTGCCGACCAACGGTCACCGGGTGGTGGGGCATAGAACCGCAATGCGGTTATCGTCTCACCGCGAAAGATCGGCTCTAACGGCAGATTGATCCCGGCACGCTGCAAGCGCAAGCGACTGACCGCAACCTGGCCCAGGTCAAGTCCTAGCGCACGGAGGGTATCAGCCGAAATTTCCTGGATGCCTTCAGCCTGAACGTCAATAACCCAAGCGTTACGTGCTGCTATCGGATCGGGCGCGGGAACACTAGTCAATTGCACAGATGTTAGGCTAGTTGGCGGTTGCAGCGTTGCTCCAACGACAAATGCCCGTATCTGTGTCGTCAGCCGTGGCCCAGTATCAGATTGATAGTGTGGGGCAAGTTCGTAAAGCGCCATCCGTCTACCACGCTGATACCCTTCACCGATGAGGCGGAGCGGTGTATTTGGTATCTCAGAGATAAATGCAGGCAGCGGCTCATATTGATCGCCATTGATGGTAACAACTGGCAAACCCGGTGCCGGTACCGGTTCGTCAATCGCCTGATCGTGGAGTTCACGCAGTACCGGGAGCGGTGAAGCATCTGCACGCAGATACAGGACAAAACGTTGCGGTTCAGTTGAACCATTCCCCTGCCATGCGATCTCTACCCCATCGGCTCGTGAGCGTAGTACCAGACCATTAGTCGGCTGCGCCAGCGTCATTGGCGTAGCCAAAGTTGTTCCCACGGCAAAGGCAACGCAGAGTAGTAAAAGATGCCGCATCGTTATTATCTCCAGATGAGAAGGTAAATGTTCTCCCCCTTCTGCACCGTGCTGTCTGGAAGCCAGCCCAGATGAGAAGGGGGTAAAATTTAACGGCTGTGTGTTTCAGCAGTGTTTGAACCCAAAGACCAACGTCGCACCAATACACCAATACCGATAGTAACAAGTGCGAAGCCGATCAAAAATGGGAGCGAACGGCTCAGATGACCACCTGTTTGCGGCAGAATTGTTGGTGTTGTGGTGATTGTGAGGGCGGCACTACTAGTATTATTATCCGTAGTAACCTCACTACTGCTGGTGCGCACGCTCGCCACATTCACATTGTCAGGGTCAGTTGGTAGGGTAAGAACCTGCGCCGTAATTTGTACCACCACCGTCTCACCGGGATTAACAACAGGCACCGTTACTGTCACCTGATTGCCATCTGATTGCGCATTACCCGCCGTTGTCGTGACCTTAATTAGACGTAGGAACGATGGCAGATTATCGAGGAACGTGACCTCAGTGGCTGGTGCGCTACCAATATTTCCGAGTGTGAGCGTATAGACGACCTCATCACCGACCTGCGCCACCGATGGCGCAACCGATTTGGTGAGCACCAGGTCAGGCCGCACCGGCAGGATCGTCGCGCTGCTCGTGTTGTTATCCGTCGTAATTTCAACACTACTGGTACGGGCAGTCGCCACGTTCCGGTTTTCGGGCGGTAGCGGTTCGGCAAGTAGTCGTGCCTGGATCGATACCACCACCTGCTCACCTGGCGCAACAACCGGAATGGTCACCTGCACCCGATTCCCGTCTAGTTGAACCGTGCCACTTGATGCATTGGCGCCGATCAGGCTGAGAAAGGCCGGTAAGGGGTCGTCAATCGTGACCTCAGTGGCCGGTGCGCTGCCAACATTCCTGAGCGTGAGGGTATAGACCACCTCGTCGCCGACATTGGCTACCGACGGCGCAACCGATTTGGTCAGTGCCAGATCAGTGATGGAGGAAACAATTGTAGGAGTTGAGGTAGGTGTACTCTCGCCGCCCCCGCCGCTACCTGTCGGGGTATTGGTCAGGGTTGGTGTGGCTCCACCGCCCCCGCCGCTACCCGTCGGGGTATTGGTTGGGGTGGATGTGGCTCCGCCGCCCCCGCCGCTACCC
>NZ_JPIM01000007.1 GCF_000735195.1 Chloroflexus sp. MS-G
TTAGTCGGCGTGGTGCGACCTATCAGGCGCTCAAAATCTACGAAGAGGCCTACATTGACCTGACCAAAGCGATTGAGATCGATCCCAACAACGCCTGGGCATGGGCGCAGCGCGGTTCTCTCTTCCGGCAAATGTGATGTGGCGAGCGTGGTGCGTTCCACTCGATGAGGGTGTTACGCATTTAAGGATGTGGGCTTATCGCTCGAGACAAACGAGTCGGCATCCGAGACAGTCAGCTTGCTGAAGGTAGTCCGGGGATGATATTGAGTGCAACATTGCAAGCAGTTATGAACGGTATGCCACCTTCCACCCGTAAACGTGTGGACTTCCGTGCCTGTTGCGTGCCTTCCCAGCTCCAAATGAGGTCGCTGTGACCGATACCGTTGTCTTGCCAGAGCTACGAGTCGTGTTATTATCATTCCGACGTTATTGTTCGTGGGAGTACGAGAGGATTTTGTAGCCATGATCGCCACCCATCCAAAAGCTAACCGACCGATTCGGGTGGCTATGTTGGCTCGTGCCGTCTTTCCGCTGCATGGGTATGGTGGCATCGAACGCCACGTCTACCATCTCACCAAACATCTCACCCGCCTAGGCGTTGAAGTTACCCTCTACGTTCAATCACCGTCGGTCAGCAGTGATCCGGGTGATCTGCGTCTACATGCCATCGAGACCATCCGCTACGATTACACGTCACCGTTATTAGCACCCAACGGTGTTATTGGACGACAAATCAACTTCCCAATTTACAGTTGGCGTATTGGTCAACGAGCTGCCCGGCGCGTGCTGCAAGGGGATTTCGATGTTGTTCACAGCCAGGGTCTGTGCGCGTTCGGTTATGCAGTAGCGCGAAACCGCACACCACAACTGCGGTATGTTCCGTTTGTGGCAAATCCACACGGTATGGAGGAGTTTCGCACGCCAGACTGGCGTAAATGGCTGGCATATGCACCGTTTCGTATTCTCTACGCTTATGGGCATCGCCAGGCTGACCGAGTCATTGCGACCGATGCCTGCACCAAAGATGATCTACCGCGCTACCTCAAGGTTGATCCTGCCCGCATTGTCGTGATTCCATCAGCCATTGATACGGAAGAGTGTGTATCACAGGTACGCAGCGATCTCCGTGCTGCGCTACGGTTCCGCTTTGGTCTAGCCAGTAGCACTCCGATCTTACTCAGTGTCGGTCGCCTGGAACCAAACAAGGGCTTTGATGTATTAGTTGCCGCGCTGGCGCGCTTACGTGATGAATTGCCACCTAACTGGCTGTGGCTGATTGTTGGCAGTGGCTCAGCGCGTGCTGCACTAGAACAGCAAGTTAAAGCAGCCGGTATTGCCGATCATACGCTGTTCGTGGGACGGTTGAACGATGAAGAGTTGCATAGTCTGTATGAAGAAGTTGATCTGTTCGTCCATCCAACGCTGTACGAGGGTAGTTCTCTGGTAACCCTTGAGGCAATGATCCATCGCCGACCGGTCGTTGCAAGCGCGATCGGGGGTATTCCCGATAAGGTTTTTCCCGATCGTAACGGCTTACTGGTTCGTCCCGGCGATGTTGATGATCTCACAGCGAAACTCCGCCTCGCCCTGGAATCGCGTGACCGCTGGTCAGAATGGGGGGCGGCGGGTGAACAAATTGTGCGCTCGACCTTCGACTGGCCGATAGTGGCCCGGCAAACGGTTGAACTCTACGTTGAGCTGTTGTCAACCGGAATGAGCACCTCGCAGCCGACACGTTCTGGGTGATCGGTGACTAATGCCTGTGGTGGATCGTTGCGCAGCAGCCACAAGACGAGAAAATCTCCACCAGCAGTGAGTGTGAAGAATGCGCCGTATACTGTGAAGAGTGACAGGTTGCCGATAATACCAATAGCTGCTGGCAGCAGACCTAATCCTATCGCCGGCAAGACAACGCCGAATCGGTAGGGGTTGATGGGAAGTGGTTGTCGTAGATGTGCATATGGACTGAGCGTTTCTCGATCAACTCCAAATTTGATCGCGCTGAAAGGTACTCGCCCGGCCAGTATCCAGCCAAGTGCATGCAACAGTTCATGAACGATGATACCGACAACAATCAGGATTAAAAACAAGATAAGCGACCACCAGTGACCGGAGTCATCAATCAGAATTAAATTGCCGTTATAGAGAATGTGGCCGATATATAAGGCAATTGCTGGAACTGCTCCCAACCCGATACCGACCAGATTGGCGGTGACGAGCGAAGTTGTGCGGTCAAAGCGATGATACTGTGTAGATGGTTGCATATATCACCACAGATGGCACAGAGGACACGGCGAGTGTTTTGGTTTTTTCAGTGATGAAAGCTCAAGAGGTCATTGTACCACAGAGGACACAGAGAGTGTTCAAGGAGTTTTTTATGTCTGATAATACTCGAGCACTCCGAATCGTCGCGCTTGGTGGTGGTGGTGGTAGTGCGCAAGTCTTGCTCGGTGCTCGTCCGTTCTTCGCCGAACGTACTGCTATCATCGCAGTTACTGACTCGGGGCGTAGCACCGGTACGGCGCGAATGATTGCCAATATTCCCGCTCCCGGTGATCTGCGCAATCTGCTGGCAACCCTCGCTGCCAATCCTGATGCTGTTCTCCCGCGTTTGATGCAACATCGTTTGCGCAGTTCAGCGGTTCCACTGCTTGATGGAATGGCAGTCGGCAATCTGATGATAGGCGGCTTGACCCAAATGACAGGTGATATTGCTGCAGCAGTCGAACTGGCCCGCCAGATGTTGGGGTGTCCTGAACAGATTCTGCCGGTTTCAACCGCCAACACTCATTTGTGTGCCGAGCTGGTTGATGGTCGAATCGTCGTTGAAGAAGCGGCAGTGCGTGCGTTGGGCAAACCGGCGATTCGGCGTCTCTTCCTCGACCCGCCAGCAGTAGCTTACCCGCCGGCAATCACCGCGATTACCGACGCCGATGTCGTCGTCATTGGGCCTGGGAGCTTCTACACCTCATTGTTGGCTACACTCTGCTTTGAGGGAATCGTTACGGCGCTTCGTGAAACATCAGCAACAGTTGTCTTTGTCTGCAATACAACGACACAACCGGGACAGACTGACGGGATGAGCGTTGCTGATCACGTTTCGCGATTAGTCGATGTACTCGGTCTTGGTGTGCTGGATGTTGTTTTAGTTAATGACACTACCGAATTACATCCAGCTGTTGTAGCCCGTTATAGTGCGGCCGGTCTTCATCCGCTGGTCTTTACCGAAAATGATCGGCATACGATACGGGCGTTAGGGATTGAACCGCTGGTTCGTCATCTGGCCGAATCCGATCCCGGTTATCGCGAGTTATGGAATAAAGCCGATACCATTCGCCACGATCCGCAGGTACTGGGATTGGCGCTATGGAAAATTGCGTTGGATCGCAATACACAGCGAGACATAAGAGGTGGGTGATCGGTTTCCCTCACTCAATTCCGCTGTGTGCGGGGTAGGGTCATACTCTGCTGATGTGGTGTGCTGATACCACTGGGCAGGAATGGCGCCAGGGTAGGTAAAGGTCGCCTGTCCTCTCTACCTACACCCCAAACTTCGCCCCCCGTACCACCTGCACGTCCATGACATATGCAACAACGGCGAAATGAGGAAAGTAGACCGCTGCCAGATGCTGTAAAATCTTTTCAGCTACTTCAGGTGGTACCAGCGTCTCAATCCGCAGACTCTTCCCCTCCCATTCACTGGCGTGCACTCCACGGGTTCCTTCTCCCTGCACCGTACCAATCGTATATCCCCGTGCGCCAAGCTGACGCAGATCGTGTAATATCCGCTCTTCAAGCACCGCCTCGGCAATAATGGTCACCAGTTTGACAGTAGTCAATTCCATCGTGCTGCCCTTTCGCCGCTTAATGCCCACCAACGATCCATGATGCTATAGTGTAGTACAGCGGTAAGCCGATAGCCAAATTAAAAGGAAACGTGATACCGAGCGCCGCTGTCAGGTAGAAGCCAGGATTTGCCTGCGGTAGAGCAATCCGAACTGCCGCCGGTGCAGCAATGTACGACGCACTGGCGGCCAATACACCTAAAATGGTACTGCCTCCCAGTGATAGGCCACTTATGCTGCCAAACCAGATTCCAAGCAGCCCGTTGAAAATCGGCATGATGATACCAAAACCGAGCAAAAACAGACCAGCGCTGGGCAGATCGCGAAAGCGACGGGCAGCAACCATTCCTAGCTCCAGAAGGAAGAAGGTCAGCGCACCTTTGAACAGATCGACAAACACTGGTGCGACTTCCTTGCCGCCACGCGGGCCGGCCAACCAACCGATAATCATACCGCCAACGAGAAGCAAAATACTCTTGCTCGTGAGCAACTCACGTAGCGCTTTGCGCCAGTCACCACCCTGGGGGGCGCCAGCTACCTGCGCAATCAACAGTGCTACCACAATTGCCGGCACTTCCAGGATTGCGACTAACGCCGGCATAAAACCTTCATAACGTACTCCCACCGTGTCAAGGAATGTCTGCGCAGCGGCGAAGGTCACTGCTGACACCGAGCCATAATGTGCAGCCAGAGCTGCTGCATCGGCAACATTCAGCTTACCGATTTTACGTGCTACTCCGTAAGCAATCACTGGAATGATGATTCCAAGGAGCAACGTGGCTACAGCCGGTGCCCAAAACACGGCCAGGCTTGTCTCAGCCAGCGCAATACCGCCTTTCAGCCCAATTGCCAGCAAGAGATAGATCGAAAGCGTGGTGTACAACTCGTCAGGAAGTTTGAGATCACTATGTAGCAGTGTCGCAGTAATTCCAAGTGCAAATGCCAATACCATTGGTGAAAGCAGGTTGATCTGAACCAATTCCAGAATTGTCATAATTACCCTTTGTATTGCAAAGCAATCCCCTTCCCGATATTGTACCATCTCGCGAAACAGCGCTAATAGTGCTACAATAGCAGGCGTCGGTTGTCTTTTTGAAAATCAGAGGAGAACATCCCTATGGCCGCCCCGTTGTCGGCTCCCTCAGAGCGTTTGCCCCTCGCGACCCGGCTGGCGTTCGGTGCTGGTGATTTAGGTCCGGCCATCGCCACCATTATTGCTTCGTTCTTCCAGCTCTATTTCCTCACCACCATTGCCGGTCTACCTCCTGGCCTGGCGGGCACAATACTGCTTATCGTCAAAATTTGGGATGCGGTGAACGACCCGATTATCGGCTGGCTGACTGATAAAACCCAGACCCGCTGGGGACGACGGCGACCATGGCTGTTGTTTGGTGCCGCCCCATTTGGCTTGCTCTTCTTTTTACAGTGGATTGTTCCTCCATTCGATGTGACCGGTAAATTTATTTACTATCTGGTGATCGCTCTTCTCTTTGATACAGCGTTTACAGTGGTAAATGTGCCGTATACAGCACTTACCCCCGAATTGACCCGCGACTACGACGAACGTACTGCACTCAATTCCTATCGCTTTGCTTTCAGCATTGGTGGTAGCCTGCTCGGTGGTATTTTGCATCAAATTATCGTCGGGCAATTTTCTGATCAGCAAACTGGTTATCTAGTGTCAGGCGCCGTTATCGGGGTGCTTATTGCGCTTCCCTTCCTCTGGTGTTTTTTCGGCACTCGTGAGCGTTACGAACCAGAACCCGGCAGCGAAGAGTTGAGTCTACCGGATCAGATTCGGTATGTTTTTAAAAATCGTCCCTTTCTCTTTGTGGTTGGAATCTACATGTTCTCCTGGCTGGCAGTACAGGTTACTTCTAGCGTCCTCACCTTCTTCATAGTGTTTTGGTTAGGAAGTATTCCACAGTTCCCGCATGTCAGTTTTGGTCTGACATTTAACACCGTCAACGATCTGATCCCAGTGATGTTATTCGCAGTTCAGGGTTCAGCCCTCGTGTTTCTGTTTGTCTGGAGTGCAGTAAGTCGGCGGATTGGTAAAAAGGCAGTCTACATGATCGGCAGCCTGATCTGGATCGGTGTGCAGGCATTTCTATTCTTTCTACAGCCCGAACAGATCGATCTGGCGATCATTCTTGGCCTGATTGCCGGTGCGGGTGTTGCCACTGCCTATCTCATCCCGTGGAGTATGATGCCCGATATTATTGAGCTTGATGAACTTGAGACCGGTCAACGTCGGGAGGGCATGTTCTACGGATTTATGGTGTTCTTGCAAAAGATGGGGTTGGCGCTAGGGTTATTTCTGGTCGGTCAGATTTTACAATTTTCCGGCTTTAACGAAAATCTGCAACCCGGTCAGCAACCCGAAAGCGCCTTGCTAGCAATTCGCTTACTGATTGGCCCAATGCCAACCTTGATCCTGATCAGCGGGATGGTTCTGACAGCCTTCTACCCAATTACAAAAGCCAGTCATGCGGAAACACTGGCGAAACTGGCGCTACGGCGAAGCGAGCGTTTTGATCGAGCTTCCTCAAGGCGTTAGGGGACAGCTCGGCAGAACCACTCCGAGCCATCCTGTCGTGGGAAATGCAGGGCATTGTCTGGTGCCCTTTTGTCAGATCGGTAGCAATCCGAGCAGGGGTGAGGCACCAACGGGTTCCTTCGCCTCATCCGCTAGGATTGTGTCGGCGACAGGATGGCCGTGTCTCGTGTTGCATCCATTGTCCGACAGGTTGCAATTGTCGTAATGTGGTAACGAGGTATTCGGGTAGGCGCTAAGAAAAACGTCTTTGGCAAATCCGTTTCATTCATCTGACCGGATTATCACTTACAAGAACACCCGATACGGCTACGCCTGGATGATTATCTACCCTTCCGCAGACCAGGCGCCTTGTTGTGCACTCAGATAATCACAGCGTGCGGTCGTCTCGTTCTTGCGAATCGGTTGCCTGGCGTGTGGCAAGAACTCTCTCGGTCCTGGTGCAGTGCGCGCCTGGATATTCCCAAGTGCGCCGGTTTCTGAATTGGTGTGCGGTTGCCGCTGGGGCGTCATCGTATTACGAGCGGGATATACACCCGGTTTAGACTACTTGAGCAGGGATTGGTCCTTGCGTCGATCAACTCTGTGACTCCCGACTCTCCGGCAGTGTTGTACGTGCTTACCCGATAGCGGTAGCTCTGACCGCAACTCAGGCCGGTATCGGTATAGGTAGTGACATTCGCTCCCAGGGTGGCAATTCGCTTCCAGGTACTACCGTTCCAGCGGTAAAGGTAAAAGCCGCTCTCGGTACTGGCGTTGTCCTGCCAGGCGAGGGTAATGCTGGTGGCAGTGCTCCCAGTCTGGCGCAGGTTGCTGGGTGATGGCGGTGGTGTGTTATTTTGTACCACAATGGTATCACTTGCCTGGTAGACGGTCGTTCCACGCCGAATCTCCACGAAAACGGTGCGCACTCCATCTCCTGCTGCCAGTGTCCAGGTGTATTCGGTGGCGTATGGTCGCCATTCCGTCCAGGTACTCCCATCATTACTCAGCCGCATCTGCTCCGCCCATCCTGCACCGTAAATGTACAGGTTTACCGTAGACGATGTTGTGACTGCTGCCTCGCCGTTGATCACCACCGGATAGGTATTCCAGCGGCAGCCAAAGGTCTGCGACCAGAAATGGCCGTAGGTTGTGCCGCTACGGTAGGTGTAACCGGCACCGATTTCGCACAAGTCGGTGCGAAGGATATTCTCCCGATGACCGGAGCTACTCATCCACCCATTGATCACCTCCTCTGGCGAGTTATAACCGGCTGCCAGGTTCTCAGCGGCTACGGAATAGAAGTAGCCAAAATCCGGAAAGCGCTGCCCGATACTGCGCCCAAGACTGTCGATGTGTGAGAGGGTATTGCGGTTGGCGTTGTCCTCTACGATGTAGATCGCTGCCTGCTGTAAGTTGTCGTTGCGTTTCAGTGGTGACAGGCCATTTGCCATCCGTATCTCATTCGTTAGCTCAATTACCCGTTGCATCTGGTCGGTTTGGGCAAGGAGTGGGTGGGTGAATGGTGGATCGTTATGAACAAAGAGGATAAGACAGAGACCGGTCAGAAAACTTACAATGCGAAGATCTCGGCTCAACACGAATTGACCTCCTCGTTATTTCAAGATCAACGCTTGTGTGCGCATTGTAGACTGCTGGCAGCTCTGTGGCATGCCCGATGAATCCTATTGCGAGCAATGTTTACAATAAGTTTCGAGCATGTCTCTCTTGGGTGAAAACATTGAAGCCTCTGATTTTGTGCACGGGCGGCTTTTGGTACTGTGGTCGCAAGATCGGTGCGCTTCCCAGCAGGTATTATCGAAGATTTGACGCACTTTAGATCGTGTCCTGATTTATACTGTTTTTCGATGATGTTGTACTGCGATACCAACACTTTGGTAGTGACAATGCCTGACGTGTGGTATTATCGGCATCGAGTGGATGCGGAAAGTCGCTCCGAAATTGATGTTCTTTCAATCGATCACGTCGTAAAAAGGTAAATTCCATTGTACGCGGAATAGTAATATTACCAATAGTGACTGCACCACGTCGATTATTCGGGTGAATGTGAACACAGGCATGGGTTTGTAATAATTTCTCGATGGCGCGACTGGCGAAGAGAAAGAACCATTTGTTCCATAATTGATCGAGATGATGAAATTCAGCCACAATAATCCGAAAACGGTGTAGTAACTCGACCGGTGTTGCCAGAATTACCTCGTGCTCTGCACCCTCAATGTCCATTTGCAGTAAGAGATCACCGTTCTCCTGTGGCGGTAGCGATTGATGTACCCAATCGGCCAGCGTGATATACTGACCGTCTGTGAACGCACCGAGAAAGCGCTTGCTAAATCGAAAGGCCGGATGTGGGCAGGGCGGTCCCTCAACAGAGGCATCGGCCATAAAGACGGTCATCCCCCGCCGTGCACAGTCTTGCTCAAAATCGGCAATCTGACCAACGCCGGGAGAGAAACAAGTTGTTATGCCTTCCAGATCGTCGGGGACGAGATACCCGCCATCACCTGATGGCCCGAGGCGAATGAACGGGGTTGATGGCGCCAGCGGATGAAGCTGCTCGATCAGGGTTTGAACATGTGTTTGTGGCGTAAGATTGGTAGGAAACATGCGGCCCTTAGCCAGCAGCCTGATCGCCAGTTGTAAGACTGTATCTTTTACCATCATGTGGCAGCCTGAAAACGATTATTCGGTGCCAATATTGTAGCATTCTATATTGTTGTGATCAATGAATTTTTGATGATTAACGGACTTCAACTTTTGACAAAAGATTCAAAATGATGACCCCGACAATAATAAAACCAATGCCAATCATTGCCCATAGATCGAGACGTTGGCCGTAGAGGATCCAGGCTGCAACCGTGATCAGGACGATACCGATCCCTGACCAGACTGCGTAGGCGATACCTACCGGAATGGCTTCGAGAGCCAGTGACATTGCGTAGAACGAGATAGCATAGCCAATTACGACAATCAATGAGGGTAAAAGGCGAGTAAAACCGGCGCTGGCTTTGAGCGCCGAAGTAGCAACGACTTCGGTGAGAATGGCGATGAGTAAAAAGAGCCAGTATTTCATAGATGTTCCTTTATGTTGGTAAGGAAAGGTCACTGCTTCCCGGTTCTGAAGCAGCGGTCTTCGGTAACACCAGGCTTAGCAGAGGATTGGGAAACCGACGTGCCAGGGTGATTGCGCAAAAGGTTTCTACAAGGTCTGGTAGTTCGGCATATTCGACCACCATGCCGGTCTCTAGCTCATCTTTCACTACGATTGGTGGAATAACCGCCAGAGCGTGATGTTCGCGTACTACGAGACGTAACATTGCCATGTCATCAATCTCGGCGACGATCTTTGGTTGGATATTCAGGCGATGGACGAACGCATCAAAACCAGTTCGTATCGTCGATTCTGGCGAAGGAACTATTATTGGCTCGCTTTGTAACAATTCTGCCAGGGTTTGACGGTAACGGTTTGGATGCGGTTGTCCGATCAAACCAACCGGTTGTGTGTCGATGACGTGGACAATCCACGGTGTGGTCTGATCACTAAAAGGAATCCCGGTTGCCAGAACAACATCTAGATCGTAAAGCTTGAGACTGCCGAGCAGTTCTTCAAGGGTTCCCGAACGAACGATGACCTTGATCTCGGGATTGGCGAACAACGGACGAAGAAAGCCTACTTGAAAGTTGCGCGACAGAGTCGCTAAGGCGCCAACGCGCAAGGTCTTTTGGTGCGACTCCGCAAGTCGGCCAAATGTAGCGAGTAGCTCTTCACCCTTAGCAAAGATCGCATCGGCAAAGTCTAACGCGATGTGACCGGCTTCAGTTAAAACGAGTCGCCGACCGACCCGTTCAAATAGGGGTTGGCCGAGAAATTCTTCAAGGGCATTTATCTGCATTGAGAGGGCTGATTGGGCAATGTTATACTTCTGTGCAGCACGTGTCAGGTTGCCTTCGTGGGCGACAATCCAGAAGTAGCGAAGATGGTGATAATTCAACATAATTCTTTCCATCGGAACGAAGACGTAGCGTCGATCCGAAACTCCCGTTGGCGGAAGGGCGTGGTGTGAGAACCACTTCTACGGTAATGTGGCTTCATAGGTACAGGTCATGCGAGCCTAGGGTTGCGCTCGTGGTGCCCAACGATACCATTCTCCATCTGTCGGCGTATATCGGTCGGGGCGCAGTGGAGCTGTGTCCTTTGGTCAGGGTTTACCTCGTGGTGGCAAAGCGTTGTTCTGCCTCACTGTGCGACGCCATCGGTACCAGGCTGATCGACCATCGTGTTTTACTCATCAACCGGTTTCACCGTTGTGACGTGACGACGAGTTTTCGGATAGGCGCTTACAGAGTTTCCTAGACAGATGCCTGTTCGCGTTCATTCCCGTTCTTACGGTATTTCCTACCGTTGACCATAGCTCTCAGTATGCCAGATGAGATAGTTTTGTGCAATCTGTAAAAGAAACGAGCGTGGAATTCCTCTTTTCCCATACCTTTCTCCCAGCTCCCATCCTCTGCTCAGGGAAGAGAATGACTCCCTTATCTTCCCGCCAGCCCCTCCTCTCGCTCTCGAGCAGAGAACGGAGGAGTGCAGTGCGGGGTTTCTCCTAATCTCCCTCTTTCCTCCCTCCGCATTTCCTCTTTTCTCTCTACCTCACCGCTGCCGGTTGGGATGAAAACGTCGAACAGCCCCGGTCATTCCAGGCGCTGTAGACTGCTGTTTGTCCGGCGTTGCTCTTCCTTCGCTATGCAGGAAGCCGAACAATTGGGCTGGATTTATTTGTTCTGTTAAAAAGAATGTTTTTTGAAAATACATATATTTTTCTGACAGGTACTCCCATGATACTATTGAAACATCGAAATCATTGTGAAGGAGGAAACAAGGGTATGGGTAGTGAGCTGGTTCAGACTGGAGCGCTGTTGGGGTATCTTCCCTCGCTATTGCTGATAGCGGTGGCTCTCCTGGCAGCAAGCAATGTACTGCATTCGGTTGATTTGACCTTTCAGCTTGGCCGTCTCATCGGTATCGGCTCGTTTCTCCTGTTCCTCGGCATTGGGATGGTTGTTTTTACGTCGGGGCCGATGGTGAGTCCGATCATTGGTAGCGGTGAGATCGGTCTTCAGATCCGTTTTGATGCGCTGAGCGTCTTGCTGTTGTGGCTGGTGATCGTGCTGGGCACTCTCCTGATCCAGTTTAGCCGTAACTATCTTAATGGCGATCCACGGCAGAAAGTCTTTTTCCTTCGACTTTATCTGACAATAGCTGCTGTTCTCTTGATGATCTCGTCGGGTAATCTCTGGCAACTAGTACTGGCTTGGATCGGTACCAGCCTCGCTTTACACGAATTGCTCACGTTTTATCCTGAACGCCCACGTGCAATCCGTGCAGCACGCAAAAAATTTATTGTGGCCCGTGTTGGTGATCTCTGTTTGATCATTGCTGCTGTGCTGTTGTTTCGCGATTTTGGCACCACCGATATTGGTGCGATCCGCGACGCAGCCAGCGCTGCTCTGGCAAGTGGGAATATTCCGAATGGCGCGGCCACAGCAGCGATCTTTATTGTCTTTGCCGCTTCACTGAAATCGGCGATGTTCCCCTTCCATGGCTGGTTGTTGGAGGTGATGGAGACACCTACTCCGGTATCAGCCCTGCTCCACGCCGGTCTGCTGAACGCTGGTATCTTCCTGGTCGTGCGTTTTGGGGAGGTGGTGTTTCTTTCAACACCGGCGCTCATGATGTTAATTGCGATCGGTGGCTTCACTGCTATTTTTGCCTCATCGGCAATGATCACTCAGAGCAGTGTGAAAGTTTCGTTGGCTTACTCAAGCGCTGCCCACATGGCCTTCATGATCATGCTGTGCGGATTTGGCGCCCATACTGTGGCCATCATGCATCTCATTGCCCATTCTTGCTACAAAGCTCACGCCTTTCTCTCGTCAGGGAGCATCATCGAATACGTTCGGAATACGGGCGCACAGCGTCTCGATAAGGTTCCCCACCCGCTGGCGCTGCTCGTCAATGGTGCGTTAACGGTAGCAATCTTTCTTGCCGTTGCCACAGCTCTGGGCATCGACGTTACGAAGCGACCGGCTGAAACGGCGATGATCACGATCTTTATGCTCGCCGTTGCCTATCTGATGGTAAAGGGTAACACCGGTAAGGCGCCGTTGTACGTTATCAGCCGCACGACAATGATGGCCGCGTTGGTGACGGTTGCGTTCTTCATCCTTGAGGTACTGGCAGAAGCCCTGCTTGGTAGAGCGGTCGCCGTTTACCCAACGCTGAATGCGCCTGTGCTTATTTCAGTATGGACAGCAGTGGTTGTATTCGCCATCGTGATCATACTCAGCTCCTATTTACCGGCCCTGGTGAATCGCCCTGCCTGGCGTGCGTTCTACGTACATCTGAAGAACGGCTTTTACGCTAACACGCTGTTTGATCGTCTGATCGATATGGTACGTCTAGCTCGCTAATTCGTAAACCCACGGAGGCAATACCAATGAGTGTACTTGAAACGCAGTTCAGTGCTCAGGCCGTTGTCGTGACACCCATACCTACAGTTTCCCGCGACAGAATTATCTGTGCGGTAAAACAGGCCGAACAGCGTATCGCACCCTTATGGCCATTACGGAACTTTGTAGCAGTGAATCCGTTCCTCGGTCTGGCGGATGTGCCGTTCGCTACCGCAGCGCAGCTTCTGCTTGGTCGAGCGGGAGCACGGATGACCGCACCACGTGCTTTCTATGCACGGCTCATCAGTGATGGGCGGATAACCGATGCCGATCTGGCGACGGCAATTGCGGAACATAGTTCATTACGACATGCGCCGAAAGGTGTCGCTGAACTCAAGGCATTTGCATTCAGTGACACCACCGAAGCGACATATCCAGTACTACCGACCGTCGCTGATGTCGCTTCTACGCTAACCGGTATCAATTGGGCAGATGTCGTTACTGATGCCATTTCTACCTGGGCTGGCGCATACTTCGACCTTGGTCAGTCTTACTGGCGCTCACCGTGGGCACAATTACCGGCTTACGCAGCGTGGCGGGCCGAGGCAATGCACGACCGTAGTCCTCAAGTGAGAGGGTTAGGGTTACGCCAGTTTCGGCAGACGGTGCAAGAATTCCCAGAGACTGCCCTCGAGACGATTGTGGCAGCGGTGAAGATATTACAAATCCCCGACGACGGATTGGAGCCCTATCTACATCGTCTTCTGATAACAATTCACGGCTGGGCCAGCTATGCCCGTTATCTACGCTGGAATGCCGAACTCTACGGTGGTGAAGACAGTACGCTCACCGATCTGCTGGCGATCCGAATTGTTTGGGAAGTTGCTCTTTGGAAAAGCCTGGCAGGGAAAGGCCTTGCAGAGGCATGGCATAAGCGAAAGCAGGAATTGAGTGATGTACGTCTGGCGGAACACGTTCAGCGTGCACTGGCAGGTGACATTCTGCTTCAACGGGCCTTCGAGAAATCGTATCAGCGTCAGCTCTTCACTCAACTCGGTTCAAAACAGACTGCCACTGTTGTCCAACAAAGGCAACGCAAGCGCGTTCAAGCAGCATTCTGTATCGATGTACGTTCTGAGGTCTTCCGACGGGCACTTGAAACGGTAAGCAGTGAGATCGAAACGATTGGTTTTGCCGGATTTTTCGGTTTTCCAATCGAGTATGTTCCTCTGGCAGAGGTTCATGGTGGTGCGCAGTGCCCGGTACTGCTGACTCCGCAGTTTGTGATTGCTGAGACGGTTGAGGGCAAACCAGAGCAGGAAGTGGCAGCAATTGTAGCGAAACGAGCAATGAATCAGCGGGTTGCCAAGGCCTGGCGCATGTTCAAGTTTGGTCCAGTCTCCTGCTTCGGCTTCGTTGGACCGGTTGGTCTTGCCTATGTGCGGAAACTGTTGCTAGACACACTTGGGATCACGCGACCGGTCCCTCATCCAGCACAGTTTGGCCTGGATGCGCGAACTCGTGCACACGTGGCTCCCACTCTTGATCCATGGATAATAGACGGTCGCACTACCGGCATGTCAATTGAGCAGCGGGTGGCGGCAGCAGCGGGTGCGCTCAAGGCGATGTCACTGACCGACAATTTTGCCCGTATGGTGTTACTGGCCGGTCATGGTTCCACAACAGTGAATAATCCGCACGCTACCGCTCTCGACTGCGGCGCATGTGGTGGACACACTGGCGAAGCCAATGTACGGGTCGCGGTACGTATTCTGAACGATTCAGAAGTGCGCGCCAGATTGTGCGAGCAAGGGATTATGATTCCCAATGACACAGTATTCGTTGCCGGTCTGCACGATACGACGACTGATGATGTCATCATTTTCGATAAACATCTCATCCCGGCCAGTCACGCTGCCGATCTCAAGCAACTAGAAGCAGACCTGGCCGCTGCCGGACGATTGGCCCGTACCGAACGAGCGGTGCTGTTCAAGCTAGATCGTAAGGACAGGATCGATAAAGCAATTCGTCATCGGAGTAAGGATTGGTCGCAGGTGCGCCCAGAGTGGGGATTGGCTGGATGTGCCGCGTTTATTGTGGCACCACGCGATCATACAGCGGGCATTAAGCTGGATGGACGCGCCTTTCTCCATTCGTACAACTGGCAGCAGGATACCGATTTCAGCGTCCTGGAGCTTATCATGACAGCTCCTATGATTGTTGCCAGTTGGATCAACCTCCAATATTATGGTTCAACAGTTGATAATCGAGTCTTCGGGAGTGGTAACAAAACGCTGCACAACGTTGTCGGAACGCTCGGCGTCTTAGAAGGAAACTCAGGTGATTTACGGGTGGGATTGCCGTGGCAATCGGTTCACGATGGCTCGAAGTATGTGCACGAACCACTCCGTTTACACGTGTTGATTGAAGCACCAATTGATGCAATGACTGCAATTATCGCAAAGCACGAGCAGGTACGGCAACTCCTCGATAACGGTTGGCTCTATCTGTTTGCTCTTGATGACCGGGGTAACGTATCTCACAAATATGTCGGTCATCTGCAATGGGAGCCGTGTGGTACGTGATATGTTCGTATCAAGTTGAGCAGGGGCATGGCGCTGCCGTGCTCCTGCTACACTACACACGCACAGGCAGTTGGACAATGAAGGTACTGCCTCGTCCAACTTCGCTCTCCAGTGAGATACTGCCACCATGGGCCTCCACAGCCAGCCGGCAAAAGTAGAGACCCAAACCGGTGCCTTGCCGACGATCATGGTCACGGGCCTGGTAAAAGCGTTCAAAGATGTGAGCCTGGGCTTCGGCAGGAATACCTTGACCAGTATCGCTGACCCGGATTTCAACACTGTGTCCGTTGTTTGTTACTTGTGCGGTTATTCGTACCTCACCGCCTGCAGGGGTAAACTTCATCGCATTTGAAATCAGGTTGGTCAGTACCCGTTCAATCAAATGAGCGTCTACGGGCACAATAGGCAGCTCAGCGGGTATTTCAACCCGTATCTGTGGGTGATCGATATGGGACAGTTGCCGAAGAGGATCGCAAACGGTTTTGATCAGGTTGACTAGATTCGTAGGTTGCAACTGTAATGACCAGCTACTGGTTTCAAGCCGTGCTGAATCGAGCACGGTGTTGACCAGGCTGAGCAGGTAGGTTGCACTCTCCTGCGCAACTCCCAGCAATTCCTGATGAGCATTTGGATCAAACCCCTGCCGTTGCAGTGCCTTCAGACTGATGAGCAACGTATGCAGTGGCGCCCGCATGTCGTGGACGATCATGTTCGTTTGATCTTCGTGGTTGCGGAGACGCTCGGTGAGCGAACGATTTGCCAGCGTGAGCGTGACGTGCTGACGAGCAGCGAAATCGAGTGCCTGATTAGCAATGTGCAAGAGCAGGCTGGTTGGTGGTGGCTGCAACCGTAATAGCGCAGCACGTTGCATCATCGGAATAGCACCATCAAGTATCTCGCCAATTGCCAGCAGGTCTTCGGGTGCGCAACTCCATTGAGCATCGTACAATTGCAAATCGGCATCGCGTTCGAGTGGTTCCATCGGCATTGCAACTAGGGCATAGCCGTAGCGCGGGCCGATTCCAATCAGTGCGACTCCCGTACCGTTGGTAACCAGGTTGCTGCGCTGAATCGGCAATGCAATGTCTTGCAGCACCAGATCAGCCCAATGGCCACCCTTGGCGCCAGCGACCAACACCGATCCTCCTTCGGCCAATGTTGCATAGCTTAACGTTTGGGTCAGTTGGATGAGCGTTGCTGGTGTATAACCTCCGGCAACCCCCATTCGGAGACAGGCCCTCAGTGCACCAACTTCTGGTATCGTCTTTACCGCTCCGAGTTGTGCGCCAATTTCCCGTTGCTGTTGCCCCCCCACGGTTCGTTCCTTCCTCGCTGCGTAGTTTTTCACTACCCAATGACGAGACTTACGAGCATGGCATTGAAGAGATCAAGCTGATCGTCAAACTTATCTTCCGGTGCTTCAAACATGATCAGGTACGTCCATCCGGTTGTGGGGCTGGTAGCCACGATGGCAACCACGTAACTGTTGTTCCCTTGTTGATTTGGATAGACGTACTCGATCTTTAGCCCGTTGATTCCAGAGATGCGGAAATCGGTTTCATTGACACGCAGTTCACCATTTTGCTCGACCAGGCGCTTCAATTCCCGCATCAGGATGCTGGTAGCAGTTGCTGGATCGTCGTCTACGAACTTGTAGACATCAACCACAACGTATACACCGTCATCGATCTCACGGTGAGCGAAAATAATCCGATCGTTGCCGGTATCTGTTGCACGCCAGGATTGTGGATAATCCATGGCAAAGCCCAGGTTGCTTTCATAGCGCTGAAAACCAGCCTGAGCGGCACCGGGTGGTACAAGCACAGTACTGGGATTTGTGGCTATGTTGGCATTATTAACTGAAACATCAACGTAGTCGTAGTGATAATTGCCGGAAATGTCGCGTACCAGGAATCCCATCACGTAATTGCCGTTGAGTGTAGGCGCACGTACTGCTGTGAGCGGTTTTTCACCAAAGGTGATAGTCTGGCCCTCGAAACGATTAACCTCTAGCTTACTACCGGTGTCAGTGTACGAACGGTAGTAGGCAGTGAAGGTATCGCCAGGGCGTGGTGTTAGCTCAAACGGTTGCGGTTCCTGTTTACCGGCGCTGCGGGGGAAGCCCCAGATTCGTACAAGCTGTGCTTCACTGCCCTGGATCGAAAAGATCAAACCGGCATTGATCTTCTCTCCAGTCGCTGTTGTGGTGTAGATACCTTCAACACCGTAGAATTCAGAGCCATACTTGATCGGTCCAAGCAACACCTCAATCGAGTCCTTCCCATTGTTCAGGTACCAGCTTGTTGCATCCCAGCTCAGTCGTAAATTATACTCACCAGCATCCCAGTTTGGTACCTGATTGCCGGGAATAGTTCCTGGTGGGTAGATGAAATCGACCTGGATCAGATCAACGGTATCGCGCCGATCATTAGGAATGCCGATGAATTGAAAGACGTAAGCAATATCGCTGCCAGCAACGGTGCCGGTCAAATGAGCCGGTGTATTGACACTCACTACCTCACGGTTGATGACCAGATTGCTGATGGTTGGGCGCTGCACGGCGACACTACCGGCTTGATGGTAAGCGCGCAGAAATTCTTCCCACGCTGTCGCTCGTGGTAATGGTGAAGCCCGTTCGTACATCTCGGCATAGAGTTCGGCCAGTTGCGGGAAGTAAATCGAGAGGCCACCACTTTCCCGATGATACCTGCCTGCTCCGTGCGCAATACGCGCCTGTTCAATGGTTTGTAGTAATTGGTTGGCTCGATCTACTATCGTGCTACTAGCGCGTTGTTGGGGGAGGAGGGTAAGAAAATGGGGCAGATCGATGGCATTGAAATCTTCTGAGTAGGCCGGTGCGTACACGTTGGTGAACGAACGGGCCTGCCCAATCGCATTGTAGCTCTGCTGCACTTCACGCTGTAGTGTTTGCGCCAGTGTGTTAATGCCATTCACGATATTGTTGACTTGTGTCAAGTCGAATGCCGACAATGTGACTTCGTCTGCTCTGCTACCCCTAAACGAATCCATATATGTTTGGACAATAACTGGTGCAATCGCGAAGCCATCCTGATCAGGATTGGCAACCAGTTGTTCGAGCCACGCATCCCATGCCCAACCACTGTTCGGTTCTAGTTCGGCCGATGCCACTGCAACTTGTCCGTATGGGGCAATGGTTTGAAAGACATCGATCTGTGCCATCAGACAGGCATCAAATCCGATCAGTTCAAACCCTCCGATCTGAGTACGACTCAGAGCAGTCTGGAAGGCTGAGCTGATTTCGGGTAAATTGAGCACATCGTTGTCGGTGTCATCACTCGCAATTCCCAACCACGAAGCACCATGATCCCAGAGAATAATGGCATAGCGATGGGCTGGATAGCTTTCAATGCCCCAGATAAGGAAGTCGGTTAAGGTTGCTGGATCACCCATGTTGGTCTCACCTAGATCGGCAACTGCATGATCCGGCGTTGGTTCCATACCTGCCTCAACCCGGAAGCGCAGCGTTCCCTCCCAATTATCGTAACGCTCGTCATCCCAGGTTTCCGGCGATCGGATTCGATCCAGTTGCACAACAATGTGTACCCGTTCGGTTGAACCGACGCGGGCCATTTCGAGAAAGTCGTCGAGCGCATCTGCCTCCAGATTATTGTCACCGTCAAGGTAAACCAGGATTGTCCAATCGGCAGCATTTGCAGGTAACTCACGGGTAGGAATGGCTGGTGGAGGTGTGGTTGGCGAGGGAGAGATGCCACTTCCTTCACCGCTGTTATTGCTATTGTTGCTCCCACCGGCAATGATACCGCTCCGATTCAGCAGCATCACGCTGCCGGTGACAGCTCCGGCCAGGATGATGCAGGTAAACAGTCCACCGATCAACAGCCAGATCGGGAAACGTCGTGGTTTGGGCTGTGCTGGAGCTGGCGGAACAGGCGGTAGGCGAAATCCGCCGTCTGCCGGTGCAGGCGATGGTTGCGCCGACCAGCCGGGGGCGGCTGGTGTTGAACCAACCGGTAACGTTGGATCGAGCGTGGCACCGGCAGGCTCTTCAAACCGGAATATTTCGTCGCCAATAACGAAAGTATCACCAGGTCGTAATATCTGACGCTGAATGAGTTGGCCGTTCAAAACGGTACCGTTAGAACTTCCCAAATCGATTAAGAGATAGACCCCACCTTCACGTCTGATCTCGGCATGCCGACGCGAAGCACGCTGACTGGTAATGACGATAGTATTGTCTGGTGAGCGGCCAAAGGTGATCGGTGTATTGCCTAGTGGAAAGATTCGACCGCTGAGTGGGCCACTGACGGCAACGATCCGAGCTGTCATAGAGCAGTTTCCCCTGGTGATATGCAAGCACAGTCGAATTGTAGCACGCTATCAATACGTTGAATATGGGAAAAAGGTTACATTTGCTCAGACTCGCTGAAGCCGGATCGACGTGTAGCAGAGCGTTTGCGATGTACTCCTGATCAGTCGAGAGTACAGTCCTCTACACTTCATCGAGGATGACACACAAGAATATTTCTATTACCGGTTTGTACTCGATAGAACGTCGTACCCTCATCGAGATTCCCAATCCGTCTTCCGTATCTGTGGAGGTGCGCAGCTTCCTGTTGCGATGAGATGAAAGGCTATGACCAGAACCCGTTTCCCCGTTGCGCACCGAGATGCACGCGGAGAAGCTCTCTCACCTTACCCCAGCCTCTTTCTCACCAGTGGTAAGGACGGGGGACGAAGGCCGGCTCACTACCCGCTCTCATGTATCTCTTTTCATGAAACTGGCAAAAACCCCTTGCTCTTCTTCCATAGTTGTGGTATCATCATTATTCGCGATCTATATTATGCGCACGACGTAAGCAGTGTGAATGGTAGGACGTCCCCGTGTGGGGCAATACAATTTTAAAACAAACGATGTGCCGGAGCAGTCCACCTGCGGCCCGCTGATGGGTAGTGCCGCAGGTTGGCTATTTATGTTTTTTGCAACGTCGAACGCAACACCGTGTGCTGAACCGTAAGCGTTATACAGAGAGAGGTGCGTATGCCCCCGTTGATTGAGAGCGTGGTTCTTCAGCCGTTGATCGCCCCGATCGACCCGGGCGCCGATGGGCGTCGGTCGCGCCGGATTGAGCGTCGCTCGTTCGCCCGCATTAAAGATGCCATCGATCTGCCATTACTGATTGAAACTCAGCTCAAGAGTTTTGAATGGTTCAAGCGGGAGGGGCTGCGCGAACTCTTTGATGAGATTTCGCCCATTACCGATTTTACCGGAAAAAACCTTGAACTCCACTTCCGTGACTATACGTTTGGTGAGCCGCGCTACGATGAATTCGAGTGCCGTGAGCGCGATTTGACCTACGCCGCTCCGCTGCGCGTGAAGGTTGAATTGCGTATCCTGACCACCGGTGAAATCAAGGAGTCCGAAATCTTTCTCGGCGATTTCCCGATGATGACTGATAACGGTACCTTTGTGTACAATGGTGCCGAACGGGTGGTGGTCTCACAGTTGATCCGCTCTCCTGGTGTCTATTTCAAAGATGAGAAAGACCCTACCAGTGGGCGGGCACTCCATACGGCGAAACTGATCCCTAATCGTGGCGCCTGGCTTGAATTCGAGACGAATAAGCGCGATGTTATCAGCGTGAAGGTTGATCGCAAGCGCAAGATTCCGGTGACGATTCTGCTGCGTGCGATTATGGCCTGGCAGGCCGAAGAGAATGGTCAGGGGCGCTGGGTGCCGGATAACGAACTCGACAAGTATGGTCATAATGACCAGATTATCGAGTTGTTCCGCCATGTCGATACGGTGCTCGAACATCAGTATATCCATGCGACCCTCGATAAAGACCCTTCGCGGAATGCCAAAGAGGCATTGCTGGAACTGTATAAGCGGCTCCGTCCTGGTGATCCGCCAACGCTAGAGAATGCTCGTTCGCTGATTGAGTCGCTGCTGTTCAATCCACGCCGCTATGATCTGGCGAAGGTTGGACGCTACAAGCTGAATAAGAATCTCTGGGAACGTGATGCCCGTTGCGACAACGCAAAAGCTCCCGACCTCAGTGTGCGGGTGTTGCTGCCGCGTGACATCTTCCGCATTGTTGAGCAGCTTATTTTGCTCAATAATGGTCACGGGCGTCCCGATGATATTGACCATCTCGGTAACCGACGGGTACGCACCGTCGGCGAGCTGATTCAACAGCAGTTCCGGGTTGGTTTGCTCCGTCTCGAGCGGGTGGTGAAAGAGCGGATGTCGCTCCAAGACCCGGCTAGTGCTACTCCCAATGGCTTAATCAATATTCGACCGGTTGTCGCCGCCATGCGCGAGTTTTTTGGTGGTTCGCAGTTGAGCCAGTTTATGGATCAGACCAATCCACTGGCTGAGCTGACCAACAAACGTCGGCTTTCTGCCCTTGGTCCTGGTGGTCTTTCGCGTGACCGGGCCGGTTTTGAAGTGCGTGACGTACACCACTCGCACTACGGGCGTATCTGCCCAGTCGAGACTCCAGAAGGGCCGAACATCGGTCTGATCGGTACGATGTCAACCTTTGCCCGTGTCAATGAGATGGGCTTTCTCGAAACACCTTATCGCAAGGTGTATAACAGCATTGATAACGCCCATGTCTGGAAGGAAAAGGGCATCCTGCTGCGCGACGTGCGTGATTTGCGTACCGGCGATCTGATTGCCGCCAAAGGGACAAGGGTAGATGATCAGATTGCCCGCCAGATCACTATTGGTCTCCTGCGTGGTCAGATCCTGCGTGAAGACATCGTTGATCCCAATACCGATGAGCTGATCGCTGAAGCTGGTACCGAGATTAATCGTGCGCTGGCCGAACGGATTGTCGAATTGCCGATCAGGCATATCAAGATTCGTCCGGTCGTCTCGCAAGAGGTCGATTACCTCAGTGCTGATGAGGAAGATCGCTTCGTTATTGTGCAGGCAAACGCTCCACTCGATCAGCATAACCGCTTCCTTGAAACGACTGTCTCGTGTCGCTTCGGCGAAGATTTCGTCACCGAACGGGTGGAACGGGTTGATTACATGGACGTGTCACCCAAGCAGGTGGTGAGTGTCTCTACGTCGTTGATCCCCTTCCTCGAGCACGATGATGCGAACCGTGCGCTGATGGGATCGAACATGCAACGGCAAGCGGTGCCATTACTGCGCCCCGATGCGCCCATCGTCGGTACCGGTATGGAATACCGCGCTGCTCGCGATAGTGGTCAGGTGGTTGTCGCCCGTCGTGATGGCGTGGTGGTCAGTGCCACCAGCGACCGAATCGTGATTGAGGAAGATGACGGGAATCGTACTGAATACCGTCTGCGCAAGTTTATGCGCAGTAACCAGGATACCTGCATCAATCAGCGTCCGGCAGTGGTTCGTGGTCAGCGGGTCAAGGCTGGTGAGGTGATTGCCGATAGCTCAAGTACCGATCAAGGTGAACTGGCCCTTGGTCAGAATGTTTTGGTGGCCTATATGCCGTGGGAAGGCGGTAACTTCGAGGACGCCATCCTTGTCAGTGAACGGTTGGTACGCGAAGATATCTTTACCTCAATCCACATCGAGAAGTACGAGGTGGAAGCTCGCGATACCAAACTCGGCCCTGAAGAGATTACCCGCGATATTCCCAACGTCGGTCAAGAGAGCCTGCGGAATCTTGATGAGCGCGGTATCATCTATATCGGCGCTGAAGTGCAGCCAAATGATATTTTGGTTGGCAAGATTACACCGAAAGGCGAAACCGATCTCACCGCTGAAGAGCGCTTGCTGCGGGCAATCTTTGGTGAGAAGGCTCGTGAAGTCAAAGATAGCTCGCTGCGCGTACCAAACGGCGTGCGCGGGAAGGTGATCGATGTCAAAGTCTTCTCGCGCAGTGAAGGTGCTGAATTGCCGGTTGGTGTGAACCAGACGGTGCGAGTCTTGCTGTGTCAGAAGCGAAAGATCAGCGCTGGCGACAAAATGGCCGGTCGCCACGGAAATAAGGGTGTGGTGTCACGGGTCCTGCCAATTGAAGATATGCCGTTCCTACCCGATGGCCGCCCAGTAGATATTATTCTGAACCCCATCGGTGTGCCGTCGCGTATGAACATTGGGCAGATTCTGGAAACACACCTGGGCTGGGCTGCGGCCCGTCTCGGCTTCCGCGTGGCTACGCCTGTGTTCGATGGCGCTCGTGAGGATCAGATCAAAGAGCTGTTGGTACAGGCGGGTCTGCCGGCCGATGGCAAGATTACGCTCTACGATGGCCGTACCGGCGAGAAATTCGATAATCCGGTGACGGTGGGCTATGCGTATATGCTCAAGCTTGCTCACCTCGTCGAAGATAAGATTCACGCACGCTCAACCGGCCCTTACAGTCTGGTGACCCAACAGCCCCTCGGCGGTAAGGCGCAGTTTGGTGGTCAGCGCTTCGGTGAGATGGAAGTCTGGGCACTTGAAGCCTACGGTGCTGCCTACACGTTGCAAGAGATGCTGACCGTGAAATCAGACGATGTGGTTGGTCGCGTCAAGACTTACGAGGCTATCGTGAAGGGTGAACCGATCCAGGAAGCCGGTGTGCCCGAGAGCTTCAAGGTGCTGATTAAGGAATTGCAGAGCCTTGGTCTCAGTGTCGAAGTGTTGAGTGCCGATGAGAAGCCGGTTGAGCTGAGTGATGATTTCGACAGCGACATCGGTGCCCTGGAGGGTATTAACCTGAGCGGTATGGAACGTGGTGAGTTCTGAGCGTGTTTCTGAATGTTATACCTCTTCCGCGTATGTTGGTAGCGGAAGAGGTATGGACTGTGATGAGGGTTGTGGTCCGTTTGTGACGTTGCCCTGATCTGAGGAGAATGTTCAGATACGCACTACTCGCCTCGTCATACACGGCGGTTCTTCTCGTCGCTATGCAGGTTGAGGGGAAAGTTGTTGGTAACGACAGTATCAGAGTCGCTTTCTTCCCTAATCTGAGGCGTCTGTCTGATGGGTAGCACTGCCTGCCAGATAGATGAAACGGACCTTCGCTCATACGAGCACTGTTGTGGCTGATAGTACATGCTGGAGATTGGTGATATTCTCCCGCTACAGGAGTAAGCCCACATGTTGGAAATTAACGACTTCAACGCTATACGGATTAGTCTCGCCTCACCCCAAGATATTTTATCGTGGTCGCACGGGGAAGTTACGAAGCCTGAGACGATTAACTATCGCACGCTTAAACCCGAGCGTGATGGTCTGTTCTGCGAACGTATCTTTGGTCCAACCAAGGACTGGGAATGCTTCTGCGGTAAATACAAACGTGTACGCTACAAAGGTGTCGTCTGCGATAAATGTGGTGTCGAAGTCACTCGTTCCAAGGTGCGCCGTGAACGGATGGGGCATATCACGCTGGCTTCACCCGTCAGCCACATTTGGTTCGTAAAGGGTACGCCATCCCGGCTCGGTCTCTTGCTCGACATCTCACCGCGAAATCTGGAGCGTGTGCTCTACTTTGCCTCGTACATTATTGTCGAGGTAAAAGAAGATATGCTACAGGTCGCTCGTGAGATGATCCAAGAGGAGTACGCTGCTCGCCGCCAGAAGATTCAGAAACAGGCTGAAGAAAAACGGATCGAGTTGAGCACTCAACTGACGCAAGACCTCGGCGGTATGGAAACGGCGCAACGCAGCGCACAGCGCCAGATCGAAGAGGAATATCACCGTCTTCGTGATGAGGTTGCCAGCGAAGCTGAACAACTGCGTGAGCGTTTGGAGGAGCTGAGTGGCACGCTGGCCGACGAAGATATTATCTTCCGTGGCGTGACGATTGTTGAAGAGGGTGAACTCATCAACGAGCGCACGCTTGATCAGCTCGATGAATTGGTCGAGCAAGAGTTTGATGTCCTCGAAGAGCGCCGCCGTCGTGATCTGGCCGATGCTGAGATGCTCACCGACGCCGAACGCGAGCGCAAGGCGTATGAGGCTACTCAAGAGCAAGAGCGACTGCAAGAGCGTCTCCAGCGCGAACTCGATAATCTGATGCGCGAGGAGAAAGAAAAGCTCGAACAGCTCAATAACCTCAAGGTTGGCCGTATTATCAATGAAACCGAATACCGTCAGTTGCGCGAGATCGCTCCTGGCGTCTTCCGCGCTGATATGGGCGCAGGTGCGATTCGAGAGTTGATCGAGAAGACCGTCAACCTCGATAAGCTGGCCGAAGAGTTACAGGCCGAAATTCAATCCTCACAGGGTCAGCGACGCAAGAAGGCGACCAAGCGCTTGCGCGTCGTCGAAGCGTTCCGTAAAAGTGGCAATCGCCCTGAATGGATGATCCTTACCGTGCTGCCGGTGATCCCTCCCGATCTGCGCCCAATGGTGCAGCTCGACGGTGGCCGTTTCGCGACAAGCGATCTGAACGATCTTTATCGCCGTGTCATTAACCGCAATAACCGGCTAAAGCGGCTGATTGAACTCAATGCACCGGAAATCATTGTGCGCAACGAGAAGCGCATGCTGCAAGAAGCAGTTGATGCGCTGATCGATAATGGCCGTCGCGGTCGAGCAGTGAGCGGCAAAGGCAAGCACCGCCTCAAGAGCCTGAGTGATATGCTCAAGGGGAAGCAGGGCCGCTTCCGCCAGAATCTGCTCGGCAAGCGCGTCGATTACTCTGGTCGCTCGGTCATTGTGGTCGGGCCAAATCTGCAACTGCATCAGTGTGGTTTGCCCAAGAAGATGGCCCTTGAGCTGTTTAAGCCCTTTGTGATGCGTCGCCTCGTCGAACGCGGTGTTGCCCACAACATCAAGAATGCCAAACGCGCCGTTGAGCGTGTTCGCCCTGAAGTCTGGGATGCGCTCGAAGAGGTGATTAAAGACTATCTCGTCTTGCTCAACCGGGCGCCTTCGTTGCACCGTCTCTCGATTCAGGCGTTTGAGGCGAAATTGATCGAAGGCTCGGCAATTCAACTTCATCCACTCGTTTGTGCCGCGTTTAACGCCGACTTCGACGGTGACCAGATGGCGGTGCACGTACCACTCTCGCGGAAGGCGCAGGAGGAAGCGCGAACCCGTATGCTGAGCAAATATAATTTGCTCAGTCCTGCCCACGGCGAACCGATTATTACTCCCTCGCAAGACATCGTGTTGGGTTGTTATTATCTGACGATGGTCCGCGACGGTGCAAAAGGGTCGGGCAAGCGCTTTACTTCTATCGATGAGGCAATGCTGGCCTACGAGAAGCACCTGATCGATATCCAGGCCCCGATCTGGGTACGAATGAATGGTACGATCTCTGGCAAAAGCGACCGTCCGGTACGCGAACTGCCACCAGCCGCTGATGGCACTCCGCGTATCTTGATTGAAACGACAATTGGGCGTATCTTGCTCAACAACGAGCTGCAACCGCCGCTCCGTTTCCGCAATCGCTTGATCGATAAGAAAGGTCTTAAAGAGATCATTGCCGATTGCTATCAGTACTACACGAACTTGCGTAACCTGAACGAATCCCAGCTCAATGAAGTCCGTGCCTCGCACGGTAATAAGCACGTTCAGGAACTGGCTCGTATCTATGGTTCTGAAATGACGGCCCAACAGGCTGACCGGATCAAGGCCCTTGGCTTCCGCTATGCGACGTTGGGTGGTATGACTATCGCTATCGATGACATCGAAGTGCCGGCCAAGAAGTACGATATTGTCCGTGAAGCCGAGCAACTGGTAGCCGATGTCGAAAAGCAGTTCCGCCGTGGTCTGATTACCGAAGAAGAACGCTACCAGGAAATCGTGCGAATCTGGCAGGAAGCCACCAAGCAGACTATTAACGCAGTCAAAGAAAATCTGAACCCCTTTGGGCCGGTGGCAATGATGTCTACCTCTGGTGCACGTGGTAACATCAACCAGATTTCACAAATGGCCGGTATGCGTGGTTTGATGTCTGATCCTACCGGTCGGATTATCGAGCTGCCGATTAAAGCGAACTTCCGTGAAGGTCTCTCGGTGCTCGACTACTTCGTTTCAACCCACGGTGGCCGGAAGGGTCTGGCCGACACAGCGCTTCGTACTGCCGATGCCGGTTATCTGACCCGCCGATTGGTTGATGTAGCGCAGGATGTGATCATCACCATCGAGGATTGCGGTACCGAAGAAGGCCTGTGGCTCCATAGCGCTGATGATGGCGAGCTGATGGAGAAGCTCCAGGTACGTATGTTGGGTCGTATCCTGGCTGCGCCAATCTATCACAAAGAGACAGGTGAGCTTATTGCCGACCGCAATACCGAAATTGATGAGGAATTAGCCGCTGCTATTATCGCCAGTGGCCAAGAGTCGGTCTTTGTGCGCTCACCGCTGAGTTGCCAGGCAGAACACGGGCTGTGTCGGCTCTGCTATGGTCGTAACCTGGCTACTGGGAAACTGGTTGAAATCGGTGAGGCCGTTGGTATCATCGCTGCGCAGTCGATTGGTGAACCGGGTACCCAGCTCACGTTGCGTACCTTCCATACCGGTGGTGTTGCTTCAGCCGATGACATTACCCAGGGTTTGCCCCGTGTCCAGGAAATTTTTGAGGCGCGGGTACCGAAAGGGAAAGCCCTGCTGGCCGAAATTGATGGTGTGGCCCAGATTATCCGTGATGAAGAAGGGGTACGCACCATTCGGATTGTCTCAACCGATGTCTATACGGATGAATATCCGTTGGGTCGTGGCTTTAGCCCAACCATCAGCAACGAGAGTGAAGTCTACGAAGGACAGGTGATCGCTGAAGGGCCGGGTGGTGCTCAGATTGTGACACGCCTGACCGGGAAAGCGTTCATTCAGGGTGACCGGATTATCGTTAGCCAGGAAGATCGCCAGGAGCGCGAGCTGGTTGTGCCTCACAACGCTCGTATCAGAATTGAAAACGGTGAGCGGGTGATGGCCGGTCAGCAATTGACCGATGGCAGCGCAAACCCTCAAGAATTGCTCGAGCTGCAAGGCCGTGAAGCTGTGCAGCGCTATCTGGTCAATGAAGCCCAGAAGGTTTACCGCTCGCAGGGTGTGAACATCAATGACAAGCACATCGAAGTCATTGTGCGTCAGATGCTGCGTCGGGTGCGGATTGAGGATCCGGGTGACACCGGTCTCTTACCGGGTGAGCTGATTGACAGCGGTGAATTCCGCCGTCTTAACAACGATATTGTCAGTCAAGGTGGTGATCCGGCAACCGCTTCTACCGTGTTGCTCGGTATTACGAAGGCGTCACTCAATACCGATAGTTTCCTGGCCGCTGCCTCATTCCAAGAGACGACACGGGTTTTGACCGATGCTGCCATTCAAGGGAAGGTTGATTACCTGCGTGGGCTGAAAGAGAATGTCGTTATCGGTAAACTGATCCCAGCCGGTACCGGTATCGAGAAGCGGCTTGAACGCCCCCACGAGGATCTGATCAGCGAAATGGCCCGTATGCTCGAAGAGGCGCAACGCGCAGAAGCGGCTCAGGCAGAAAGCCAGCGTGCGGCTACTCTGCCAACACCAAACGGTAAGACAACACCGGAAAGCGAAACCGATGCTTTGTTGCGGGCACGGCTTGAAGAGTTGCTGTCCGGTGACAATGATCAAGACGAGGCTGACCAGGAAGATGCAGATCACCCAACATTCTAGTTTGTTTCACAGGAGGGGCGGGTATCATACCCGCCCCTTATCCGTGTTCGCACGTTCCTCACTTTATGAGAGTGAGACCAATCTTTCCCGCCAGTTATCTGGTGCAACTCTTCCTTTTTCTCCCGTTTTGAAAGCAGAAGCATCTTGATACTGCCAACATAGGATGAGTCGACGCAGACAAGGTGGCTATGATGCCCGATCTGTGTGTTTACCCGCGTATAAAATGATTACTTGCACTACAATCGGCTACATGCGCTACTGTAGATACGGAATGCTGCTATGACGTTCTTGTTGTGCAGAAATCTGATACCAGCATGCAAACGCTGTTTACTTCGATCCACAACTGGCTGCAACTCGAATGGCGTGCACTCCGTGTACCGATCCTCTGGATAGCGGTAGGGTTTCTTGTTGCTATTGCCACCCTCTCTGCCCAGTTTTCCTATCAATACGTCATTGATGTTGGTTATGAAGAGGGTATCGGGAATGCCGATCTCCCCTTCCTGAATGATTTCAACACCCCTGAAGAGAGTAGGAATGGTCATTTTCGCTGGACAGGTGGCGACTCTAAAATCTTCTTACCCGCTCTGGGTGTCCGGCCAACTCTGATCGAGCTACGCTGGCTCCCGATCGGTGAATCCATCCGCCCGCAGGTTTCAGATAGCTATCAGGTGTGGGTTGATGAGCTCCTGATCACCGAATCACCGGTTTGGTCCAGCGGGAGCCGACAATGGTTCATCTTACCGGCCACCGTGGATGGTCACTTACGTATCAGGATTGTCAGTAATGTCTTTCAGCCAGCCCAAGACCCCCGTCAGCTCGGTCTTCCACTTGAACGGATCGTTATTGCTAGCGTTCCTGGCGGCTGGGTTTGGCCAGCATTGCCTCCGCTTGTAGGATGGATCGGAGCAGTCATCCTCGGTTGGCTCATCCTTTTCCGTACCATCCATAAATGGGCTGGCTGGGGCTTGGTGATCGGGCTGACAGCGATAAGTCTTGCAATCATCCTTGATCCGGTACGGTGGGCTTTCGGTGCCGAAGCCGCAGTGGCTGCATTAGCACTTACCTATGTTCTTACGCTGGCAGTGCAGTTTGGTCTACGGCGGTTGCCAATTGATCATCATGTCAAGTCGCCACTGAGCGCTATCATTGCCATTGCCTTTGCTACCCGCATCGCTGGACGCTTCTACCCGGCTAGTATGCCCGGCGATATTGGCTTTCACACCAACCGTTTTCACGAAGCACTCGGTGGACTGATCACGATTGTTTCAAAGAATCGCGGAATTGATTTTCCCTATCCGCCGGGGCCATACTTACTCCTCGCACCACTGCGCGTATTGGGCATCGAAACGTCTCTGCTCTTGCAGATCGGTGCTGCGTTGGCCGATAGTCTTAGCCCGTTGCTCATCTACGTCATTGCTCGCCGTGTTTTGCCTCCACGGCCGGCATTACTGGCTGCGGCAATCTATGTGTTTACTGCTGCCACCTATCTGACCACGTGGTGGTCGTTCAATACCCACATCATCACGCAAAGCCTCTACCTGCTTTTGATTTGGGCGATTATCAGGGCTTGGGAAGATTGGCAAGCCGACCAATACTACCGGGAATGGGTTTTCGGGCTGGCCGCCATCAGCGCTATGGTGTTCCTCGGCCATTTTGGCTTCCTTATAAGTAGTGGCGTGCTCTTAGGGTTACTACTCGCGATCGTTTGGATTGCCCATCGCACAGGAGTGGCTTGGGCACGCCGGGTTTGTCTCCCCTTCACCGTTGCAATCGTTGTTGGGGCCACGTTTGCGATCCTCTTTTTCTACAGTTCGTATGTGCCAATGTTTTTCTCACAACTTGAAACAGCTCGAACTGGTGGCCTAACTGCCGTTGCCGGACGAGCACCGATCAGTCGGGAAAGGCTTTGGCAAACACTCTGGCAAGCCGGCCTGATTGCACACTACGGTTTCTTCCCAATTCCACTTGCACTGGGTGGTCTCTGGTTACTGCAACGTCAGCAAGGCTGGCACATAACGTTGATACTCATGGTTCTCAGTTTCGGTGTAGCTCTCGTCTTCGCCACCCTCCCCTTCATCACCCAAATCTCCAATAGTCCACGCTACCTGATGGCACTCGGTTGGGTCATTGCCGTGGGAAGTGCAGCGGCTTGCGATGCACTCTGGCATCGGGGAAAGATCGAACGGCTTGCCATCATCGGGGTAGGTCTGCTCGTACTCGCCAACACCATATGGTACTGGCTCACCCCGATGTTCTGGCGAGTGCGTCCACCGGAGCCATTCTGATGACGGGCAGGCGGGAATGTGACCAGGGGAGAATAGCAGCGGGCAACCGTTGGAAGAGCAAGACGCTTGGGTCGCGATCAATGCCTTTTTCTGCTTAGAGACAGAATCTGGTATCATTGCCGTATCAGCCCTTTGGGAAGCATAGGAGTGTGCTTATGGTCACTGCCTTCGTATTTATTACCTGCGAACCACGACGGATCAGCGACATAGCCCAGGAAATTGCCGAGCTACCTAACGTTGCCGAAGTATATTCGGTTACGGGCGACTACGACATCATTGCCGTTCTGCGCGTGAATGCCTACGAATCACTTGACGATGCCGTACCAGGTGGGATTGCTCGCATCGATGGTGTGCGGCACACCACGACAGTTTTGGCTTTCCGCCGTTATTCACGACGTGATCTCGAAGCTGGTTTTGATATTGGATTGTCGTAACAGTAACGAGTTCTCGTTCCGTCGTGGCCAATCGGGTTTGACAAAGCCCGAAGCCAATGTTATACTGCGTAACTGCTGCGAAGAAGTACGCAGCAACAGCTTTGTGCGCCATGCGGCCCACTTCTAAGGCGCAGTGGCATACTGCGACCAGATCTTTGGGCCAGTTATTATTTTGTCTATAAGCGGTTAATTAGCATAGGCCGGTTTGAAGGAGAGCATTACATGCCGACCATTAACCAACTTGTTCGGAAGCCGCGCAAGCCGGTGGTGAAGAAGACGAAAGCCCCGGCCCTGCGCTTCACCTACAACTCGCTGAAGGGGAAGCTGACTCGCGGCCGCGGATCACCACAAAAGCGCGGCGTCTGCACAAAGGTGACGACAATGACGCCGAAGAAGCCAAACTCGGCGCTGCGCAAGATCGCCCGCGTGCGGCTCTCCAACGGCCTTGAGGTGACGGCATACATCCCTGGTGAAGGTCATAATTTGCAAGAACACTCAGTGGTTCTGATTCGCGGTGGTCGTGTGAAAGACTTGCCCGGCGTGCGTTACCATATCGTCCGTGGTACCCTTGACACCCAGGGCGTCAGTGGGCGCAAGCAGGGTCGCAGCAAGTATGGTACCAAGAAGAATCAGCCGGTCGGTAAAGGTGCTGCTGCCGGTAAGGGCGGTAAGAAGTAGAAGAGGTGCGTTATGCCCCGTCGTGGCAATGTTGAGCGGCGACCAATTCCACCTGACGCGCGCTACAATAGCGTTCTCGTACAAAAATTTATTAATAAGGTGATGGAGCGCGGCAAGAAGAGTCTTGCCGAGCGAATCGTGTATCAGGCACTTGATCTGGCTGCGGCACGACTCAAGAAGCCGCAGATGGAGATTTTTGAGCAAGCAATTCGCAACGCCAGTCCTTCAATCGAGGTTAAGCCGAAACGGGTTGGTGGTGCGACGTATCAGGTGCCGGTCGAAGTTAAGAGCGATCGGCGCTATTCGCTGGCGATGCGGTGGTTGATTATGTCAGCTCGTGCTCGTACCGGTAAGCCAATGGTCGAGCGCCTCGCGGCTGAATTGATCGACGCTTATAATAATACTGGTGCTACTATCAAGCGTAAAGAAGATGTTCATCGGATGGCGGAAGCTAATCGTGCTTTCGCTCACTATGGCCGTCTGTAGAACCGGCTATCGGCATAAGAGTAAATGGCGACCAGTGGTTGCCTCACGTTAGGAGTGTGTGACGGGTATGCCACGTCAGATCGAACTCGACAAGGTACGCAATATCGGCATTATCGCCCATATTGACGCGGGTAAAACCACGACGACCGAGCGGATTCTGTTTTACACAGGCCGCACGTATAAGATCGGCGAGGTTCATGAAGGAACCGCGACAATGGACTGGATGCCGCAGGAGCAAGAGCGCGGTATTACGATTACTGCTGCTGCCACGACTGCTTCCTGGCGCCTGGACGGCGTAGAGTATCGGATTAATATCATTGATACTCCCGGTCACGTCGACTTTACCGTAGAGGTGGAACGCTCATTGCGCGTGCTCGATGGCGGCGTCGTCGTGTTCGACGGCGTGGCTGGTGTTGAACCTCAGTCTGAGACCGTTTGGCGACAGGCTGATAAGTACAACGTGCCGCGTATCTGTTTTGTAAACAAGATGGATCGCGTCGGCGCGAGCTTCGAGCGCTGCGTGCAGATGATTAAAGATCGCCTCGGCGCCAAACCGGCGATTATTCAGTTGCCCATCGGGGTCGAAGATACGTTCCGCGGAACGATCGACCTCTTCAAGATGAAGGCAACAATTTATTACGATGAGCTGGGTAAGGATATTCGCGAAGAGGAGATTCCGCCAGAGTTGCTCCCCGCTGCCGAGAAAGCTCGCAATGAATTGGTTGAGATGATCGCTGAGACCGACGATGAGTTGACTCTGCTCTATCTCGAAGGGCAAGAATTGACCGTCGAAGAGCTGAAGCGGGGGTTGCGCAAGGCAACGATCGAACGGAAGTTGGTACCAGTACTTTGTGGCGCTGCTTTGCGTAACAAGGGTGTCCAAAAGCTGCTCGATGCGATTGTGGAATTCTTGCCGTCGCCTCTCGACCGGCCGGCAATTACCGGTACGTTGCCCGGTCAGGTAATGGGTGATGAAGGCGTAGAGGTTATCACCCGCCCAGTGAGCGATGATGCGCCGTTTACGGCTCTGGTCTTCAAGATTGTCGCCGATCCCTATGTCGGTAAGCTGGCTTACTTCCGCGTTTACGCCGGTAAGATTACGAAGGGTTCTTACGTGCTGAATTCAACGCGAAACCAGCGTGAACGCCTTGGCCGTCTCCTGCGCATGCACGCCAATCATCGTGAAGATATTGAAGAGGTATACACGGGCGAAATTGCCGCTATGGTGGGCCCTAAGAACTCGTATACCGGCGATACGATTTGCGATCCCGATCATCCTATCGTGCTTGAAAGCATTCGCTTCCCAGAGCCGGTGATCGAGTTGGCAGTTGAGCCAAAGACCAAGGCTGACCAGGACAAGATGTCGATTGCGCTCAGCCGCCTTGCCGAAGAGGATCCTACCTTCCGCGTGTATACCGATCCTGAGACCGGCCAGACTATTATCAAAGGGATGGGTGAGCTGCACCTTGAGGTGATCCTTGACCGTATGCGCCGTGAGTATAAGGTTGAGGCCAATCAGGGCAAGCCCCAGGTTTCGTACCGCGAAACCATTACCATCCCAGTTGATCAAGAGACTCGCTTCGTACGCCAGACCGGTGGTAAGGGTCAGTACGGTCATGTGAAAATCAGGTTTGAACCCTTGCCGCCTGGTAGTGGGTTTGAGTTTGTCAATGCTATCGTCGGTGGCGTGATCCCGAAAGAGTACATTCCTGCCGTTGAACAGGGCTTGCGCGAGGCGATGCAGACCGGTGTTATCGCCGGTTACCCGGTGGTTGATATTAAGGCAACGTTGTACGACGGTTCATACCACGAAGTTGACTCGTCGGAAATGGCCTTTAAGATTGCGGCCTCGATGTGTCTCAAAGATGCCGTTCGCCGTGGTAAGCCACAACTGCTCGAACCGATTATGAAGGTCGAGACGGTTACTCCAGAAGAGTTCCTTGGTACGGTGATTGGTGATTTCAACTCACGCCGCGGTCGCATCGAGGGTATGGAAGCTCGTGGGAATGCGCAGGTGGTACGCGCCTATGTACCGCTGGCAAATATGTTCGGTTACATGACCGACCTTCGCTCGGCAACGCAGGGTCGTGCTACGTCGTCGATGGAATTTGATCATTACGAGCCGTTGCCCGAAGCGCTGGCGAAGGAAATTATCGAAAAGCGTAGTACGAATTAGCAAGGAGAGAGTGGGACGAACGCGGCGAGCGCTCGTTCCTTCACTGCGACGATGGAGCTACGCCTGTTGACGCCACCGCCTTGGGCTGATTATGAGTTAATCGACTCGGGTCACGGGGCGAAGTTGGAACGATTTGGTCCCTACCTGTTGGCTCGACCGGAAACGCAGGCGATCTGGACGCCGCATCTGCCGGAGTCTGAGTGGCAACGAGCTGATGCTACCTTTCGTCGCATTCGTGGTGAAGAGGGGCCGGGTGAGTGGTATCAACGTCAACCTTTGCCTGAACGTTGGTCAATGAATGCCCATGGGGTGCGTTGCTGGGTACGTCTGACACCGTTTCGTCATACCGGTGTTTTCCCGGAGCATAGCGCACATTGGAATTGGCTGGCCAGTCAGGTGCAACGTCGCTCGCAACCACGCGCCTTGGTCTTATTTGGCTACACCGGGTTGAGTAGTTTACATCTGGCTCGCTACGGTGCCCATGTGACGCACGTCGATGCTTCTAAGCCTGCTGTGCGTTGGGCACAGGAAAACCAGGTTTTAGCTGATCTGGCAGATCGTCCGATCCGATGGCTGATCGATGATGTCGGGAAGTTTGTAGCGCGTGAGCTGCGACGTGGTAATCGTTATGATCTGATTTTACTCGACCCACCGGTATTTGGGCGAGGTCCTAACGGTGAAATCTGGCGCTTGCACGAACAACTACCACAATTGCTGGCTCAATGTGCGCGCCTGTTGAATAGGCAACCGCTGGGAGTGTTAGTATGTGCCTACGCAACCACAATTTCGGCGTTGACCATCGGTAATCTCCTCGCAGAAACGATGGCTTCGTTTGATGGCTATCTGAGTGCGGGTGAGCTGGCAATTCCGGAACGCACAACCCGGCGTCTACTGCCAACAGCTATCTACGCTGCCTGGTCTGATCGGGAAATAGCCATTTCTGGCTGATAGAGAATAGTATAGTGAAGATCGCGCATAAACGCGGAGGTACAACACAATGGCCAAACAAAAATTCGAGCGGACGAAACCGCACGTCAATGTCGGCACCATCGGTCACGTAGACCACGGTAAGACGACGTTGACCGCTGCAATCACCAAGGTGCTGTCACTCAAGGGCGCGGCCCAGTTTATGGCCTACGACCAGATTGACAACGCACCCGAAGAGCGTGCCCGTGGCATTACCATCGCCATTCGCCACGTCGAGTATCAGACCGAGAAACGCCACTACGCGCACGTGGACTGTCCTGGTCACGCCGACTATATCAAGAATATGATTACCGGCGCAGCGCAGATGGACGGTGCCATCCTGGTAGTAAGCGCGCCCGATGGCCCGATGCCCCAAACCCGCGAGCACATCCTGCTCGCCCGCCAGGTGCAGGTACCGGCCATCGTGGTGTTCCTCAACAAGGTCGATATGATGGACGACCCCGAGCTGCTGGAGCTGGTCGAGCTGGAGTTGCGCGAGCTGCTCAGCAAGTACGGGTTTCCGGGCGATGAGATTCCGATTATCCGCGGGAGCGCCCGCAATGCGCTGGAAAGCCCGAGCCAGGACATCAACGCGCCGGAGTATGCCTGTATCCTGGAGCTGATGAAGGCGGTCGATGAGTACATTCCGACGCCGCAGCGGGCGATTGACCAGCCGTTCCTGATGCCGATAGAAGACGTGTTCGGGATTAAGGGGCGTGGAACGGTGGTGACCGGGCGGATCGAGCGCGGGAAGGTGAAGGTCGGCGATACGGTCGAGATTGTGGGCATGACCGACGAAGCGCCCCGCCGCACGGTGGTGACGGGGGTGGAGATGTTCCAGAAGACGCTTGATGAAGGGATTGCTGGCGACAACGTCGGCTGTCTGTTGCGGGGGATTGAGCGCAACGAGGTTGAGCGCGGGCAGGTGTTGTGCGCGCCTGGGAGCATCAAGCCGCACAAGAAGTTTGAGGCGCAGGTGTACGTGTTGAAGAAGGAAGAGGGTGGACGGCACACGCCGTTCTTCTCGGGCTACCGGCCGCAGTTCTACATTCGGACGACCGACGTGACGGGGGCGATTAGCTTACCGGCGGGGATGGAGATGGTGATGCCAGGCGACAACGTGGTGATGACCATCGACCTGATCGTGCCGGTGGCGATTGAAGAGGGATTGCGCTTCGCCATCCGCGAGGGTGGTCGCACCGTCGGTGCCGGTGTCGTAACCAAGATTCTTGATTAGTAGATAGGAAACCGATGGCGGGGGCGTGGGTGTATGCCACGTCCCTGTTGATTGGAGAATAAAGATGGCTAAGCAAAAGGTTCGAATTCGCCTAAAGGCGTATGATCATAAGATCCTCGATCAATCTGCGCGTCAGATTGTCGAGGCTGCTGAACGGACAGGTGCCCTTGTTGCTGGTCCCGTTCCGCTCCCGACAAAAATCGAGCGTTACAGCGTAATACGCTCGGGTTTTATTGATAAGGACTCGCAAGAGCAGTTTGAGATTCGGACCCATAAGCGGCTCATCGATGTACTCGATCCAAGCCAGCAGACAATCAACGCGCTGATGAAGCTCAATCTGCCGGCTGGTGTCGATATTGAAATTAAGTTGTAGAAGAAAATGATGCGCGACACCACTCTATCGACAACTTCACCCTTGGTCAAAAGGAGTGATGTGCGCTAAAAAGGCAGCCGCTGCGCGAAGACGCATGCTGCGGAGGTGTATCCATGATTCACGGATTGTTAGGTCGTAAAATCGGGATGATGCAATACTTCACCAAGGAAGGCATGGCCATTCCAGTGACAGTCATTGCCGCTGGTCCTTGCATCGTCACGCAAATCCGCACCCCTGAGCGTGATGGCTACAGTGCGGTACAGCTCGGTTACGAAGAGGTCGAGTCACGCAAGCTGACTAAGCCTCAGCAAGGGCATCTGAAGGCTTCAGGTGGCAAGATGTTACGCATTCTGCGCGAGTTCAGCGCCGATGACCCTCTGGCCCATAAGCCAGGTGAAGTCGTGACAGTTGAGCTGTTCCGACCAGGTCAAAAAGTTGACATCTCTGGTACCTCAAAGGGGCGCGGCTTTGCCGGTGTTGTGAAGCGACATGGGTTCCGGGGTGGTCCGAAGACCCACGGTCAGAGTGATCGTCATCGTGCTCCTGGTTCGATTGGTGCAGGTACGACGCCGGGTCGTGTGTGGAAGGGTCAGCGCATGGCTGGTCGAATGGGTGGCACGCGGGTTACCATCCAGAATCTGGAGGTGGTTGAGGTGCTTCCCGAACAGAATTTGCTACTGGTGAAGGGCTCCGTTCCTGGCGCCCGCAATGGCCTGCTTCAGATCCGCAAAGCGGTGAAGGGCTAGAGGAGTAAAACGATGCAGGCAACGCTCTATAATCAGGCCGGCGAACAGGTGGGCGCCATTGAAGTGAGTGATTACATCTTTGGCATTGAGCCGAACGTAGCGGTCATGCATCAATACGTTGTGATGCAACAGGCCAATGCCCGCCTCGGCACGCATAATACACGTGGACGCGGTGAGGTAAAGGGTTCGACCCGCAAGCTCTATCGGCAAAAGGGGACTGGACGTGCCCGTCAGGGTTCGATCCGCGCTCCACACCACAAAGGTGGTGGCGTGGCTCATGGCCCGCATCCGCGTTCGTATCGTGTCTCAATGCCACGGAAGATGCGTCGGCTCGGTGTCCGCTCAGCTTTGTCGGCAAAATTCGCCGCCGATCAGATTCGCTTTGTCGATGAGCTGACGTTCCCCCAGCCGCGGACGAAGGATTTTGTCGCTTTTCTGAAGGCCCACGGCCTCGCTGATAAGAAGACACTAGTCGTGATCGATAGCAAGAGTCCGGCGAATGAGAATCTGCGCCGCTCGGCTAACAATTTACCCCAAGTAAAAACGTTGCTGGCCCATTACCTCAATGTGCGCGATCTTCTGGTTTATGATCATATTGTGATGCCGAAGGCAGCCGTTGAGGTGGTGGAAAGCTACCTTGGCGAGCGTTCTCGCACAGCAGCGCCGGCGCAGGAGGAGTAACCATGCTGACGCCGTATGATATTTTGATCCGCCCGCTGATTACCGAGAAGAACACCAGCCTCATGGAACTCAATAAATATACGTTTGAGGTTCATCGTGAGGCAACAAAGCCGCAGATTAAGCATGCGGTCGAGACAATCTTCAACGTGCGGGTGACAAAGGTGCATACGATGAATGTGCGCGGGAAGCTGCGCCGCCGTGGCCGTTCGGTCGGTTATACCCGCGATTGGAAGAAGGCCATTGTGACCCTTGCTGAAGGCGATCGGATCGAGATCTTCGGATCATAGGTCACTACTGCAATGAAAGTAGTGACCGGCGACGATTCGCACTGAAGAGTCGTTGCCGATGGAGGGAGCAAGACGATGGGAGTTCGTATCTACAAACCAACCTCGGCCGGTCGCCGCAATATGTCGGTTTCGACCTTCGAGGAAATTACAAAAAAGCGGCCTGAGCCGCGCTTGATTGAGCCGCTACGCAAGAAAGCTGGCCGGAATAATCAGGGCCGAATCACGGTGCGTCATCGTGGTGGCGGTCACAAGCGCTTTTACCGAATTATTGACTTTAAGCGCAATAAGTTTGGTATCCCGGCGAAGGTTCAGGCGATTGAGTACGATCCAAACCGTACTGCGCGGATCGCATTGCTGGCTTACGCCGATGGTGAGAAGCGCTACATTATCGCTCCGCTTGGCCTGAAAGTCGGCGATACCGTTATGAGCGGTCCAGATGCCGAAATCCGCGTAGGTAATGCACTGCCGCTCAGTGCGATTCCGCTCGGTACTCAGATTCACAACATCGAACTTGAGATTGGGCGCGGTGGCGTGCTGGTACGTTCGGCTGGTACCGCCGCTCAATTGATGGCCAAAGAGGGTAACTACGCTACGGTTCGTATGCCCTCTGGTGAAATGCGCCTTATCCATCTGCGCTGTATGGCTACCATTGGCCAGGTTGGGAACGTTGATCACCAGAATATCCGGCTCGGCAAAGCTGGCCGCTCACGCTGGCTCGGCCGCCGTCCGCGCGTGCGTGGCGCTGCGATGAACCCGCGTGACCATCCCCATGGTGGTGGCGAGGGCCGTGCACCACGCGGTATGAGTACGCCAAAGACGAAGTGGGGTAAGCCGGCACGTGGCGTTAAGACTCGTCATAATCCGCGCTTTGATCGCTTCATTGTTCGCCGGCGTAAGTAACATTGCCCTGTGTCGGGCGGCCACTGTTGTCGCCCGACGTGCCTGTGAGGAGGAACTATGTCCCGCTCGTCAAAGAAGGGGCCATACGTCGATATTAAGTTGCTCGAGAAAATTGAGGCTATGAACAAGGCCAATGAGAAGCGGGTTATCCGAACCTGGTCGCGCGACTCGACCATCTTCCCGCAGATGATTGGTCACACCATTGCAGTCCACGATGGCCGCCGCCATGTGCCTGTTTACATCACCGAAAACATGGTCGGTCACAAGCTGGGAGAGTTCGCACCTACCCGCTTCTTTCGCGGCCACGGTGGCAAAAAAGCCGATAAGCGCGGGAAAGTCAAGTAGCTCCCGCTGTTAGACCTGATTGCATCTTCCCAAAAACGTGGTACAATGACACGCTTGTGGTGATGCGTCGGGTAGCGATACGAGAAAAAACAATGGAAGCAAAAGCAGTTACCCGCTATGTGCGAATCTCGCCATTGAAGGTTCGCCTCGTGATGGATGTGGTGCGCGGTATGGATGTAGACCGTGCGCTGGCAACGCTTCGGTATATGCCGCAGAAGGCAGCCCGAGAAGTCGCCCGCACGATCAAGTCGGCCGCTGCAAACGCAGAGCACAACTTTCAAATGGATCGCGAATCGCTGTATATCAAGGCAATCTATGCCGATCAAGGCCCGGTCTTGAAGCGGTTTATGCCGCGTGCACGCGGGATGGCGAATCGCATCCGCAAACCAACTACCCATATCACTGTGGTAGTTGCTGACAGGTCGGAGTACTAGTAGAGGGAGGCTCGCTTGGGGCGCAAAGTACATCCGATTGGCTTTCGGCTCGGTTACATCAAGGACTGGCAGTCGAAGTGGTTCGCTGAAGGCGAGGAATATACTCGCCAGCTCCACGAAGACATCGAGCTGCGGAAGCTAATTAGTAAGGAATTGCAAAGCGCTGGCGTGTCGCGGATCGAGATCGAGCGTTCAGCAAACAAGATCGAGATCTCGGTGTACACAGCTAAGCCCGGTATTGTGATCGGGAAACGCGGCACGAATGTTGACACGTTGAAGAGTGCATTGGAGCGCAAGACCGGGAAGAAGATCAAGCTCAATATCAAGGAGATCCATCAACCGGAACTTGATGCTCAGTTGGTTGCTGAGAGCATTGGTGAACAGATTACCAGGCGCGTGAGCTACAAGCGTGCAATGAAGCAGGCTGTGCAGCGCGCAATGCGACTCGGGGCCTTGGGAGTGAAAGTGCGTTGTTCAGGTCGCCTCGGTGGAGCCGAGATGGCGCGCGTTCACGAAGAGGCCGAGGGTCGTGTGCCGCGCCATACGCTGCGGGCCGATATCGATTATGCCCAGGTACACGCCCATACCACCTACGGTCGGATTGGCGTGAAGGTCTGGATTTACAAGGGAGACGTCTTCCCCAACCAGGCTGCCAAGGCACCGGTCGAGCAGGCAGCAGCCGCGCCTACACCTACGCCCGCGCCCGAACGGCGTGAACGTCAGCCGAGGAGGAATAGCAATGCTTCTGCCTAAGCGCACGAAGTACCGCAAAATGCAGAAAGGGCGCAGCCATGGCCTCTCGTATCGCGGCAACAATGTCGTGTTCGGTGAATATGGCCTGATGGCACTCGAACCGAGCTGGATCTCCAGCCGTCAGATTGAAGCTGCCCGTCGTGCAATTACCAACTACGTCAAGCGTGGTGGAAAGGTCTGGATTCGTATTTTTCCAGATAAACCGATCACCCGCAAACCGGCCGAAACCCGTATGGGTGGTGGTAAGGGTTCTGTCGATCACTGGGTTGCCGTTGTGAAACCCGGCCGTATCATGTTTGAACTGGCCGGCGTTCGCGAAGATGTAGCTCAGGAAGCCCTGCGTCGTGCCGCGCAGAAGTTACCGATCAAGTGCAAAATTATCGATCGGGAAGAGCAGGGTACGATGGCAGCAACTGGGGAGGTGAGCAGTGAAAGCGAGTGAACTGCGCGCCCTCGATGATGCACAGTTGCGCGAGAAATTGGCTGAATATAAGGTTGAGTTGTTTAATCTGCGCTTCCAGAAAGCAACTGGAAAGTTGACCAATACAGCCCGACCACGGCAGGTCAAAAAAGAGATAGCGCGCATCTTAACCATCCTGCGTGAACGTGAGTTGGCGCAGGCTGAGCTCGGCTAATCAGAGATGGAGCAGAGCATGATGACTGCAGAGCAAAAGCGCAAAACGACAAAGGTGGGTCGCGTCGTTAGCGATAAAATGGATAAGACGGTGGTGGTCGCGGTAGATTATCTCAAGCCGCATCCCCTTTACCGTAAGATTATTCGACGAACGAAGAAATTTCACGCCCACGATGAACATAATGAGTGCAAAGTGGGTGATACGGTGCGGATCGAAGAGACCCGTCCGCTCAGCCGCACAAAGCGCTGGCGGGTCGTGGAAATTGTGAAACGTGGCGAGGAGGAGTAGCCATGATCCAGCCTCAGACACGGCTGAAGGTTGCCGATAATACCGGGGCGAAAGAGATCATGTGCATCCGGGTCCTCGGAGGTTCACGGGTGCGCTACGGTCGAGTTGGCGACATCATTGTTGCCTCGGTAAAGGTTGCTACACCCGGTGGTCAGGTGAAGAAGGGTGATGTTGTCAAGGCGGTAATCATCCGCACGGCAAAGGAATACGGCCGACCTGACGGATCGCACATCCGCTTTGATGACAATGCGGCGGTGCTGATTGGGAAAGAGAACAACCCACGCGGCACGCGCATCTTTGGCCCGGTGGCCCGTGAGTTGCGCGAGAAGCAGTTTATGCGGATCGTGTCGCTCGCCCCGGAGGTGCTGTGATGCATGTGAAAACTGGTGACGAGGTGTTGGTTATTGCCGGCAAAGATAAGGGGCGTCGTGGCAAGATTAAACGCGCCTTGCCGGCAGAGAACCGTGTTGTTGTCGAAGGGATTAATATCGTCAAGCGGCACCAGAAGCCGCGTGGCCCTGGTCGCCCTGGCGGTATTATCGAGATGGAAGCGCCACTTCATGCATCGAATGTGATGCTGATCTGTCCGAGCTGCGGTCGGGCGTCACGTACCGGTAAGCGCTTCCTGGAAGAAACCGATCATAAAGGCCGTCCGCGCAAGGTGCGCTATTGTAAGGCATGTGACGCCATTATCGATAAGTAGTCTGTTCACAGGGCCGGCACAAGAGATGTCTGCTGCCAAGCCCCTGGAGAAAACGCTATGACCGTTCGATTACGTGAAAAGTATCAAAAAGAGGTTGTCCCTGCCTTGATGGAGGAGTTTAAGTTCAAGTCCATCATGCAGGTGCCACGTCTCGTCAAAATTGTGGTAAATGTTGGTGTCGGCGAGGCGGTTCAGAATGCGAAGGCTATCGAGGCTGCGGTAAATGACGTTGCTACCATCACCGGGCAGAAGCCGGTCGTGACACGGGCCAAGAAGTCTGTAGCATCGTTTAAGCTGCGTGCCGGGATGCCTATTGGGGTGATGGTAACCCTGCGCGGTGACCGCATGTACGACTTTTTAGATCGGCTCTGCTCGCTGGCGCTGCCGCGCATCCGTGATTTTCGTGGTGTGAGCCGCAGCTCGTTCGATGGGCGCGGCAATTACAGTCTGGGATTGCGTGAGCAGATTGTCTTCCCAGACATTGATTACGATAAGATCGACAAGATTCGTGGTTTAGAGGTGGCAATTGTCACCAGTGCGCCGAATGATGAGCAGGCTTATTCCTTGCTGAAACGTCTCGGCATGCCATTTCGTGATTAGTTTGAACTAAGAGCGCAGGACGCTGACTGGTTCAACGCATTTTGAGGAGGTAATCCTTTGGCTAAGAAGTCGTGGATTGTAAGGGCCCAGCGGCCGCCGAAATTCAAAGTTCGTGCGTACAACCGCTGTAAAATCTGCGGTCGCTCACGAGCGTATATTCGTAAGTTCGGGATGTGCCGCATTTGCTTCCGCGAACATGCATTAAAGGGCCTCATTCCGGGCGTCGTAAAGGCAAGTTGGTGAGTGCTGTGCGGCAAGCGAGTGATGCTGACGCCCGCGATCGTTGAGGAGGCATACCGTGAGTGTCAATGATCCTATCGGCGATATGCTGACACGCATTCGTAATGCGTGTATGGCCCGCCATACAACTGTAACAATTCCGGCATCGAAGATGAAGATCGCGATTGCCGATATTCTGAAACGTGAAGGATTTATTCGGGATTACACTGTAATCGATGATGGCAAGCCGTACAAGACCATCTCGATTACGCTGAAGTATATGCCTGATCGTCGGCCGGCTATCACCGGCTTGCGACGGGTCAGTAAGCCGGGGCTGCGAATTTATACCAAGCGCGCTGACATTCCACGAGTGCGCGGTGGTCTCGGGCTGAGCATTCTTTCGACGCCGAAGGGTGTGCTTGCCGATCACGAGGCTTGGCGCGAGCGTGTCGGCGGCGAGGTACTCTGCTACGTTTGGTAACGCGCACGGAGGAGTATCATGTCGCGAATCGGAAAACGACCAATTACCGTGCCAAAGGGGGTTCAGGTTACCATCGGCGAGCAGAATCTCGTGACGGTAAAAGGCCCCAAGGGGACGCTAAGCCAGAGATTGCATCCTGATATGATTATTCGTCAGGAAGGCGATGTCATTACCGTTCAGCGTCCTTCTGATGGGAAGTTGCATCGCGCTTTGCACGGTTTGACCCGTACCCTGATCTACAATATGGTGGTTGGGGTTACCCAGGGCTGGCAACGAGCGCTCGAAATCAACGGCGTTGGGTATCGTGCTCAGCTCGAAGGAAAAACGCTCGTGCTCAATCTGGGTTTTTCACACCCGGTACGTATCGAGCCGCCACCGAACATTAGCTACATTGTCGGTGAACGTAAGTCGGCAAACGATCCGTTGTCGCTGACGATCGTTGGTATCGATAAACAACAGGTCGGCGAAGAGGCAGCCCGAATTCGTAGTCTGCGTCCGCCTGAGCCGTATAAGGGTAAGGGCATTAAGTACGTTGAAGAGAAGATCCGCCGCAAGGCTGGTAAGGCTGGTAAGGCGAAATAGTTGGTTGGGCTGCGGCTGCTATGCCGTAGCCTGCACCCCTAGCGAGCGGTAGGGGATACAATCTCTATCGCGACAGTATTTGAGGATCGTATGGGACAGCGAACACCACGTGAACTCCGGCTTCGCCGGCATCGTCGCATCCGAAAGCGGGTTTTTGGTACGCCTGAACGACCACGCCTGAACGTCTTTCGGAGCCACGTCCATATTTATGCGCAAGTAATTGATGATACTGTTGGTCACACGCTCGTTGCCGCTTCAACGAACGAAAAAGGGTGGACCGGCAGTCCAGAGTTGACCAAAACCCAAGAGGCGGCACTGGTTGGTAAGCTGATTGCCGAACGAGCGTTACAGGCTGGGATTACGAAGGTGGTCTTCGATCGCGGTGGCTATAAGTATCACGGACGAGTGAAGGCGCTGGCCGAGGCGGCCCGCGAAGCTGGTCTGAACTTCTAGTTGCCTAAGGGCAGCGTAGCGGAGGAACTGTGAAACGAGAACGTATCAACCCCGACACGCTGGAGCTCGAGGAGCGAGTCGTCCAGATCAACCGCGTGTCAAAGGTCGTGAAGGGCGGCCGGCGTTTTAGCTTCAGCACGGTCGTTGTCGTTGGTGATGGCAAAGGCCACGTTGGTATTGGCATGGGGAAGGCGGCAGAAGTGCCGGACGCTATTCGCAAGGGAGCTGAGGCCGCAAAACGGAATCTGATTCGCGTGCCCCTTGTTCATGCGACGATTCCCCATGAGGTCACTACAAAGTTTGCTGCAACTAAGGTGATGCTACGGCCGGCAGCACCCGGTACCGGCGTTATTGCAGGTCGCGGTGTGCGTCCGGTGGTGGAAGCAGCCGGGATTAAAGACTTGCTCTCTAAAGTCTACGGTAGCAATAACCCGGTGAATGTGGTGAAGGCAACCTTTAAGGCGTTAAGCGAGATGACCTCGCTCCAGGAAATGGCTCGTCGGCGTGATATGACGCCGCAAGAGCTGATGGAGCGCCGGAGACGACGGGAAACGGAGGCAGCATAATGGCAAAGCTGCGCGTGACCTATGTGAAGAGCGCAATCGGCTATGCGCGTGACCAGAAAGCAACGCTGGCCGCGCTCGGCTTGCGCCGGTTGAATCAGAGTGTACTCAAACCTGATACTCCATCGGTGCGGGGGATGCTGTTTAAGATTCAGCACCTCGTAAAGGTGGAGGAGGTTGAGGACGAGGTGCAGGCATGAAACTTCACGATTTACGTCCCCCTAAAGGTGCGCATCGAGAGCGCAAGCGGATCGGTCGCGGCCATGGTTCAGGGAAAGTCAAGACTGGCGGTAAAGGTATGATGGGGCAGAAAGCCCGCAGTGGACCTGGTCCGTATCGTACCTTTGAAGGTGGTCAGAACCGTCTGGTCAAGCGTATGCCCTTTAAGCGCGGATTTGTTAATAAATTCCGCGTCGAATATGAAGTGGTAAATGTTGGTAGTCTGGCCGATTGGCCAACCGAGGTTGAGGTAACTCCAGAGACCTTGCTGGCCCGCCGTCTGGTGCGCCGCAAGCGGATGCCGGTCAAGATCCTCGGCGACGGTGAGCTGAACCAACCGTTGACAATTAAAGCTCATAAGTTCTCGGCAAGTGCGCGACAAAAGATTGAGGCTGCCGGTGGGAAGGCGATTGATCTCCCTTGGATTGTCGAACGCCACTCACGCTCGCGCGGCCCCAATCCCAGTATGCGCAACGCTCGCCAGGTTCAAGCGTAATTGGTCAGAGCGGCGAGAACCCTCGTGTTCTCGCCGCTGACAGGAAGTACTATCATGCTACAGGCTGTACTTCGTGCTATTCAGTTGCCAGATCTACGGCGCCGCATCCTCTTCACCTTGGGGATGTTGTTTCTGTTTCGCCTGATCGCGCACATCCCGGTACCAAATGTTAATCCGGCGACGCTCAATCAGTTGCGACAGGCACTGGCTACGAATCAACTGGCACAGTTGCTGAATATCTTTGCCGGTGGGGCGTTAGAAAATTTTTCGGTTGCGGCAATGGGGGTCTATCCGTATATCACGGCCCAAATTATTATGCAGTTGCTGCAACCGTTGATCCCGGCACTTCAGGAATTGCAAAAAGAGGGTGAGCAGGGACGCCTGCGTCTAAATCGCTATCAGTTGTGGCTGACGATTCCACTTGCTTATTTGCAGGCCTACGGTCAGACGCTGACACTCGAACGGTCGATCAATCCGAACAACGATCCAGCATTATCGTTATTCCGCACGCCATTTGACCTGGGCGCAAATTTCCTGCCTACGTTCACCGTGCTGACCACGATGGTCGCCGGTACAATGCTGTTGATCTGGCTCGGCGAACAAATCAACGAGCGCGGGATCGGCAATGGTATCTCGATCATCATCTTTGGTGGAATTGTCTCACGTCTGCCAAGATTGATCATTCAAGGTTTCCAGATCAGTCAGGCTGGTGACTTCAGCACCATTCTTGGCCTGATCGGCTTTATTGCAATTGCCATCCTGACAATTGTTGGTATCGTGCTGGTACAAGAAGGACAGCGTCGTATTCGTGTTCAGTATGCCCGCCGAGTTCGTGGCAATAAAGTGTACGGTGGTCAGAGCAGCTTTATCCCGCTCAAGGTGAACTCTGCCGGGATGATCCCTCTGATCTTCGCCCAAAGCATCATCATCTTCCCCGGCATTGTAGCATCGTGGTTCTACCGTCCCGGTGCGGAAGGAATTGGCAATGCCATTGCTGGTTTCTTTTACAACACCTTTAATCCGACGGGTCAGGGTGGTGGTATTGTCTATATGACTCTGCTCTTCCTGTTGACGGTTGGCTTTACCTACTTCTACACTGTTGTGATCTTTACGCAACAGGACCTGGCAGAAAATCTGCAACGGAATGGTGGTTTTATTCCTGGTATTCGGCCCGGGAAGAAAACGGAAGAGTACCTGATGAAAGTACTGAATCGCATCACTCTGGCAGGTGCACTCTTCCTGGGGTTGATCGCTGTCCTACCGTTTATCACGCAGTCGATTACCGGTGTACAAATCGGTCTGGGGAGTACTGCGCTTTTGATTGTGGTCGGTGTGGCTGTCGATACCATGCGTCAACTTGAAGCGCAGTTGATCATGCGAGACTACGAGGGATTTCTGAGCCGCTGATCGCTGCACACAAACGAAAAAAGTGTAGTACAATGGGAATTGTTGCTCGCCGGCGTACCGGTTGGGCAGCGTCTTTGTGAGACAGGCAGATGGTCTACCGTGCATACGATCATGTACGGTTTTGAAGTTGAGCGAGCGCCGAGTCATGACCAATGTAATCTTACTAGGACCGCCGGGCGCCGGCAAAGGAACGCAGGCCAAGACCCTCGCCGACCGCACAGGGTTGACCCATGTTGCGAGTGGTGATCTCTTTCGTGCCGCGCTGCGCGAAGGAACGGAACTGGGGATGCTGGCTAAGTCCTATATGGATCGGGGGGAGTTGGTACCCGATGAAGTCGTGATTCGCATGATCCTCGAACGCATTCGCCAACCCGATTGTGCAGCGGGGGTCATCTTCGATGGGTTTCCCCGAACCCGGGAACAGGCGCGAGCCCTGGAAGAGGCGCTCGCCGTTCATAACTCACGGATCGATGCCGTCCTCTTCCTGGCCGTACCACAAGATGTGCTGCTGCGCCGAATTGCCGGTCGGCAGACGTGCCGCACCTGTGGCGCGATTTTCAACATTTACTATTTCCCGTCACACCGACCGGGTGTCTGTGACGCCTGCGGCGGCAGACTCTATCAGCGAAGCGACGACTCGATTGAAACGGCGCAGCACCGATTGGATGTCTATTTTGCCCAAACGATGCCGTTGATCGAATACTATCAGCGGCAGGGCATTCTCCATGAGATCGATGGCCAACGCGAGATCGCGCTCGTGACAGAGGCAATGTTGAAGGCGCTGAGTCCATATTTGGCTCCGGCGCAGCCGTAGGTTAGGAGGGGTATGTCAAAAAAGAAAGATGTCATCGAGATGGAAGGTACCATCACGGAACCATTACCAAATGCAATGTTCCGGGTGCAGCTCGATAACGGGCACGAAGTACTGGCTCACATCTCGGGCAAGATGCGTATGAATTACATTCGCATCTTAAAAGGTGACCGGGTTCTGGTTGAATTGTCGCCGTATGACCTGACCCGGGGGCGGATTACGTATCGATATAAGTAGGGGGCGCGACGCAGCACGGCGGCGTCCGCCGCCGCAAGGAGGCTGAAATGAAAGTGCGAGCGTCGGTAAAGCCGCGCTGCGAATATTGCAAGGTGATTAAGCGCAAGGGCGTGATTCGGGTGATCTGCTCGCGCACACCAAAGCATAAACAGCGGCAAGGCTAACAACAGGTAACGAGTATCTGTTATCAGGGACAAGCGATCTGTTCTCGCCAGCCTTGTCGGAGCTGGCCGAGTACATCAGGAGCGAAGAGGACTGGCATGGCACGTATCGCCGGGGTTGATATTCCCCGCAACAAGAAGATCGAAATTGCGATCACTTACATCTATGGTATTGGTCGCTCAAACGGCATGGACATTCTGCGTAAAGCGAATGTAAACCCCGAACGCCGGGTGCGTGACCTGACCGAAGAAGAGATAGGCCGTATTCGCGAGATTATTGACCGCGAGTATCGGGTTGAAGGTGATTTGCGCCGTGAGGTGCAGTTGAACATTAAGCGCTTGATGGATATCGGCTGTTATCGTGGGCTCCGTCATCGCCGTGGTATGCCGGTGCGTGGGCAACGTACCCGTACCAATGCGCGTACCCGGCGTGGCCGTCGCGGTCAGGCGATCGGTATCAAGAAGAAGGCCGTAAAGAAGTAGTTGTAATAAGGAGTGAGGCATGCCCGCTAAGGGAAAAACGACCACTACGACACGCCAACGCGGCAAACGCCGTGAGCGTAAGAACGTGCCACGGGGTCAGGCCCATATCCAGAGCACGTTCAACAATACGATTGTAACTATTACCGATCCCCAGGGCGCTGTCGTCTGCTGGTCAAGTGCTGGTCAGAGTGGATTTAAGGGATCACGGAAGAGCACACCCTACGCTGCTCAAGTGGCAGCAGAAAATGCTGCTCGGAAGGCAATGGAAAACGGTATGCGCTCGGTTGAGGTCTTTGTTAAAGGACCTGGCGCCGGCCGTGAGGCTGCTATTCGCGCTTTGCAGGCTGCTGGTTTGCAGATTACTGCCATTACCGACGTAACACCGATTCCACATAATGGTTGCCGACCGCCAAAACGTCGGCGTGTGTAGGAGCGTGTGCGGTTTCATCGTTGGTGTGGTTGAATGATACAACTGAATGTACGCTGTGAGACGACCACAATTGGAACCGGAGGGATTATTCCCGGACGCCCGTTGTGGTAGTGTGTCTGCTCAATTGCAGCACCGGCGCCCATCTCACAGTTTGAGATAGAAGCGCAGTCACTGGCTGCTCGGATGAATATATTCTGAATAAAGGATTAGTAAGACTATGGCGCGATATATAGGACCAGTCGGCAAAGTTAGCCGACGCCTCGGTATCGGAATCACCGAAAAAGGTCAACGTATTCTGAATAAGCGGCCAGATCCGCCTGGACAGCACGGTGCCGCCGCTCGTCGTCGGCAATTGTCCGACTACGGTATGCAGTTGCGTGAAAAGCAGAAGGCAAAATTCATCTACGGCGTGCTCGAACGCCAGTTTCGTCGACTGTTTGAGCAGGCGTCACGTCGTAGTGGCGTAACTGGCGAGTATTTGTTGAGCTTGCTTGAGCGCCGACTTGATAATGTGGTGTATCGTCTTGGATTTGCCACAACCCGCGCTCAGGCTCGCCAGTTGGTCAGCCATGGGCATATTGTTGTTGATGGTCGCAAAACAAACATCCCGTCGTATACGGTGAAGGTTGGGCAGGTTATTGCCGTTCGTCCACAAAGTCGGAGCCGTACTTACTTTAAGAATCTCGTCGATAGCGGTGTTTTGAACAAACATCGTGCGCCCGAATGGCTGCGGCTCAATCCTGCCGATCTTTCGGGTACCGTCGTTGCTTTACCACGCCGTGAAGATGCTGAGGCCGGAATTAACGAGCAGTTGATCGTTGAGTTCTATAGCCGGTAATGATTACTCTCGTCTGTAAGACGGAGAAAAGAAATGGGAGGTAGCAGTGCTCGATATTGCACAACCAAAGATTGAGGTTGTTGAAGCAACCGATACCTTTGGACGCTTTAAAATCGAGCCGCTCGATCCGGGCTATGGACACACGCTCGGTAATGCGCTTCGGCGCGTGCTGCTTACGGCCATTCCCGGATCGGCGATCACCCACGTGCGCATCGCTGGTGTTTATCAGGAGACCGACACTATCCCCGGTGTGACCGAGGATGTCGTCGAGATTATCTTAAACCTGAAAGGCATCCATTTGCGTGGTCGCCACGAGGGAACAGTACAGGCAATGATCCGAAAACAGGGACCGGCTGTAGTGACGGCTGCCGATCTGGTGTTGCCAGAAGGTCTGTCGGTCGTTGATCCCGATCACTATATTTGCACCCTTGAGCATGATCAGGCACACATCGAGGTGATCGCAACGATTGAACAAGGTCGCGGCTACCTATCGGCCGATCAGCGAGGCATCTTGCCGCTCGGTGAGTTTCCGATTGATGCTATCTTTACGCCGGTGCCGCGTGTCAATTATGTGGTGGAAAATACCCGTATTGGGCAAGCCACCGACTATGATCGCCTGATTCTCGAGGTCTGGACCAACGGAACCGTGCGACCACAAGATGCTCTCGATTACGCGGCCCGAGTCCTGGTACACTACAATACTACTATCGCGAATTTTAATCGCCTAGCTGCTGAACCGGCAACGCAACCGGAGACCAATGGGCTGGAGATTCCAGCACATATCTACGATCTGTCAATTGAGACCCTTGATCTCTCGACCCGCACATACAACTGCTTGAAACGGGCGGAGATTACCAAGATCGGTCAAGTGTTGCAAATGGACGAGAAGGCGTTGTTGTCGGTACGGAATCTCGGCCAAAAGTCGATGGAAGAGATTCGTGATAAATTGATTGAACGAGGTTATATTCCGCGCATAGTGCCAAAAAACGGGGCAGCGCGTTCATAAGGATACGACCATGCGACATCGACATGCCGGAAAATTACTGGGGCGGTCGTATGAGCACCGTAAGGCGCTCTACCGCAATCTGATGATTGCCCTGATTGAACACAAGAAGATTAAGACGACGCTGGCTAAGGCACGTGCCGTTCAGCCTGAAGTAGAAGCGCTGATTTCGATTGCGCGCGAGGATACACCCCATGCGCGACGGATGGCGCTCTCGAAGTTGGCCAGTAAAGATGCAATGCGGAAGCTGTTTGCCTTTGCCCCAACCACCTACGGCGGACGTAACGGTGGCTACACGCGCATTACCAAGCTGGGGCCGCGACGGGGTGATGGGGCCGAGATGGCCTTGATCGAGTTGGTCTGATGCGCACGATTGTGCTACTGTTGGCCTACGATGGCACCGACTTTGCCGGGTCGCAGTGGCAGACCGATATTCGTACCGTCCAGGGTGCTCTGGAATCGGCGTGGGAAGCATTAACCCAGGAACGGCGTCGGATTGTGCTGGCCGGCCGAACCGACGCCGGGGTTCATGCTAGTGGTCAGGTTGCTCATGTGCAGACGACCACCCGTCATGATCTGCAAACGATCTGGCGCGGATTGAATGCTCATCTGCCGGTTGATCTGACGGTACAGAATGTCGGTGACGCAACTGAAGATTTTCACGCTCGCTTTAGTGCGATCCAGCGTGAATATCGCTATCTTATCGATTGTGCGCCAGCGCCATTGCCACAACTTCGCCATCAAGCCCTGCATGTAGCAGGAACCCTTGATGTACCGGCAATGACCGCAGCGCTCAAGTTGCTGGAGGGAACGCACGACTTCGCTGCCTTTACAACGGCAGCACCGGCCCAACGTTCGACCGTTCGTACAATATATTGGACCCGAATCGGTGAGTATGAATGGTTCGAGCGGCGTTTACTGGCTATCGAAGTTGCAGCTAACGCTTTTCTCCAGCATATGGTACGGATGATCGTCGGTACACTCTTACAGGTTGGTCGTAACCGAATGACGGTCGATCAGTTCGGTGAAGTGCTCATGAGTCGTGACCGGCGGCTGGCCGGTCCAACTGCACCGGCTCATGGCTTGACCTTAACGGCTGTACGCTATCCACCCGGCCTCATCCGCTGGGTAGAGACATCGAAACGGCAAAATGGCTCGACGAAGATTGCCCAATCTTCGTCCTACGTACACGAGGAATAGGTGCTGTGAAGACCTATCATCAAAAACCATCAGAAGTGCAGCGCGACTGGTATGTCATCGATGCGAGTGGTAAGGTGCTCGGTCGACTGGCAACGCAGATTAGTACTCTGCTGCGCGGGAAACACAAACCAACGTTCACACCATCAGTTGATGGTGGAGATTTTGTGATCGTGGTGAATGCCGAGAAAATTGTCTTGACCGGACGGAAACCCGATCAGAAAATCTACTATCGCCATACTGGTTATCCGGGTGGTCTTAAAGCGACACCTTACAAGATGATGCTGGCAAAGCATCCTGATCGGATTTTACGCCTGGCGGTGAAGCGGATGTTACCCAAAAACCGCATGGGTCGCCGATTGTTGAGCAAGCTGCGCATTTACGCTGGGCCAAACCACCCGCACGCGGCGCAGCAGCCAAAGCCTTATATTCCGCGCTAAAACAGTGTGTAGCAAGCGGGAGATATTGCGGTCCGTGTGCAGACAGTCAAGAGCACCCCAGTGGTGCCAAGGTGGTGAGGAGAAGGAATGGAAGCTAAGCGCTATTATCAAGGCACTGGCCGTCGCAAGACTGCGGTGGCGCGGGTTCGCCTCTTCCCCGGAAATGGGGAATTTATCGTCAATGGGAAGAAGCCGGAGGATTACTTCGGTCGTCGTGATCTATACCAGTATAACCTCCGTTTACCGCTGGTATTGACAAACCATCTCAACACGTTTAATGTGTTGGTAAAGGTCAAGGGTGGGGGAATTTCCAGCCAGGTCGGTGCTGTTCGTCACGGTATTGCCCGGGCACTGTTAGACTACGACAGCACCTTGCGTCCGACGCTCAAGCAAGCCGGGCTGCTCACCCGCGATCCACGTGCCAAAGAGCGCAAGAAAGTTGGTCTCAAGCGAGCACGCAAGGCACCACAGTACACAAAGCGCTAATCCGATTGGGGTACGGCAATGGTGCAGTGGGGCAGACGGTCGTATCACAGACCGTCTGCTGTGCGTTATAACGATGGCAACAGAGTCATGCGAGTTATTACCGGAAAAGCTAAGGGACACCGTTTGAAAGCACCGAAAGGCCTCGGTACTCGTCCGATGCTTGATCGGGTGAAAGAAGCCCTCTTTTCGGTGCTCGAGGGGTACGGTCCAATCCGCGGTGCAGTCCTTGATCTCTACGCCGGTACCGGATCACTCGGTATTGAGTGTCTGTCGCGTGGTGCTGATAGTGCTGATTTTGTTGAGCGAAATGCGCATGTCTGTTCCATCATTGCTGAAAATTTGCGCCATACCCACTTCGAACAGCAGGCACATATCTATCACATGCCGGTGGATCGATTCTTGCACCGTCAACGCGGTATCGGACGCTATGATATAATCATCATGGATCCACCTTATGCTGACCCGACGATCGAGATGACGATGCAGCTTGTGGCAAAAAGCGGTGTGGGAAAGGAAGGTAGTCTCTTGATTGTCGGTCATTCACCACGAGTAGAACTGGCCGATGATTATCCAGGGCTGCACCGAATCAAGTTTCGGCGTCTAGGAGACTCGTGCTTCTCGATTTATGAACTGACAGCAATAACGACGCCAGAATCCGATCAGTAAGCTATGCGCATCGCAATCTACCCCGGCAGTTTCGATCCAGTTACATACGCTCATCTTGACATTGCCCGTCGTGCAACGCGGATTTTTGACCGTGTTATTATGGCAGTGTTTGATCGTCCACAGAAAAAACTGCTCTTTTCGACTGCTGAACGACTCCATCTGTTGCGCGTTGCAACGGCCGATCTCGAACGGGTAGAGGCAATGAGCTATGAAACACTAACAGTTGATTTTGCCCGGCAGGTAGGTGCGTGCGCGATTGTGCGTGGCCTTCGTGCTGCGAGTGACTTCGAGGCGGAGTTTCAAATGGCGCAGGTGAATCAGGCCATCGATCCAGGCATCGAGGTGGTGGTGCTGATGGCCGGTCGGCAATTTGCCCATATCAGTTCAACGGCGGTACGCGAAATGGCCAGCCTTGGACGCGACCCGGTGGAATTTGCACCGCCGGTCGTTGTAGCGGCCTTACGCGACAAGTTCGCACAGAGGGGGTGATCATCATCGAACTGGATGATTTGATTGATGAACTGGAAGAGGTGATTGCTGCCGGCTTCCGGCTGCCCCTCAGCGGTGGACGAACCTTAGTCGATGAAGGTCGTATCCTCGAAATCATCGATCAGATGCGCACGGTTATTCCTGAAGAGATCCGACGAGCCAGACGAATCATTGCTGAACAAGAACAGTTGCTGGCTACTGCTCAGGCCCGTGTGCAGGAGGTATTGAGCGAACGCGGGTTGCTGGCCGCCGTCGAAGCCGAGCGAGAGCGCCTGTTGCAACAGGCCGAACATGAAGCTGCCGAAATCCGCGCTGGTGCCGATGCGTATGCCCGGCAGGTGCTTGAAGAACTCGATGAACGGCTGAGTAAACTGTTGAGTAGTGTGCGTAATGGCTTACACGCGCTGGAAGAACGCCGAACAAGTGCTTGACAATCTTCCGCTCTCTCGCCTATAATTTGGCGCTTGTGGCGGAACCACGGCGCGCCACAGGTGATTGCTATGACTGCATTACGATTCAATCTCGCGCAATTGTTACGCGAAGAGATAGGCGCACGACGCGATATTTCTTTTAGCGAAGCGGCTTTGCCACTCGATGAGGAGTTGACGCTACGGAATATTTCTGGTCGTGTGCGTCTGACCCGTACTGCGGCAGGGGTCTATGCCCAGGTAACGGTGCATGGTGTCGTGACATTGACCTGTGTCCGTTCGCTCGAATTATTTGATTATGAGCTTGACCTCGATTTCAGTGATCAGTTCTACGCCGTCGTTGATGTTGTCAATGGTCACCGATTACCGCAACCCGTTGAGGATGATCCATTTATGCTCGACGAGTTGCATCATATTGATATTGGGGAAGCGATCCGTAGCTACGCGCTGATCAATCTGCCGATGAATCCAATTGCGCCGGCATATCGTGATCAACCGGTCAACTATACGGTTGCATCGGAGGGGATTGAAGATGACGATACGCTGGTTGATGATCGCTTCGCCGCTTTACGTGAATGGGCTGAACGACAACGTAACCAAAATTAAGGAGTAACAATCATGGGAGCAGTACCAAAACGAAAAGTATCGCGTCATCGACGCGGTAATCGGCGGCGACATTTGGCCCTCACCCCACCGGTGTTGGTGTCTTGCCCACGCTGCGGCGAACTGATGCGGGCGCATCGAGTATGCCTCTCTTGTGGGTATTATAAGGGCCGGCAGGTACTCGACATTACTGCTGAATAGCTCTATTCCTGGTACCGAATTTCCTGTCGGGAAATGCGTATCGAGAAGGCTGCCTGCCGTGGTTATCGGGCTGGCAGCCTTTGATTATGATAGAAAGGGTATAAGGGTGAGCAGGGAACGTTATGCAGCAGTGGTCGGCTGGGGGATGGCTGTTCCGCAACGTCTGATTACCAACGATGAACTGGCACAACGGATAGATACATCCGATGAGTGGATCCGTACTCGTACCGGTATCCGTGAACGGCGAGTGGCCGGGCCTGGTGAGAGTACTTCCACGCTGGCAACTGCTGCTGGCCGTGAAGCACTGGTGATGGCCGGTATTGAACCCTCTACGATCGATACGGTCATCGTTGCAACCTGTACTCCTGATCGGCCATTTCCTGCTACTGCCTGTACAGTACAGGCTAACTTGCGAATTCCGCGTGCAGCAGCGTTTGATCTAGCAGCGGCATGTAGTGGCTTTGTCTATGGGCTTACGGTCGCAACCAGTTTAATCAAGAGCGGTGTGAGCCGTCGCTTATTACTAGTCGGTGCCGACATTTTTACGCACTATATCAACTGGAATGACCGTAATACCTGCGTTCTGTTTGGTGACGGTGCTGGCGCTGTTGTGTTGGAAGGCACTGATGAACCACTCGGTCTCTTGACGTCGCATCTGAGTGCCGATGGGAAGCTGGAAGACCTGATGGCCGTTGATGCGGGTGGTACGCGCATGCCGCTTACTGCCGAGTTGCTGGCTGAAGGTCGACAGTACGTGTACATGAATGGACGGGAAATTTTCAAACACGCAGTGCGCGAGATGAGCGACTCGGCGTTACAGGTATTGCAGGCGGCCGGGGTGACGGTTGACAATATTGCTTTGGTGATTCCGCATCAGGCCAATGTGCGAATTATTGACGCGGTCGCTCGTCGGCTCGAAATTCCACCAGAGCGTGTGATGATCAATCTTGACCGATACGGCAATACGTCGGCAGCCTCAATCCCAATTGCCCTCTACGAAGCTGCCTGTCAGGAACGGATAAAAGCGGGTGATTATGTATTGTTGATGGCATTCGGTGGTGGTCTTACGTGGGGGGCGGGTCTGGTACGTTGGGGGAAACCAGCACGCTCAGTATGTTGAAGGAGGTAAGGCGTCAGGGCTTTAGATAAGGCTACGACATACCGCTGATAAGCCGCTGATCTAGAACGATTCTGAACGCGGGCCGACACGATGGGGAGGGGAAGGCAATGGTCGTGTCAGCAAAGAAAGAAGAGGCATCAGATCATGAGCATTGCATGGGTATTTCCGGGACAGGGATCGCAAGTTGTAGGTATGGGGCGTGATTTGATCACGGTATCGCCCGCAGCACGTCGGATCTTCGCCACGGCCGATGAGACACTTGACTATCCACTGAGTGAGTTGTGTTTTAGTGGACCGGAAGCTGACCTCACTGCCACCGAAAACGCCCAACCGGCACTCCTAACAACCAGTATGGCTTTGCTGGCGGCGATGCAGGAATTGCTGGGAGACCGACTTGAACAACCGATTGTCGTTGCCGGCCACAGTCTGGGTGAATTTTCAGCGTTGGTGGCCGGTGGTGCACTCGATTTTACTACTGCCCTGCGTTTGGTACGCCGACGTGGTGAATTGATGGCAGCAGCTCATGAAGGAAGTATGGCTGCGGTTATCGGTTTGGACGCCGATGTGCTCGAACAGATCTGCCAAGAGGTCAGTGCTGCTCTCCAAACCGAACATGACCACAGTACCGTAGTGATTGCCAACTACAATGCACCTGACCAACTGGTGATCAGTGGGAGTGTGGTGGCCGTAGAGCACGCCAGTATGCTGGCGAAAAGTCGGGGAGCAAAACGGGTTATTCCTCTCAGGGTTAGTGCAGCCTTCCACTCGCCATTGATGATCGCGGCTGCTGAAGGGATGGCTCAGGCGCTTACCAATGCAACCGTCCATGATCTCACCATCCCTCTGGTTGCTAATGTGACAGCCGAGCCGCTCTACCACGCCGATGATGTTCGGCGAGAAATCGTTGCTCAGGTTGTAGCGCCGGTACGCTGGATCGCATCGGTGCAACGGATGGTTGCGCTCGGTGTCGAGACCTTCGTTGAAATTGGTCCGGGGAAGGTGTTAACCGGCCTGATCCGGCGTATCGTTCCTGGCGCACGCTTAATCAATGTAGGAACATTTGCAGATATACAGTCGCTCACGGCAATGCAACTGGTATAGAGCGTCGTATGGAATTGCGCGGTCAAGTCGCTATCATTACCGGTGGGGCGCGTGGGATTGGGCGCGCCACGACGATTGAGCTTGCTAATGCCGGTGCCCGCGTACTCATCAACTATCAGCGGAGTGCCGGTGCTGCCGAGGCGTTAGCAGCCGAGATTGTTGCAGCAGGCGGTGATGCTTTTGCGTATCAGGCAGACGTAGCTGACGAACAGGCAGTAACCGGTATGGTGCAGGCAGTACTTGATCGCTGGGGAAAGATTGATATTTTGGTCAATAATGCCGGCATTACTGCTGATGCACCGCTAGCCCGGCTTCGGCCAGAACAGTGGCAGCACGTGATAGACACTGACCTGACCTCAGTGTTTTTGTGTTGTCGTGCAGTGATCCCGACGATGCAACGTGCTGGCTACGGACGCATTGTATCAGTAAGTTCACTGGCAGCGCTGGCAGGAAATGTTGGCCAGACCAACTATGCTGCTGCTAAAGCAGGGATCATTGGTTTGAGCCGTTCTCTGGCCCGCGAAGTGGCGCGTGATGGGATCACGGTTAACGTTGTTGCGCCTGGCTACGTCGAGACGGACATGGTTGAGACCGTGCCCGAGGCGCTGCGAGCGTGGGCATTACAGGCTATCGCTATCGGTCGATTTGGTCGTCCAGAAGAGGTTGCCGCTGCGATTCGGTTTCTTGTTTCACCTCGGGCTTCGTACATCACCGGCCACGTCTTGACGATTGACGGTGGTTGGGTCATGCCTTGACCATGGATGCTTGCATGATCGACTTTCAAGGACAAGTAGCAATTGTTACCGGCGGTTCGGGGGGGATCGGGCAGGCAATTGTCCGTGGATTGGCGCGCTACGGCGCTCGTGTGCTGGTTGGATACCATTCGAGCGATAGCGCAGCTTACGATGTGGTAACGGCAGCGCAGGCGATTGGTAGTGATGCAGTGGCATTAGCCGTCGATGTACGGGAACCTGACAGTGGTACGGTGCTGGTAACAGCAGCACTGGAACGCTGGGGGCAGCTTGATATTTTGATCAACTGTGCCGGTGTTGCCGATTATGGCCCGCTGCGTGAGATGAGTAGCGAGCGCTGGCGGCAAACGATCCAGACTAATCTTACCGGCATGTACCATACCTGTCGCGCAGCGCTACGCCCAATGATGCAGCAACGGTACGGACGCATTGTAAATCTGGCAGCTCTCTACGGCGTATCTGGCTTTCCGGGACAGGCCGATTTCGCCGCTGCCGCCGGGGGAATCATCGGTCTGACACGATCTCTGGCACGCGAAGCGGCGCCGTGGCAGATTACCGTCAATGCAGTCGCACCGGGGATGATCGAAACCGACCTCATTACGGTGATACCGCCAGCCATTCAACAGTGGAGCGCGGGAATTATCGCCTTACGTCGGCTAGGGAAGCCGGAAGAAGTTGCTGCGGCCGTCCTCTTTCTTGCTTCACCGGTTGCTTCGTATATCACCGGTCAAACCTTAATGGTTGATGGCGGCTGGACGATGGCATAGCGGCTAAAGTCCGTAAAAACGGAGATGCGGTAGCTTAAGCTACCGCATCGCGACTAAATGTAACCCTACAACCCACCTACGACCTGACTTGACCAACCACCTCGAGAGTTCATCAGTGTGTGAAGGAGGAGGTCCACCACCGTACCCGCACAGTTCCTTTAGCTGCTCTGCCTTCAGCAGATTAATGCGCCGGGCCAGCTTTTGCTATCGGATTTCCTCACCTCCAGCGTGGGACAGCAGCTCCTTCTTACCCAACGCGGTGAGTTTGTTTGGGAGGTAACCGTACAGCTCGCACAGCATCCAGTTACTCAGCAGCAACCTGGCGCTTGTCTGTTCGTCTCCCCCACCCTCATCACTTATTTTTCTCAATCTCTTGATGAGGGGGTTTCCCCGAACTTACGCTTCATCTCTTCAAACTTTACCCACAGATAACTTTTTACACTTGAGATGAAGCGCTTGCTTTTCGGTTACACGTAAGTGGTTTCGTTCCTCCTTTGCTTTCTGATGTTCTCTCGAGGCTTCGCCCATATCATAGCACTACGTTGGTCATAAATCAAGTAGTTTATCGCAATTTGACGATGATAAACCACAATTCTTGCTGCTATGCACCATCGTAAAGTTAAGAGAGCGTTAAGCGTTTTACCCGTTCCATCGTGCAAGTGTAAAGAGTTTTTGATGTTAAACCGGTATATCTGTCGCAACACGTGCTGCAACCGCTCGTCCTGACAACAAGACGAGCGGAATACCACCACCCGGATGAGTACCACCGCCCACAAAGTAGAGGTAGCGTATCCGGCGTGCTCGCAATGGCGGACGGGCAAAGGCGGCAAAGGGTGAATTTGAGCTGGGACCGTAAATAGCGCCCAGCGCAGCGTTGTATCGTTTAGCCAGATCGTGAGGTGTCCAGTGGTGCATATAACGAATAGCCTGGCGTAGGCCGCTTAATCCCATTGTTTCCAGTTTCGCAATGATGTGATCGCGATAGGCAGGCATTACTGCATCCCAATCAACCCGACCATCATCGGCTGGTGCATTCACCAGTACAAACAGGTTTAGATGACCAGGCGGCGCATGCATGGGGTCAGAACGGCACGTGACTGCGACGTAGATAGTCGGGTCAAGCGCCGGTTGACGTTCGTGGACAATCGCATGGAATTCGGTAGGATAGTCATTACTGAAAAAGATATTGTGATGCACCAGTTGCGGAAAGTCTCCCTCGACACCGAGGAAGAGCACGACACCGCTGTACGATGGTTCAAGGCGAGCGAGTCGTTCTGCTTCCGGTCTACTGTCAGGCAGGAGTTGTTCGTAGGCGTAGCGTGGGTCGGCATTTACTACGACTGCTGCGGCTGGGAGGGTTGTGCTATCAGCCAGTTGCACACCACATGCTCTCCCACGTTCGACCATGATCCTGGTCACCGGGGTCTGGAGACGTATCTCTACTCCCATTTCGGTTGCCAGCCGGCTCAGGGCAATTGCCAGTTGGTACATTCCACCACGTACATACCAGCCACCTTCAGCAAGCTCGATATAGGCGATCAGGTTGAACGTAGCCGGGGAGCGATACGGGGATGACCCGTTGTAAGTCGCGTAACGATTAAAGATTTGGCGCAGGTACGGACTGCGAAAGAATGAACGAACCGCAGTGTCAACGCTCCGCAGTGCATCAATGCGAAGCGCATGGCGGAGTAACGAGGGCGTAATCAGTTCACGGAGACCATCGAATGGCTTTAACAGAAATGGATCGGCGACGGCGTCGTAGATGCGTGCCGTATGCGCCATAAAGCGAAAAAAGTTCGGGACATCTCCCGCGCTGAGACGTTCAATTTCTTGAATAAGCTGTGGTAATCGCTGCCATGCATCAAAGCGGGTACCATCAGACCAGAAGTAACGACAGGTCGGCTCGACCTGTTCCAGACACAGGTAATCTTCCATCCGCCGGTTAGCCGCCGTGAAGAGGTCACGAATAACCCACGGCATTGTCAGCAATGAGGGTCCGGTATCGAAAGTATAACCGGCAGCCTGATGGATATTCAACTTTCCGCCGAGGCGCTCATTCTTCTCACAAAGAATGACTCGGCGACCCTGACCGGCCAGTCTGATGGCCGCAGCCAGGCCGCCCAGACCACCGCCTACAACGATGATAGGGAGTTGCGATCCGTTCATGGGTAACACTCATTCTAGTTCAAGCTTGTGGTATTGTACCGGTTGCTATGGTTTGGTATTGACATAACAAAAGGGGAGGGCAGCCGTAGCGGCTGCCCGCAGAGGATGGTCGAACAATGAGAGAACGCTAGCGCCGAACACGCTGACCAGGGATTTGGGCGCCGAAAATGCTCGGTGGTAACTTGAATCCATGCGCTTCCAGGCGCGGCGTGAACTTAGGCCGCACTCCCGTCGGGCGTAGTTCAGCGATAATCTTTCCTTCACCCGTCTTCCCAAGGATTTCGAGCTTAAAGATATCTTGCAAGACGACAGTATCGCCTTCCATTCCCTGAACCTCGGTAATGTAGGCGACTTTGCGCGAACCATCTTCAAGGCGGGTCTGTTGTACGATCAGATCGATAGCCGAGGCAATCTGCTCACGGATCACCTTGAGCGGCATCTCCATACCGGCCATCAGCGCCATCGTCTCCATACGGGCAATGGCATCACGCGGAGTATTCGCGTGCAAGGTGGTTAGCGAACCGTCATGGCCGGTATTCATTGCCTGCAACATATCGAGTGTTTCACCACCACGACACTCACCGATCACGATTCGTTCGGGCCGCATACGGAGTGAGTTGATCACCAGATCGCGGATCGTCACCCGTCCGGTGCCATCAATCTCTGGTGGCTTTGCTTCGAGGCGCACTACGTGATCTTGGGCCAATTGCAACTCGGCACTATCTTCTATCGTGATAATACGTTCGTCTTCGGGAATAAAATTCGAGAGCACATTGAGGAGTGTCGTCTTACCAGAACCGGTACCACCGGCGACCACAATATTCAGCCGTGAGACGACACACGCACGAAGAAATTCAGCCATCTCAGGCGTCATCGAGCCGAAGCGAATCAGATCATCGACTTTCAACTTGTTCTTCGAGAACTTACGAATCGTGATCGTCGAGCCATCGATCGCGCACGGCGGAATGATTGCATTGACACGAGAGCCATCGGGGAGACGGGCATCGACCATTGGCCACTTACGGTCAATGCGGCGACCGAGCGGGCGGATAATTCGATCAATGATCTTCAACACGTGTTCATCAGAAGCAAAACGCACGTCGGTGAGCTTTAGTTTCCCCTTTTGTTCGATGTATACTTTATTGGGGCCGTTAACCATCACCTCTGAAATCGTATCATCATCGAGCAACGGTTGCAGTGGGCCAAAGCCAAACAGCTCATCGCAAACCATTGCAAAGAGCTTTTTCACATCCTGATCAGATAGGTGGACATTTGCCTGTTGATAGATGCGGGCGAACCGCTCTTGCAAGAGGCGTTCGGTTTCTGGCGACCGTTTTAGCTCGGTCTGATTACCCAAAGAGGCCTGAATCCGGTCAACAATCCAGAGCGAGAGTTCAAGCATCCGCTTCTGATCGTTGGCCGGCGTAGCATCTTGCACAGTTGGGCGGGTGGGCGCTGGTGTAGGGGTAGTTGGCACCGGCGGGGGCGGCGGGGGAGCTGGTGCGACGGCAGCCGCTGTGGGTGGCGATGGCGTGGCAGCAGCCGGAGCAGGTTCTGGTTGCGGTTGATTACCGAGACGTTTGAACAGCGACATAGGGAAAGAACCTCCTTCGTGCCCTTCGTTCTGGCAACGGGTTAATCTGATACGACACGATCTGGCCAGGCGATCAGCCCAACTTGACGAAATAGGCTTCACAGGCCCGGTCGATCAACTCTCGCGACATAGCCGGTGGAATGCCACGGTATTTGGCTTCATCTAGTATCTGGTCGCACAAATCACGTGGGTGACACGCCCGTAATTCGCGCCCAACCTTCATGTAATGCTCCTGGATGAGGTAACGCAGACCATCATCGCTGTAGGGAATGCGCTTGCTCTTACAAACGAGCTGAAAAATTGCCCGGAATTCGGTTGGTGTTGGATTAGGAACCTCGATCTTATGACGGATGCGGCGGAGAAAGGCGTCATCGACGAGGTCTTTCGGGTTGAGGTTGGTTGAGAAAACGATCAACACGTCAAACGGCACCTGAATCTTCTTACCGGTTTGCAAAGCCAGAAAATCTACTTTCTTTTCTAGTGGCACGATCCAGCGATTAAGTAGGTCTTGTGGCCGACACTTCTGCCGACCAAAGTCATCGATCAGAAAGAGACCGCCATTTGCTTTCATCTGAAATGGCGCTTCATAGACCTTTGAAACCGGATCGAAGATCAGTTCAAGTTGTTCCAGCTCAAGTTCACCACCAACCATCACTCGTGGTCGCTTACACACCACCCACCGCGCATCAGGATAGGTCGTCGGTGCAATGGTGGCGGCTGAACCAAACGGCGTCGGCGGCAGGTCGGGGTGACCGACTTCATTGATCTGCACAACCTGATGGTTTAGGGGGTCGAAGACTTTGATAATCTGACCATCGACCTCGACAGCGTAGGGAATAATGACCAACCCACCAAGCAGATTGGCAATACCCTCGGCAATGGTGGTCTTGCCGTTTCCTGGTGGGCCATACAAGAAGAGCGAACGGGCTGAATTGGCTGCCGGGCCGATTTTATCGAGCATCTTCTCACTGACCACCAGATGGCTAAAGGCTTTGCGAATGGTGGCCTGATCGATAACCAGTTCGCCGATACTCTGGCGGAGCGTTACTTCGACATACTGCTGGAGTGGCACCGGCGCCGGTCCGGCGTATTGGTTACGATCAATCACCTCGTGAACTTTGTTTCGACCTTTGGCGGTAATCACATACTGAAACGATCGCTCACTAAAACCACCCTCGGCGCCGATAATATCAACGTATTCCTCAAGTTTGAGAAACTCAAGCACCTTATCAATAACACCGAGAAATGGTAGTTTCACCGTTTCTTCAAGTTTTTGACCGGTAATTGCTCCTGAAAAGTAGATCACCTTCAAGATGTGATCGGTCAAAAACCCCATTGATAACCCGGTTTCGGCAATACTGTTTGGTTGTGGTGGTATTTCAGGCATTCGGTTAGGCGTGTTACCGGTTGAGCTGGTCGTTGGATTGACTTCATGCAAACGGAAGCTCATAGCCTAATCCTTTCTGCCGGATACTGTTTCTCTGCCAGGTGGCGGTTGGTGACAGGTGTCTGTATGCCCGCTAGAGGTAGTATAGCGATCTACGAGGTTCAGCGCAAGGAGAGAAGTGAGGAATCATGGGCGAAAAAAGTCATTTCAATATTGATCGTGCAGGCGTGCCATACGCATATTTGAGGAATATTCTTCCGATCCGGTACTGACAGGGGGCGAAGCGTCGCTTCGCCCCTTCGCGAATATCCGTACCCGCCGGCGGGTGCGGTGACCACCAGTGCTGACCGGTGTGATGGTCGGGAAACGCTCTATACCTCTGCTGAACGTTCTTGCAGCGACATAAGTGTCCACTGACCGGTACGCAATGCCTGAATCGCCTGTACTGCTGCTGCTGCTCCTGATAAGGTGGTAAGGGTTGGCACACCGTAAGTAATTGCTGCTCGCCGGATAGCCGCTTCGTCGAAGAAGCTGGTCTTACCAAGGGGTGTATTAACGATCAACGCAATCTCACCATTCTTGATGTAGTCAACAGCGTTGGGTCGCCCCTCATTCACTTTATAGATGGATTTGACTTCGAGGCCATGCTGCTGGAGATAAGCAGCGGTACCACTGGTCGCCAGGAGCTTGAAGCCAAGAGCCGCCAGATCACGGGCAATCGGGAGCAGCGTTGCTTTATCGCGATCATTCACACTCAAGAACGCATTGCCGCTGGTGGGCAGATGGCTACCACAAGCCATCTGGGCCTTGGCAAAAGCCTCGCCAAACGTTGCGCCGCTCCCCATACCCTCGCCAGTTGATTTCATCTCTGGGCCGAGCAGGGTGTCAACACCGCTGAAACGTGACCAGGGTAACACAACCTCTTTGACGTGGAAGCGCTGGATACTAGGAACGGCGAGACGGTAGCGGCGTGGATTGGTAAGCGCCGGATGGTTGACATAAAAAATCTGGCCATCGCAGAAAAGTTTGGCGCTGGCAGCACACTGTACAGCCAGTTGCGCCCATGGAATACCGGTAGCTTTGGCGACAAAGGGTACTGTGCGCGACGCACGGGGATTCACCTCCAGCACATAGACAACCCCGTCCTTCATCGCATACTGAATGTTCATCAACCCAACAACACCCAGGGCGCGGGCCAGTTGTTCGGTGTAGCGCCGCATCGTTACCACATGCTCTTCGGCGACCATATAGGTTGGGATAACGCAGGCACTGTCGCCGGAGTGTACGCCAGCCAGTTCGATTTGTTCCATGATCCCGGCGATGACCACTGTTTCGCCATCGCAAATCGCATCGACATCCATCTCGAAGGCATCTTCGAGAAAGCGATCAATAAGTACAGGATGTTCTGGCGAAGCGGCGACTGCCTCGCGCATGTAGCGTTCGAGTGCCGCATCGTCGTACACGATAGCCATGGCTCGTCCACCCAAGACGTAGCTTGGTCGTACTACGACGGGATACCCGATTCGGCGGGCTACAGTCAGGGCTTCTTCCCACGACGTGGCACTGCCATGCTCAGGTGCGGGGATGTTCAACTCCTTGAGTAGAGCGCCAAATCGATCGCGATCCTCGGCCAGATCAATCGCGTCTGGTGGTGTACCCCAGATGGGGACACCGACGGCTTCAAGTGCCTGAGCGAGCTTAAGCGGTGTTTGACCGCCGAATTGAATGATCACGCCGTCAGGTTTTTCAACATCGACCACGTTCAGCACATCTTCCAGGGTGAGTGGCTCGAAGTAGAGCCGATCTGCCGTATCGTAGTCGGTTGAGACCGTTTCCGGGTTACAGTTGATCATGATCGTTTCGTAGCCAAGCGCACGCAGCCCGAAGACGGCATGGCTACAGCAATAGTCAAACTCGATTCCCTGCCCGATACGATTAGGGCCAGAGCCGAGAATAATAACCTTTTTGCGATTGGTTGGTTCGGCCTCATCTTCACTCTCGTAAGAAGAGTAGAGATAGGGTGTATAGGCGGGGAATTCAGCGGCGCAGGTGTCAACCCGGTGATACGTTGGTCGAATACCAAGTTCGAGTCGTCGTTGACGAACAGCCAGTTCCGCCGACCAGCGCTGTGGGCCTGACGGCACGCGCAATAAGTGGGCTAATTGGGCATCGCTAAAGCCCATCCGTTTGGCCTGACGCAGCAGATCGGGAGGGATTGTAGCGAGATCAAATGCCCGTAGCCGTCCTTCGAGATTGACAATCTGCTCAAGTTGGCAAATAAACCAGGGATCGATTCTGGTGAGGGTACTGATCTGCTCAACCGACATACCGCTCTGGAGAGCGTAGCGAACATAGAACATCCGATCAGGATGTGGTGTAATCAAACGCTCGCGCAACCGTTCTGGTTCAATCACATCACGACCATCGGCACCCCAACCAGCACGTCCTTGTTCGAGTGAGCGCCATGCCTTCTGGAAAGCCTCAGCGAATGTTCGCCCGATAGCCATCACCTCACCAACCGACTTCATTGAAGTCGTGAGCGTCTGATCGGCCTGGGGAAATTTCTCGAAGGTAAAGCGTGGAATCTTTACCACCACGTAGTCGAGGGTTGGCTCAAACGAGGCCGGTGTCTCGCGGGTGATGTCGTTGGGTAATTCATCGAGAGTGTAGCCAACAGCCAATTTGGCTGCGATTTTGGCAATCGGGAAGCCCGTTGCTTTCGATGCCAGTGCTGATGAGCGCGACACACGGGGGTTCATTTCGATGACGTAGATACGACCATCAGTCGGTGAAACCGCGAATTGTACATTTGAGCCACCGGTTTCTACGCCAACGGCGCGCAGGACAGCCAACCCCATATCGCGCATCCGCTGATATTCGCGGTCGGTTAGGGTCATTGCCGGTGCCACCGTGATGCTATCGCCGGTGTGCACACCCATTGGGTCGATATTTTCTATCGAGCAGATAATGACTCCATTGTCGTTACGGTCGCGCATCACCTCTAGCTCGAACTCTTTCCAGCCTAAGACACTTTCTTCGATCAACACTTGCGAGACCGGTGAAGCATCAAGCCCACGTTCGACAATAGCGCGAAATTCTTCCATGTTGTAAGCGATTCCGCCACCTTCACCACCGAGCGTAAACGAAGGGCGAATGATAGCTGGGAAGCCAGTCTGATTGACAACAGCCAGTGCCTCTTCAAGAGTGGTGGCCGTACCCGAACGTGGTACCTGGAGACCGATCTCGATCATCTTATCTTTGAAGCGTTGGCGATCTTCGGCGATGCGTACAGCTTCGACCGAGGCGCCGATGAGTTCAACGCCATATCGATCTAGAATACCCGCTTCGTGCAGGGCAACTGCGAGATTCAAGGCGGTTTGCCCACCAACGGTAGGCAGAATGGCATCAGGTTTTTCACGAGCAATAATGCGTTCCAGACTGGGAACGGTCAGCGGCTCAATATAGGTTGCGTCGGCCAGGCTGGGATCGGTCATGATGGTGGCCGGATTAGAATTGACAAGGACGACCCGGTAGCCTTCTTCACGTAACGCTTTGCATGCCTGAGTGCCGGAATAGTCGAATTCACAGGCTTGCCCGATCACAATCGGGCCGGAGCCAATAATGAGGATCGTATGTAAATCGGTGCGCTTTGGCATGTTTGTTCCAACTCCTCTGCGGTGGGTCAACGAGCGCGCCTCAGCGACGCTGACTGATTATACAATAAGCGATACCGATCAGTGTGAAGGATGGACCCTCACCATCCCCTTGG